>CAKTWE010000001.1 GCA_934630385.1 uncultured Collinsella sp.
GGTCTATGCCTTGCCTTTTTCATGCCAACTTGTTCGCCCTGGGCGGCGCTCGCTGGCGTTGCCAAAGCATCGGCGTTCCCATAGTCCAAATCTGCAAAAAAGGACGCCAAAAAGGGACAGGTTTATTTTGGTCGGTTTTATCTGGGCAAACGTGGTCGTCTATCGCGATGTAGTCGTTTAAGAACGTCCCCAACGACTACATAGTACGAGAGTGGATAATCTCCCGGTTTGAGCCTGCATTCAAGCTCAAAGTGGGAGATTATCCACTCTCATTTGTTCTGTGTCCGAAAATCCACGCTCGTTTCTACTCTGCCTACATTTGGAGGAAGAGCTCGTGGAGGCGGGTATCCTCGTCGAGCTCGGGGTGGAAGGTTACGCCGAGCTGGTTGCCCTGGCGGGCGGCGACGATGCGGCCATCGACCTCTGCCAGGGCCTTGGCGTCGCCGTGGACCTCGACGATGCGGGGCGCACGGATAAACGTCAGCGGCACTTCACCGTCGATGCCGGCTACCTGGCCCTTGGTTCGAAAGCTGCCGAGCTGCCTGCCGTAGGCATTGCGCTCGACAAGTACATCCATGGTTGCCAAACGCGGCGTGCCCTTATCGTCATGGGCGGCAAGATCGCGCGCCAACAGAATCAGGCCGGCACAGGTGCCCAGGACGGGCATGCTTTCAGCGATGCGGGCACGAAGCTCCTCGAGCATGCCCAACTCATCAAGCAGCTTGCCCTGAACGGTGGATTCGCCGCCAGGGAGGACCAGGCGATCAAAGTTCTGCCGCAAATCGGCCGCCTGCCTCAGCTCAATACAGTGTGCGCCAAGCTCGGATAGTCTTGCCTCGTGCTCGGCAAAAGCACCTTGGACCGCCAGCACGGCGACTGTCTGGTCTGCATAATCGCTCATGTGCGATCCTTTCTGCCGGACTAGCGCCCGCGCTCCTCCATGATGATCTCGATCTCGTCGGCGTTGATGCCCACCATGGCCTCGCCCAGGTCCTCCGAAAGCTCAGCGATGAGTTTGGCGTCGGTGAAGTTTGCCACGGCCTTGACGATGGCGGCGGCGCGCTTGGCGGGGTCGCCGCTCTTAAAGATGCCCGAGCCAACAAAGACGCCCTCGGCGCCCAGCTGCATCATCAACGCGGCGTCGGCGGGGGTCGCGACTCCGCCGGCGGCGAAGTTCACGACGGGAAGCTTGCCCGTGGCATGCACCTCGCGCACCAGCTCGACCGGCACCTGCAGTTGCTTGGCTGCCTCAAAAAGCTTGTCGTCGCGCAGGGCAACAACGTCGCGGATCTGCTTTTGGATTTTGCGCATGTGACGCACAGCCTGGACGACGTCGCCCGTGCCCGGCTCGCCCTTGGTGCGAATCATCGTGGCGCCCTCGGCAACACGGCGTAACGCCTCGCCCAGGTCGCGGGCGCCGCAGACAAACGGCACGTCAAACTGGGTCTTGTCGATGTGGTAGACATCGTCGGCAGGGGAGAGGACCTCGGACTCATCGATGTAATCGATCTCGATGGCCTGCAGGACCTGCGCCTCGACAATGTGACCGATGCGGCACTTGGCCATAACGGGGATGGAGACGGCCTCTTGGATGCCCTTGATCATCTTGGGGTCGCTCATGCGCGACACACCACCTGCGGCACGGATATCGGCCGGGATGCGCTCGAGTGCCATGACGGCGCAGGCGCCTGCCTCTTCGGCGATGCGTGCTTGCTCGGGCGTGGTGACGTCCATGATGACGCCGCCCTTGAGCATTTGCGCGAGCTCGCGATTGAGCTTGACGCGATCGGCTTTGCTGTTCTGTTCTGCCATGGTTGCTCCCTTGGTTGACATGTGCATTGCTTGACGGAACATCCTATCGGGGAGCTGGGTATGGCGAAATACTCAGTTTTCGAGATAATTACAAGGTCAGACTAATACCAGATTGAATGACTTAATAAGGTCAGGTGACAAACTCATGCTTGACTACAATTTGGAAAAACGCGGCGAGGCATCGCTTTATGAGTATGTTTACCAGCAAATTCGAGATGATATCGTTGCTGGACGTATTGCGGCGGGGGAGCATCTTCCGTCTAAGCGTGCCTTTGCCAGTCATCTGGGAATCAGTGTCATTACTATCGAGAATGCATATAGCCAGTTACTTGCCGAGGGCTATATTTGCTCAAAGCCGCGCCGTGGCTACTACGCTTGCGAGCTTCCGGATGCACCGGTTTTGGCTTCGGCTGCGGAGGGCATCGACCGAGATGCCGTCTCTGTGGGCCCCAGTGCGCATGATGTCAACGGACAGGTCGAGCGATTTGACGCACTTTCTCCTTCCGCTTTGGAGGCGGCGCGGCTTTGGCAAAGCGCGCTGCGGGCGACGCTGGCATCCGAAGACGAACGCGAAATCTTTTCGACTGCGCCGGCGCAGGGCACCGCTCGGCTACGACGCGCAATTGCTCATCATCTGCGCGGGACAAGGGGCATGAATGTCGACCCCGACAACATCGTTATCGGTGCGGGCGCCCAGTTGCTCGATACCATATTGGTTCAGTTGCTTGGAGCCGACAAGGTGTATGCCGTTGAGGATCCGGGCTATTTGCGCCTGACGCGCATCTATCAGGCTATGGGTTGCAAAGTTCGACATATCCCGTTGGATGATGACGGCGTGATCCTGAGCGACCTGCTGAATACCGGGGCCGATGTCCTTCACCTGATGCCGTCCCATCAGTATCCGACCGGCCTTGTGACGAGTATTGCGCGTCGCTATGCCCTGCTGAGCTGGGCTGCCGAGCAGCCGGGCCGGTATCTCATCGAAGATGACTTTGATTGTGAGTTTCGCCTTGCCGGCAAGCCGATTCCCGCGCTCGCGTCAATCGATGCCGCCCAGTCGGTTATCTACACCAACACGTTTTCGAAGAGCCTGTCATCGGCGTTGCGTCTAGCGTACATGGTACTACCCGATGAGCTGACGGAGCGGTTTAGGCGCAACCTTGGTTTCTACGCCTCGTCGGTGAGTTCTGTTGACCAGGTTGCTTTGGCTCGTTTGCTGGAATCGGGTGATTACGAGCGGCATGTGAATCGCGTGCGCGTTCGTGCTCGCGAGGCGCGTGATGGCCTAGCGGCGCTTGTGCGGAAGGCGTTTCCG
Source organism: uncultured Collinsella sp. (assembly GCA_934630385.1). Taxonomy (GTDB): domain Bacteria; phylum Actinomycetota; class Coriobacteriia; order Coriobacteriales; family Coriobacteriaceae; genus Collinsella. Next base: position 3,128 of record CAKTWE010000001.1, read on the forward strand.
GCAGGGGAGGTCTCGATCGAACACGCAGACGCGGGCCTTTACTGCACCGTTGCCCTGGCCGAGGACAAGGCGGGGGAGAGTTTCGTGAAGGCCCTTGCTGACGCTCGTATTTCCTATGTCAACATCGCCGATTGCCTGTGGACGGGTGATCGGGCATCGACTAAGAACGCTCCATCTCGCGTCCTCATACAATACGACGACCTGAGCGCTCAGTCGCTCATCGTTCTTCAAGAACAGTTGCAATAAGCCCACGAAAAAGGCCCGAACCGTGCGGTCCGGGCCTCATCGAGCTAGAGGTTATTGTCTCAGGCAGTTGGCTTAGCCAAAGTAGCGCTTGAGCAGGCCGGCGAAAGCCTTGCCGTGGCGAGCCTCGTCGCGAGCCATCTCGTGCACGGTGTCGTGGATGGCATCGAGGCCAGCGGCCTTGGCGCGCTTGGCAAGATCGGTCTTGCCGGCGGTGGCGCCGTTCTCGGCCTCAACGCGCATCTCGAGGTTCTTCTTGGTGGAGTCGGTCACGACCTCGCCCAGGAGCTCAGCGAACTTGGCGGCATGCTCGGCCTCCTCGTGGGCAGCCTTCTCCCAGTACAGGCCGATCTCGGGATAGCCCTCGCGATGAGCGACGCGAGCCATGGCCAGGTACATACCGACCTCGGAGCACTCGCCTTCAAAGTTGGCGCGCAGGTCGGCAACGATGTCCTCGGAGACACCCTCCATCTTGGCGACGCCCACGACGTGCTCGGCAGCCCACTCGAGCTGACCTTCCTCCTGCTTCAGGAAACGAGAACCGGGAACGCCGCACTGGGGGCACTTGAAGTCCTCGGGCAGCTGGTCGCCGTCGAACTCTTCAACATAACCGCAAACGGGGCAAACAAACTTCATGATTCGATCCTTTCGATCGATGGCGATGGTGCGCTCGTCCGGTCCCGTAAGGGCCCTCTCCGGACGTGCGTCTTGACGGGTTCTATTATCCATAAATGCAACCAAATGTGAAGCCTATTAGGAATGATTTTTAATAAAACAATTTTGAGATATGAAGATGTTGATTGATTAACGATTGGCAGGTCGTCTTTGACCGCCGCTGAGTACAATCGGTCGAGCAAATGTTGACCAATCAACAAATGAAGGAGCTTCCTTTATGCATCTAGCCCGCCGCGCCTGGTGCCGAACATATCAGACGGTTTTTCGCATTGCATTGCCGATCCTGCCCTATACCGAGCCGCGCATTTTGGAGCACGCTGAGGATGTGCCCACAGTGCTTCAAAAGTGTTCGATACAGCGGGTTCTTATCGTGACGGATCCCGGCATTGCCCGTCTGGGGCTCACGGCACCGCTCGAGACAGCGCTCGCGTCCAAGGGAATTGGCGTTGCGGTCTATGCCAAAACATTAGCGAACCCCACGGTTTCAAACGTGGAAGAAGCGGCGTCCCTGTATCGAGAGCGCGCCTGCCAGGCCATTATCGGCTTTGGCGGTGGCTCGGCCATGGACTGCGCTAAGGGCGTGGGCGCACGCATCGCGCAGCCAAACAAGCCCATCAACAAGATGCGCGGCCTGCTGCGTATTCATCGTCGCCTGCCGCTGCTTATTGCGGTTCCTACTACCGCCGGTACGGGAAGCGAAGTCACACTCGCGGCGGTAATTACCGATGACGAGACACACTACAAGTACCCCATTAACGACTTTGTGCTTATCCCGCGCTTTGCGGTGCACGACCCCGAGTTTACGCGCGACCTGCCCGCCTCCATTACGGGACAGACGGGCATGGATGCTCTGACGCATGCCGTCGAGGCCTTTATCGGGCGAAGCACCACGCCCTATACGCGCAAAATGGCGCGACAGGCGGTGCAGCTCATCCACGACAATTTGCTCGAGGCCTATGAGCATGGCGACAACATGCATTCGCGTCGCAATATGCTTTCGGCGGCGTATAAGGCGGGCGTTGCCTTTACGCGCTCCTATGTTGGATACGTTCATGCCATCGCGCACAGTCTGGGCGGCCGATGCGGAATTCCGCACGGCTTGGCCAACGCCATCATCCTGCCGCATATGCTTCGCGCTTATGGTGACGCCGCCGCCCCCAAGCTTGCCGATCTTGCTCGCATGGCGGACATTGCGCCGGCTACCGCGCAGGACAGTCTTGCGGCCGAGGCCTTTATCGATTGGGTCGATTGCATGAACGAGGCCCTGGCAATCCCCAAATATGTCTCGGGCATTCGCCGTTCCGACATTCCGCAGATGGCGGCACATGCCGATGCCGAGGCCAATCCCCTGTACCCCGTTCCGCTTTTAATGGACCGTTTGGAGCTCGAGCATATGTACGAAGTTATCGCAGGTGGTATGTTTGAGGACGAGAACTAGGAGGATCCATGAACACCGAGGAAATCGCGCGCATCGTTGCCGATCAGCGCGCCTATTTTAAGACGCACGCCACGTTTGATGTCGATGCTCGACGCCGCGCCCTCGTGCGCCTGCGCGAGGCGGTGCGGGCACACGAGACCGATATCGCCCATGCGCTCAAGACCGATTTGGGAAAGTCGCATGACGAGGCCTATATGTGCGAGATCGGCACCTCGCTTTCCGAGATTCGTCATCAGATCGCGCATGCGGCTCGATGGAGTCGTCCGCGCCTGCGTCCGTGTGACCTTGCCAACGCCGTGAGTGTGTGCAAAACGCAAGCCGTGCCCTATGGCGTCACGCTCATCATGGCTCCGTGGAACTACCCGTTTTTGCTGACGCTCGAGCCGCTCGCCGGCGCCCTTGCCGCGGGCAATACTGTGGTCATCAAGCCGAGCGCCTATGCTCCGGCATCGAGTGCGGTGCTCAAGCAAATCTGTGAAGAGGCATTTGATCCGCGCCTGGTGACGGTTGTCGAGGGCGGGCGCGCCGAGAACGAAGCGCTACTCGATGAGTGCTGGGACAAAATCTTCTTTACCGGTAGCGTTCCGGTCGGCAAGCTCGTCATGGAGCGCGCAAGTAAAAACCTTACGTCCGTGACGCTTGAGCTGGGCGGAAAGAGTCCCTGCATCGTGGATGCGACGGCAAACTTGAAGGTTGCGGCACGGCGTATCGCCTTTGGTAAATGGCTCAACGTGGGACAGACCTGCGTGGCGCCCGACTACCTGCTGGTCGATACGAGCGTGCACGACGAGCTGCTGGGCCTCATCAAGGAGGAGGTCCGCCGTATGTTTGGCGAGCATCCGCTCGATAACGAGGACTACGGGCATATCGTCAACGCCAAGCATTTCGTGCGCGTACGCGGGCTGATCGACTCCGATAAGGTTGTGCTGGGAGGCACGGCGCGCGAGTCGTCGCTCAAGATTGAGCCGACGATCCTAGACGGCGTGGCGCCTGAGGACGCCGTGATGCAGGAGGAGATCTTTGGCCCGATTTTACCGGTGCTGACGTTTGAGAGCTTAGACGAGGCCGAAACGTTTATTACGGATCGTCCGACGCCACTGGCCCTGTATATCTTTAGCCAGGACCGTGCGGCTCAGCAACGCTTTGTGCGTTACGTGCCCTTTGGCGGCGGCTGCGTCAACGACACGATTATGCACTTGGCTACGAGCCATATGGGCTTTGGCGGCATGGGAGCGAGCGGTATGGGTCAGTACCATGGCCGCGAGAGCTTCGATACGTTTAGCCACAAGAAGAGTATCGTGAACAAGGCGACGTGGTTGGACGTGCCATTCCGCTATGCCCCCTACGCAAACTGGAAGCACAAATTCGTGCGCATGTTCGTGCATTAAATCAGACAGGATAAATTTGTGTCCGCACGGGCCCGTAGACTTTTCGGTAAGGTTAAACGCTGGTTTATCCGGCCGTTAGAGGAGCTGCCATGTACGAGCCTTCACGTGTTCTTCTGTCGTTTCACATTGCGGGATTTCAGTATGCTGACGGTGCCTTGGTCCTGGGCGATCTTAAAGCGGGCGATAAGCTGACGCTGTGTGCCGAGCGCGATAATCCCCATGACCCCGAGGCGGTTGCGATCTATTACGGCAACACCAAGCTTGGCTATGTTCCGGGAAACGAGGTCGGCCCGCTGTCCTTGATGATGTATTACGGCCATGAGGACGTATTTGAGGCCCGTGTGCAACAGGTTGCCCCCGAGCGCAGCCCGTGGCATCAGGTGCGCGTTGGGCTCTATGTTGTGGATGCTCGCTAGTCGGCAATGGAGGCGGCCATGTTTGATGGCGACGACCTGTTCGATCTGACAGACGATCCGTTTGAGTGGGATATGCTACTCGATGACGATGAGTTGGAACAGGACCGCAAAAAGCAAAAGGATAAGAACGCCTGGGGCAAAGGTTCGAATAAAAAGGATAAGCGCCGCCGTGGCTTGTTCGGCGGGCTCTTTGGCTAACCGACGCGCCAAAGCGTCTGTATACTAGGCACGTGTTAGATGCGTTGCGAAATGAGGACACAGACGATGATGTGGTTTACCGCCGACCTGCACTTGGGCGATACGAATATCTTGCACGACATGGACCGGCCGTTTGGCTCGGTCGAGGAGATGAATCGCAAGGTCATCGATGCCATCAATGAGTGCGTGGCTGCGGATGACCGCCTCTATATTCTGGGTGACTTTACCTATCGTTTGCCCCTGGCGGAGGCGGTGCGCCTGCGCGAGCGTATCGAATGCAAGAATGTGACGCTTATCCGCGGTAACCATGACGGTGATTGGGAAGATCCCGACGTGCCGCAGATTTGGGATGAGGTACGCGATTACCTGGAGATTGCTCCCGGCTATGCCAAGGGCCATCGTCTGGTTATGAGCCACTACCCCATGCTCAGCTGGAATGGCAAGGCGCGCGGCGCCATCATGCTGCACGGGCACATCCACAGCAGGGGAGACCGCACCAACGCGCGCAATCGCGATCGCGAGCGCCCCATCTTTCGTTACGATGTCGGTCTCGATGCCAACGAGTACAAGCCCGTAAGCCGTGACCAGATTCTCGGTTTTTTTGGACTGTAATTCTCGAACCACCGCACAAACCACCGCAAAGGTTCCTGTCCCCTTTGCGGTGGTTCTGGCGCCGTTGCCATTCTGGCAGCGGCGCCTTTTTTGTCCGCGCGGCGCGGTAGAGTGTAAGCGGTTAAAATTTGCGTCCATCGAGGAGCTGCCATGAACGAGATTAAGTGCCCGCATTGCGGCGAAGTTTTTAAGGTCGACGCGTCCGGTTATGCGGATATCGTTAAGCAAGTGCGCGATGCCGAGTTTTCGCGCGACTTGGATGAGCGCGTGAAGGCGGTCCAGCGCGAGGGCGAGCAGGCGCTGGAGCTTGAGCGCTCGCGTTCGTCGGCTGCTTTGCAGGAGGCAGAGTCTCAGCGCAACGCTCAGCTTGTCGAGCAGAAGAACACTGCGGATCAGAAACTGGCGCAAGAAGTCGCCAAGCGCGATGCTGAACTCGCCGAGCTACGCGCCAAGCTCGAGGGCGCTGCCGCAGAGCGCGAGAGTGCAAGCCAGCGCGCGGCGGTCGAGGCCCGTGCCGATGCTCAAAAGGAGAACGCCGAGCTCCAGCGTGAGATCGACAATTTGCGTGCGCAGCTGGGACGCAAGGATGATGAAGCCAGGCTTGCCGAGTCGGCGGCGCGCAACGCTGCTCAAAACGATGTAGCCGCGCGTGATGCCCAGATTGCCGAGCTGCAGGCCAAGCTTGCCGCGGCAGACAAGGCTCAGGAGATGGCGCTTGCCGCTGCTGCTGCCGAGTCGCAGCGCGAGCTCGATGCCGCTCGCAGCGAGGCCGAGCGCGCACTTGCTGACTACCGCGCGACGGTACAGGAGAAGCTTTCCGCCGCAAAGGCTCAGTCCGAGCAAGAGGCCGAGGGCCTGCGTGCCCAACTGCGCGAGCAGGAACTGATGGCAAAAATGAACCTGTCAGAGGCGGTTGCCGCGGCGGAGCGAGAGCGCGATGAGGCGCGCGCCAAGCTGACGAGTGAGCTGGCGGTGCGCGATTCGCGTGAGGAACAGGTCAAGGCAGCCCACGAGCTTGAGCTTGCGCAGGCCAAGCGCGTGAGCGACGAGTTGATCCGCTACAAGGACGAAGAGATTGAGCGCCTTAAGGAAATGAAGATTCGTCTGTCCACCAAGATGGTGGGCGAGTCGCTCGAGCAGCACTGCGAGACCGAGTTTAACCGTCTGCGCATGACGGCGTTTCCCAATGCGTACTTCGAGAAAGATAACGATGCGTCCGAGGGCACCAAGGGCGACTTTATCTTCCGCGAGTGCGACGCGAGCGGCAACGAGGTCATCTCAATTATGTTCGAGATGAAAAACGAGAATGACGAGACCGCGACCAAGCATAAAAACGAGGACTTCTTTAAGAAACTCGATCACGATCGTCGCCAGAAAAGCTGTGAGTACGCGGTGCTCTGCACGCTGCTCGAGCCCGAGAGCGAGCTCTATAACGCGGGAATCGTGGACGTGAGCTATCGCTACGAGAAGATGTATGTGATTCGCCCGCAGTTCTTCATTCCCATCATTACGCTGCTGCGCAATGCCGCCATGGGTTCGCTTCGCTATAAGCAGGAGCTGGCGGAGTACAAGCAGCAGAATATCGATGTCACGAACTTCGAAGCCAAGATGGAGAAGTTCAAGAACGATTTCGGCCGCAACTACGAGATCGCGAGCCGCAAGTTCCAAACGGCAATCGATGAGATCGACAAGACGATTAGCCATCTGCAGAAAACCAAGGAGGCGTTGCTGTCCTCCGAGAACAATCTGCGCCTTGCCAACAAGAAAGCCGACGATCTTACCATTCGCAAGCTCACGTGGGGCAACAAGACCATGAAAGCAGCGTTTGACGAGGCACGCGGGGCTGCGGCAGAGACAAACGATGAGCCAGCCGAGGCGGATTCGTATGAGGTCGAGGATGCCGAGTAGGGGATAGCGTATCGCGCAAAAAGCGGGGCCGCTGGCGATGTTGCCAGCGGCCCCGCTTTGTTTCGTCCCATTGCGCCCGGCTAGTCCTCGAGCAGGTCCTCGATAAAGCCGACACGGTAGTTCTTGAAGATTACCTCGCCGCCGTCTTGCGTGGCGTCCAGATCGACATCGCCCATGATGCCAAAATCGTGGTCGCCATCCTCGTCAGCAAAGATCTGGTGCACGTGCCATACGTGCGCGGTCTTCTCGTCGGACTCGTCGATGGAAAACATCGTGGCGCTGCGGGCATCTCCGTCGGTGAGGATTTCCTCGTGCTGCTCGTGGTAAGCGTCGAGTGCTTTTTGCCAGCGGATCTCGCTCATGCCCCAGTCGTCGTCGAGCTCGCCCAGGTCGCGAACGTGCTCGCGGGCGGCAAGGGTCACGCGGCGGAAGAGCGCGTTGCGCACCAACAGCGTGCAGCCGCGGCGGTCCGCCACGACCTCGTCGATGCCCTGCGGCGGCGCAGCATCGAGGGCTGCCGGGTTGCCGGCGTTCTCCCACTCGTCCACCAGGCTCGAGTCCACCGAGCGCACCACAAAGCCGAGCCACGAGATAATGTCGCGCAGACGCTCGTCGCGCTTCTCGATGGGCACGGTGCGGTCGAGCGAACGGTAGGCCTCTGCCAGGTAACGCAGCAAAATGCCCTCGGAGCGGGCGATGCCGAGCTTTTGAATGTAACCCTTAAAATCGCTCGCGCTTTCCAGCATATCGCGCAGGACGCTTTTAGGAGAGAGCTGGTAGTCGTTTGCCCAGGGCACTTCCTGGCAGTACTTGTCGAAGGCGGCGTCGAGCAAGTCCTCGAGCGGTTTTTCGTAGGTGACATCCTGGATGCGCTCCAGGCGTTCCTCATATTCGACGCCGTCAGCCTTCATTTCGGCCATCGCGCGGTCGCGCGCTGCGCGCTCCTGAGCGCGCAGCACCTGCTTGGGATCCTCGAGCGTTGCCTCGACCATCGAGATCAGGTCCATGGTATAGGTCTCGCTCTCGGGATCGAGCAGCTCCAACGCGGCAAGCAAAAACGGCGAGAGCGGCTGGTCGAGCGCAAAGTCCTCGGGCAGGTCGACCGTCAGTGCGTAGTCGATGTCCGGCGCGGCGTCAGCCGGAGCGTCGGGTGCGGGCGGCACCTCGGTGCGCACGACGACGCCGGAATCGATGAGCGTGGCGAAGATCTCGTCGGCACGAACCTCGAGCTTAGCCTTTTCCTCAGGGGTCTGCAGGCTCGTCTCGATGAGGTCGTGTACGCGGGCTCGGGCATCGCCACCCTGCTCGACCACGCTAATCACCATGGAGTGCGTGATGCACAGGCGCGGCTTGAGTGTCTCGGGCTGCGTCTCGATCAGGCGCTCGAACGTCTGCTTGTTCCAGGTGACAAAGCCCTCGGGGGCCTTCTTCTTTTTAATCTTGCGGAGCTTTTTGGGGTCGTCGCCCGCCTTGGCCATAAGCTTGGCATTCTCGATCTCGTGCTCGGGTGCCTCGGCGATGACCATGCCCTCGGTATCGAAGCCCGAGCGGCCGGCACGACCGGCAATCTGATGGAACTCGCGGGCGCGCAGACGACGCATCTTATAGCCATCGAACTTGGTGAGCGCGGTGAGCACCACGGTGTGGATGGGCACGTTGATACCGACGCCGAGCGTATCGGTGCCGCAGATGACAGGTAGCAGGCCCTGCTGCGCCAAGCGCTCGACCAGCAGGCGATAGCGCGGCAACATGCCAGCATGGTGCACGCCGACGCCGCATCCAAGCAGGCGTTTGAGAATCTTGCCAAAGGCCGTCGAGAAGCTCGTGCCCTTGGCGGCTTCCTTAATGGCCTCGCGCTGCTCCTTGCTGGCGATGCCAAAATTGGCAAGTGACTGTGCCGTCGCAAGTGCGGCATCCTGGCTAAAGTGCACGATATAGAGTGGGGCCTCGTCGCGGCGCATGGCGAGCTCGACCGTGCCCTCGAGGGAGGTCGTCACATAGTCGTAGCTCAGCGGAACAGGACGCGGGGCATCGATGACCAAGTCGCAAGCAGCGCCGGTGTGCTCCTCGAGTGAGGCGGCGATGGCAGTGACATCGCCGAGCGTGGCGCTCATGAGCATAAACTGCGTGTGGGGCAGGGTGAGCAGCGGTACCTGCCAGGCCCAGCCGCGGTCGGGGTCGGCAAAGTAGTGGAACTCGTCCATGGCTACGCAGCCCACATCGGCATCTTCGCCCTCGCGCAGTGCGTCGTTGGCAAGGATCTCTGCCGTGCAGCAGATGACGGGCGCCTTGGTGTTGATATGCGTGTCGCCGGTGATCATACCGACGTTATCGCGGCCGAGCACCTGCACAAGGTCGAAAAACTTCTCGCTGACCAGAGCCTTGATGGGGGCCGTGTAATAGCAGCGTTTGCCCTGTGCCATGCCCATAAAGAGCATGCCCAGCGCGACAAGCGACTTGCCCGATCCGGTCGGCGTGCCCAGAATGACGTGATCGCCGGCGGCTAGATCCATGAGGGCCTCTTCCTGGTGGTCCCACAGCTCAATACCGCGATTGCTCGTCCATTCAAAGAAGCGCTCGAAGGCCTGGTCGGGCGTGAGCCACGGTTCGGGCTCGCTGCCGTCCTCGGGCTCCCACCAGGTGGGGGAGAGCGCACCGAGTGAGCCGAATTCGGCTTCGGTTCCCGTGCCGCCCGAGAATGAGCTGGCGGCTCCGGCGCCGGAGACGGTGCTGGCGGCGATATCTGTCGTGGTCTGTGCCATGTGTTTGCTTTCTCTCGCGATTGTCCGCCAACTATTATGGCGTAGCGGCGGCGCGGGGTGCCAGCGCGCGAGAAAATGCAGGAAATGGGCGTTCTGCCCAGCCGTTTAGTGTAGTCGCTAGCCAAGTGAGTAGACTATTTGCGATATTGCGAGCACATGGCTTTTGCGCAATGGTTCTACCTGCGGTTTTAGTTTTCGTTATGCGGGTTGTGCTTGGCTATTGCCAAGAAGTCTACTCACTTAGGTTTGAGAATCGTTCGCCAGCGCCTATTTGCGCTTGGTAGCCGATGCCGCGACTGCCAAAAGCTCCTAGGACTCTTGTGGCAGGCGCTTCTTGCCCTTGCGGGCGCGGTTTCTAAAGTTCTCGACGGCCTCCTCCATGCCCAGAGGTACATAGGTGAGCTCATCGAGGTTTTCGGGCAGGTAGCAGGCAAGGCTTTGCTCCTGCGCGCGGCCCGCCGCGAGCTGTTCATCGCTGGGCTGCGCGCCGGGTGTGGCGCAAATGCCATAGACGGCTGCACCCATCTCGCGTGTGCGGCATTCATATTCGGTCTCGGGGTGCTCGGAATGGTCGCGGCGGACGTCGTCACTTACCCAAAGTGTGTCGTAGCCTGCCGCGGCAAACTGCCCCAAAGCGTAGTCGCGCAATGGCTTGCTGTCAGTGCGCAGTGTGACGGTGGCGCCGGCTGAAAAGAGCGGGCGGTAGAGCATCAGATGGTCGACATGGACGAGTCGTTTTTTGGCGTACTTGGCCTTGGGCTGCGGCGTGGGAAAGTTGATGGTGATGGCGTCGAGCTCGCCTGCGGCAAACAGTTGCGGCAGCGATGCGGCGCCTCGGGGCAGGACAAGTGCGTTGGTCAGTTCCTGCTCGCATATTTTCTGCGCGGCATAGGCAATGCAGATGGGCTCCTGGTCCATGCCGATAAAGAGCGTGTTTGGCTCGTGGGCCGCGCGCTCTACAAGGTACGTTCCCTTGCCACAACCAAGATCCAGGTGAAGGTGTTCGAAAGGCTTGCTGCCTGCGGGCGCACAGGCCTTGCGCCAATCTCCGACATAGGCCTCGGGGTTCGTCTCAATCGCATCGGCGTAGCGCTCCAGGCGCTCCTCGAGTACAAAGTTCTTAGGCGTGCGAACGTGGACGGCTCCCATGAGGCTCCTTGGTCATAAATGCGAAACGCATGGCTGCGCGTTTCGGCGATGCGTTGGAAGAAGGTGGGCATAGTTTGCCCGAAAGATGCGGCGCGGCTCGGCGGCGCGTCGTCGGTGCCTACAGACGCTTGAGAATCACATAACGGTTGAGCTCGCCGCTACGGCCGTCGGCATGGAAGCGCTCAAGCTCGCGCACGGGGACCTCGCCGCTCTTGTAGAACGTACGGACGCCGCGCACCAGGTCGGTGATCTGCTGATCGTCAAAGTGATGGCAATAGCGGTAGGCGTGGCGGTCGTTTTGCCAGCCAATGAGGTGGTCGCCGGCTTCAAACTGCGCGGAATCGTAACCTTCAAACGGCGGGGTAAGCTCGGCGCGGGCTTCGGCGCGAACGGCCTTGCGCGCCATGCGCTCGTCATTCATAAACTCCCAAAAGCTGATGGCGATGATACCGCCTGGGCGCGTCTGGCGCACCAGGGCGTCGAGTACACGTACACGGTACTCGCACGACGGCACGTGGTGCATAAAGCCAAAGCAGACCGAGATGTCGGCGAGCGGGGCGTCGAAAAGCACGTCGGGTGTCTCGGCGGGGTTGAGCTTCATCAGGGCGTCGAGCACGTCGAGTTCCTGGAAGTGCAGGTTGGGAATTCGCAGGGCGTGGCCACGGGCATCGATCGCCAGGTCTTGGCACGAGTCGACACCATAGAACTCAAACGGGCAGCTGGCATCTGCCGAGGGGTTTGCGCCGTCGATGCCCTTGGCGGCAAGTGCGCCGCCGGCGGCAAAGTTCTCAAAGCGCATATTGCCGCAGGCAAGATCGAAGACGCGGACGGGATGCTCGATCGTGGCGACGTCGAGCTGCTCGAGCGCGATGTCCATGGTGCGCACCCAGCCGGGCCACGGCGCCTGGCGCGTATCGGAAAAGGAGGCGGAGTGCTCGCGATAGAACGTATTGTTGAGCTGAATGAGCGATGAGGCGAAATCGCGGTTCACGGCGCGGAACTCCCTCCGTTGGCGGTGCGGAATAAACAGTACGACCATACTACCGTTAACGCCGCAACGGGGACAACCGAGCTGCGGGTCATTGCTTTGTTTGGACACATTTCCGCAGCTCATATGCACCCGCAACCGCCGGTTGTCAAAAATCTCACTAGAATAGGTGGCATGCTTTTGGCGGTGGCGGATAGATTTTTAACTGTGCAAGGCGCCTTAAGAACAAAAACGGTCCGGCGGCACGGCTGGCATCACATAGGAGGAACCATGAATGTAGAAACTGCGCAGCGGCTCGCCGACCTTCGCCGCAGCAAAGGCTTTAGCCAAGAAGGGCTGGCACGAAAGTTAGGGCTGTCGCGCCAAGCGGTCAGTAAATGGGAGCGCGCGGAGAGCTCGCCCGATACCGAGAACCTGATCTCGCTTGCCAAGCTCTATGGCGTGAGCCTGGACGAGCTGCTCAATCCGAGCGATGAGATCGAGGACGATATCGAGTTTGAGAACGAGGACCGCGCCCGTCAGCGCGAGGCCGAGGCGGCAGAGCGCGCCCGCACCCATGAGGCGGCGGCACGCGCCACCGAGGCGGCAACGCAGGCAAGTGACGCGGCAGCCAAGGCGGCGCAGGCGGCAAGCTGGAGTGCACAGGCCGCCAATGCCGCTACGGCGCAGGTGACGGGTGCCGGTGCGGCCGGCCCGACTCCGGTGAAGGGTCCGTTCCAGTCGTTCCCGTACTGGGCCGTGTGCTGGCTGCTGTTCTTTTTGCTGATGTTCCTGTTTAGCGCCGGCCCCTTTGCAGCGCTGATTTTCTTTACGATCCCCATCTATCACTGGGTGGCGCGTGCGCTCGATGGCGATTGGGCGCGCGGGGATATTCAGGTTGGTCCGGCGCCGGCGGTCGCTAGGACTAAGGGGGAGGACGTTTCCACTGCGGTTGACGCTGACATGGCTGCCGCGGCCACCGCTGAGCCGAGTGCCAAAGAAGGTGATGAATGATGAAGCTTTCGCATGAATCCAAGGTGCGCTTGGGCGTTGGCATCGGAGCGTTCGTGCTCATCATCGGACTTGTCTTTGGCATTTCGCGGACATTGATTCATTTTGATGGCCCGTGGGATTTCGACGATGTTGTATCAGGCTTGTCCGGTATGGACGATGTGGTTGACGACGACGATTTTATGAACGATGGCGGTAAATATTCCGCTCAGCCTCAGCAGCTTTCGAGTGCGACCTTTGATGCCGATGAGTTCCGCTACCTTGATTTCGATATCGCCGCGGCTACGGTGGACGTCAAGGTCGTTGACGGCAACAAGGCTCGCGTTATCGAGCGGGGACGCGTTGCCAAGGGTATGGATGCCTCCAAGGCCGCGACGCAAAACATCGCATCCGTCGAGGACTCGACGCTCAAGGTTTCCCAGTTTGGAAGTGATGACGGTAAGGCAATCGATCGCTCAGTTACGGTCGAGCTGCCGCGCCGTGTTGCCGAACATCTGAAGGGAGTTAACGCTCACGTACGTTCGGGTGATCTGCAGATCGCCGACATCATCTGCGATGGCTTCGATCTTTTTCTGGACTCGGGAGATGTAAAGTTTGCGGGCAGCGTGACTGATGCGCTCAGCGCCGAGGTCGGTTCGGGCGATGCGACGTTCGAGCTCTACCAGGCCCCCGCGAAGTCGATGGACGTAAGCGTGGGCTCGGGCAATGTGGAGATAACGGTTCCGAACTCTACGGGCTTTAAGGCGAGCCTCACCGTGGGCAGCGGTGACTTCGAGAGCGATTTCCTTCCGCTTGGCTACGATGGCGAGACCATATTGAATGCTGAATTCGACAACGGTGACAAGTCTGCAACGTATCGTTTTAAGGTCGGTTCGGGCGACATGTCGTTCGAATCCGTGTGACATGCGGTTTTCGGAGATCGGTACATATAGGCACGCTCTTTGATGGAGGCGCCGGAGCCGTGACGGGCTCCGGCGCCTTTGCCTTTACAATGGGGGCATGGAACAGATTATCTTGAACTTACTCGAGGCTCTGCGTCGCGGCGAGACCGTGGACGACAAAGCGCTCGTCAAACTGATACACGCCGAGGCGCGCCGTGAGGGTGCCGACAAGCGCGATTTGGCAAAGCGCCGCCTGCTGCCGTTTTACCAGCGGGTGAAGCGCGAGGAGCCGGCTCGTTGGGCTGGGTGGAATGTCGATGCCGAGTTGGAGCGTCAACTGCTGCAGATGCTACGCATAAAGCCTCGTCGCACGGCTTCGGGCGTGGCGACCATTACCGTCATCACCAAGCCGTGGCCGTGTTCGGGCGATTGCCTGTTTTGTCCCAACGACCTGCGCATGCCCAAAAGCTACCTGCACGCCGAGCCGGCGTGTGCCCGTGCGGAGCAAAACTGCTTCGATCCGTATCTGCAGGTGAGTGCCCGTTTGACGGCGCTTTCGCAGATGGGTCATGCGACCGACAAGATCGAGCTTATCGTGCTCGGTGGCACCTGGAGCGACTATCCGCAAGGGTATCAAACGTGGTTTATGTCGGAGCTTTTCCGTGCGCTGAACGATGACGCCGTTGCCGGTGTGGCAGCTAACCCCATGTTGGCGCGTCCGGGCATTAGCCGTGCCGAGGCGGGGCGCCTGCTCGACGACGCGCCCGCCGATGCGCTGCCGCCGGTGGTAGCGGAGCGTCGCGAGCGCTATCGGGCCACCGGCATTGCGACAGACGAGGTCGAGCTCGCTGCCGGCGTTGCCGACGAGCAGGGGCGTGTGGATGCTGCCGTGGGCGGCTATAACCGTGCGGTACGTCGTCTGTACGGCCCCGGTACGCCGTGGGGCGAGGTCGCCGAGTGGCAGACGGCAACGATGGAGGAGCTTGAGCGCCAGCAGCGCATCAACGAGACGGCGAAGCATCGCGTGGTGGGACTCGTTATCGAGACGCGCCCCGATGCCGTAACGCCGCAGGCCCTCACGCTCATCCGCCGCCTGGGCTGCACCAAGATCCAGATGGGCATCCAAAGCCTTGACCAGCATCTACTCGATATCAACGAGCGCCGCATTTCGGTGGCACAGATCGAGCGGGCGTTTTCGCTCGCGCGCCTGTTTGGCTTTAAGATCCACGCTCATTTTATGCTCAACTTGCTGGGCACCACACCCGAGGGGGACAAGCGCGACTACGAGCGCTTTATGACCGAAGGGGCCTTTATGCCCGACGAGGTCAAGGTTTACCCGTGTGCGCTCATCGAGGGCTCGCGTCTGGTGGGCTGCTATGAGCGCGGCGAGTGGCGCCCCTATACCGAGGAAGAGCTGCTCGATGTGTTGGCCGACGACATCGCGGTGACGCCGGCGTTCTGCCGTATCAGTCGCATGATCCGCGACTTTAGCTCCGATGACATCATGGTGGGCAACAAGAAGCCCAACCTGCGTCAGCTCGTCGAAAAAAGCTTGGCTGCTCGTGGGGAAGGCGCGACGGTGCGCGAGATTCGCTATCGCGAGATCAGCACGGCGGGTGCCGACTTGGATGAGCTGACCCTTGACGAGGAGGTGGCGTACGAGACGCCGGTGACGCGTGAACGCTTTTTGCAGTGGGTGACGCCCGAAGGCAAGATCGCCGGCTTTTTGCGCCTGTCGCTGCCCGACCGTTCGTTTGTTGCCGCGCACGCGGACGAGCTGCCGACGGGGCCGGAGGAGGCGATGATTCGCGAGGTGCACGTTTATGGTATGGCGGCACGTGTGGGCGATCAGGGCCAGGCGGCTCAGCATCACGGTCTGGGGCGTTTGCTCGTGGAGCGCGCGTGCCAGATTGCTCGGGATGCGGGGTATACGCACATCAACGTGATCAGCGCGATCGGTACGCGCGAGTACTATCGTCACCTGGGTTTTTGCGACCATGGTCTCTATCTGCAAAAGGAGCTCTAGATGAACAAGCCGAGTGTTTCTGCCGGCGTCGTTGCCGGCGTTGCTCTGGGAGCCGCGGCGCTTGGTGCGGCCGCCGTCGCTGTTCGCGCTGCCTGTTTGCAGGTCGTACGTACCCGCAACGGGTTGGCACGTGTGAAGCGTGTGCACGACGAGAGCGGTGACGAGGTCCGCGTACTCGTGCAGGGCGGCGTCTACCAAAGCGCAAGCTACGTTGGCGAGCGTTGGGCAGAGCCCGTCTTTGCGTACTATCGTGCGTTTGACGACGTGTTTGAGGCCGAGCGCGCAATGCATGACGCCTATGGTCACGGTATCGACCGTATGCTCATGCTGGGCGGCGGGGGGTTTGCCTATCCCAAGTTTGCGCTGATGTCGCACGAGAGCTTGCGCATGGACATCATTGAGTACGATGCCGAGATTACGCGCCTGGCGCGCCGTTGGTTCTACCTGGACGAGCTGGAGCGCACGGTGGGCGATCGCCTGCGGGTGATTACCGCTGAGGCGCGTTCGTATCTGGGTGTGACGAGCGTGGGCCATCGTCGCTACGACGTGATCGTGAGCGATTGCTTTGGCGGTGCCGAGCCCGTACGCGAGCTGGCGACCGTTGAGGCGCTGCGTCTGGTGCGGGGCAGCCTGAACCCCGGGGGTATCTACGTGGCCAATATCGTGAGCGCAAACGAGGGGAGCGATGTGACGTTCCTGCGCGATTGCGCTGCCACGGCACTCGAGGTGTTCGACCACGCTTGGGTGGTCCCATGTGGCGATGCGGAGTTCGGCGGCGAGGAGAATTACCTGCTAGTCGCCAGCGACGGCGACTACGCCTTTGCCGAAGCTGTGCCCTTCGATGCCGACTTCCTCGGCACTGCTCTCCACGACTAGCCTATTGGGAATAGTCAGTCCCGTCTTATGTGTGGTCGCGCCAGCTGAGGACGCGCTGCTTCATACCATCGATGTCGAGCACGCCTTCGGCAAAGCCCTTGCGTACGAGCTCTTCGGGAACGTACTCGTCGTAGCGATCAAAATAAGGCACCTCACCGGGATAGACGAGCTCGATGGGGTCGAAGTCCTTCTCGGCCTCGGCGGCGAGCACCTCAAAGAACGTCTCCTCGTCGGCCTTCATCTTAAACTGCATAAAGTACGGGCGCGACGGATCGAGCCCTCGAAGGCCCAGCTCCGCGGCACATTTAATCTTGAGCATGCGCTCGAGCGCCAAAAAGGCGTAGCTGCCCAGCCAGGGGAAGAGCACCCAAGTGTCGCCGCCCAGGTTGATGAGCGGCTTGGTTCCCGCGCCCGAAATCTCGGCCGTATGACGAGCCTGCGCCAAGCGGGCCCGCGCGTTGCCCATAAGGTACGGATATGTCGCATGCTCGTTGAGCGCCTTGCGCATGCGCTCGAGTACGTGTGTATTGATGTCACCGGGGCAGTCGCCAAAGTAGGCCGGCACACGGCCCTTGACCTGCGTGGCAAAGACAGTATGACGCTTCCAGTCCACTTCCTCGACAATCCAGCAGTGTCCGGCGATAGCGATGCGCTCACCGGGCGGTGGGGGATTGACGATCGTGCCCAGCTCGGCCGATTCGCTCCGGACGGTAAACTCCTCGTTTTCCTGGAATACGGCGTAGAACTTAAAGTTGTTGATGATGCGCTCGCCCGCGAGACCCACGATGAGCCCTCCACCTTCGGTGACCTGGATATGGTCGATCTTAATGAGGTGACGTAGCAGCACACGGTAATCGTCTGCCGAGACACGGTGGAAATAGCTGAGCGTGAGCACGCGCTGGGCAAGTTCGGCCGGCGCGTGCTCGCCGGTGCTGGCGAGGGTCGACATAGTCTGGTGATAGAGCAGGCTGTAGGGGAGTCGATCGAGCTCGGGCGGCTCGACCCACTTTTCCTCGCGATAGAGTTGTACGAGCGCGATACCCTGCAGGAGCTTCCAGGGAATGGTTTCGGGCATCATCGTGCGCGGCTCGGGCTCTTCCTCGCGCATGACAAACCACATCTCGGGCGGAAGATCGCGACGGCCTGTGCGCCCCATGCGCTGCAAAAAGGAGCTGACGGTAAACGGCGCGTCAATCTGGAAGGCGCGCTCCAGGCGGCCGATATCGATACCGAGCTCCAGCGTAGAGGTGGTGACGGTCGTCTGTGCCTGTTCCTCGTCGCGCATGAGCTCTTCTGCCGTCTCGCGCAGCGATGCCGAAAGATTGCCGTGGTGGATGAGAAAGCGGTCGGGCTCGTGCCGGCTCTCGCAGTAGCTACGCAGCATGGAGCATACGGCCTCTGCCTCCTCGCGCGAGTTGGCAAAGACCAGGCATTTGCGGCCGCGGGTGTGCTCGAAGATATAGCCCATGCCGGGGTCGGCGTTGTCTGGTGCTGTGTCGGTGGGGTTGAGGAGCGCCTGTTCGGCCGCTCGTGGGATGTCGACTTCGCCCTCGGGGGCCGAGGAAGTGCGACGGTCTTTGGGAGCGGCCTTGCCCCGCGCCCGCTCGCGACGTTGACGGCGTTCTTCCTGTGTAAGCTGTTCGCTGTGGCACATGTCTTGTCCGGATGCGGGCAGCGCCGCGGGCGCCGCCGTCTCAATACGCTCGCAAGCAAGCACCTCGGCTTCTTGTGGACCTGTGCCTACGAATCCTCGTTGCTGAGCCTGGGGGCCCGAGTTGTAGAAGTGCTCCATGGAGATACGCCACACGCGGCGCGGTTCCTCAAAACGGGGGATAACGCAGTCGCGTCCCGTCCCCTGCGACAGGAAGGCACCGGTGCGTTCCGGGTCCCCGATGGTGGCCGAAAGGCCAATGCGACGGGGCCGCACGCCCGCCATGCGCGAAAGACGCTCGATAAGGCAGAGCGTCTGCCCGCCGCGGTCGCCGCGCATGAGCGAATGGACTTCGTCGATAACCACATAGCGCAGGTCGCAAAACATGCGCGGGATCGCCATGTGCTTATGGATCAGGAGCGCCTCGAGCGACTCGGGCGTAATCTGTAGGATGCCGCTCGGTTTTTTGATGAGTTTGGCCTTGTGTGATTGCGAGACGTCGCCATGCCAGTGCCAGACGGGGATATCGGCTTCTTCGCACAGGTCGTTGAGGCGGACGAATTGGTCGTTGATGAGTGCTTTGAGGGGGCCAATGTAGAGGGCGCCCACGCTTGCGGGCGGGTTCTCCCAAAACTCGGTCAGGATGGGAAAGAAGGCTGCCTCGGTTTTGCCGGAAGCCGTGGATGCCGTCAGGAGCACATTGTCCTGCGTGTTAAAGATGGCATCTGCCGCCGCAACCTGGATAGAGCGCAAGCTCTCCCAATCGTGGGAGTAGATGAAGTCTTGGATAAACGGGGCGTAGCGGTCAAAGGCGTTCACGGGGCCTCCTTTCAACAACGAATCTCTCAACGCGGCTGGCAACGGCTTGCTGCATTACTGCTTCAACGTTTGCCCAGATAAAACCTGCCAAAATAAACCTGTCCCTTTTTGGTAGGTTAGATGGTGAACTCGGCGAAGTTGCGGTCGCCGCCTGCGGTGTCGGTGTCGCCTGTTGCTGCTGCCGGCGCCAGCGCGTCGCCGCCGACGCTTTGCAGCAGCTCGGCTACGTTGGCATCGGGGTTCTGACACAGGATATCGAGCAGCTCGATAAAGTCACGGATAACCTCGCGCGGCGTCAAGTGCGTATCGGCTCCCACGCGGCCGAACTCGATTTTGAGGAAGTCCACCAAGTCGTTTTCGGTAAGCGTGGGCGTCCAGCCAAAGTAGCCGGCGTGAATTTGCATGAGTTTTTCGATCAGCACCAGCAGCTCCTCGTAGGTGAGTGGCTGCAGACGGATGATGGGCGCGAGCATGTCCTTAAGGTCCTCGCGCGCAAAGCGACCCTGAGCGAGTCGGCTGCGCAGAGCCTCGTAGGAGAACACGCCGCGGCGGCGGTCTTCGATGGAGGTTGGCGTGCCGCCCATAATCATGCCCAGGTACTGCGCCTTGCCCTGGAGCGTGTCGTTGTACATGGTCAGGATCTTCTCGTAGTTGTATTGGCGTGTGATGGCGTTGGGAATCTTATACAGATTCACGAGCTCGTCGATGAGCACCAGCATACCCTTGTAGCCGCTGCAGACCAAAAAGCGCGCAATGAGCTTAACGTAGTCGTACCAGTCGTCATCGCTGATGATGGTCGAGGAGCCCAGCTCGGCGCGTGCCTCGCTCTTGGTACGGTACTCGCCGCGAATCCATTTGGTCACGCGGCTCATAGCTTCTTCGTCGCCCTCGGATACGGCCGCGCGGTAGCGGCGGAGCATGCGGGCGAAGTCGAAGCCGTGGACCATTTCCTCGAGCGGGGCCAGTTGGGCATTGACGGCAGACTCATTGGCATCGGCACACGAGGCGACCCAGCGATCCAGGATAAGGTTGAGCGCGCCGCCCTCGGGGCGCGTCTTGGTCGATATGTTGCGGATGAGCTCACGGTAGGTGGCAAGGCCCTGTCCCTGCCCGCCCTGCAGGCGGCGCTCGGGGGATAGGTCGGCATCGGCGACGACGAAACCCTCACCCATGGCGTGCGTGCGGATGGTCTGGAGCAAAAAGCTCTTGCCGGCGCCGTAACGACCGACTAGAAAGCGGAAGCTTGCGCCACCATCGGCAATGAGGCTCAGATCGGTGAGCAGGGCGCGGATCTCGACCTCGCGCCCTACGGTGATGTAGGGAAGACCGATGCGCGGGACCACGCCGCCCTTGAGCGAGTTGAGAATGACGGCAGCGACGCGCTTGGGTACGCGGGGTGCTGCGGATGCGGTATCACTCATAGTCTAGGTATCCTCTCACGTCTGCTTCGTAGTCCTCGATAATTTGCGGTCCTGCCGCGCCAAATTCAATTACGGTGTCACCCACCAGGTCAAAGAGCGCTTCGTTGATGCTATCGACGAGCATGTCCTCACTCTTGCCCGACTGTGCCACCGCCGACGCCGTCTGCGCTGCGTTTTGCTCGAGTAGTGCTCGAAGATAGGCGTCTGCGGCGGGATCGAGTGCGGACGCGGTGTCGGCGGGCGCGGGCGTTGGCGCGAGGAGCGGGGCTACGACGCCAAACTGCTCGGTGGAGATGGTCGGCTCGCTAGCCTCGTCCTGCTGCATGGTCGTTGCGACTGGTTCGGCGATCGTGTCGGCCACGGGCTCGGCTTCCCGTCGTTCGGCAACTGCCACCTCGGCATCCGCAAGCGTGCCGTCCTCGCGTTCCTCGTCGATCAAAAGCGCTTCGCACGTTTGTGCGGCAGCGCTCCGAATGTGCCCCAGCTGGCTCAAATCGATATCGATCTTGACGGGCTGGTGTGCGGCGTCCCACGAAAGCCATGCCACAATCTCGTCATCGATAATCTTGGCCAGATATTTGGGGACCTTTTCTTCCTTAAGGGGATGGGCGGGGTCCAGCGCCAGGCGCAGGCGTTGGTCGCAGGCGCGCATCATTTCACCGAGCTTGCTGCTCTTTTGCCTACTACCGTGGATACGCATGCATTCCCAAAAGCCGTTTTGGCAACGGTAGATATGGATAGGGTCCAGACGGTACTCGCAGTCCTCATGGCGCTCGGGCGCAAAGAATACGGCCGAGGCAAACATGGTATAGGGCATGGCCGTCTCCTCCCCAAACAAGCTCGCTACGATGCCGGTCTTTCGGTGCGTGTCATAGTAGCGCGCCATACGGACATACACGGCGCATGCCACGTGGCGCAGGTCGCGATGGTGGGAACGGTCGAGCCGTGAGTTATTCAAGTTGTACGTCGAGAGCGCGTCGATGGCAGCCATGAGCCGCTCCTCATGCGCCTCATCGGGCGGAAGGGGGAGCGTGGGCTCGGATTTCTTTCGACGCGCAGGCGGCAGGTCCGACGGCGCCGGCGCGGGTACAAGGTCTCGCGCTGCGCGGCGCAGCTCGATGAGGGCGTTGTCGAATGCGACGGTTTTAGAGTCGCGAAGCAGCTTGGGGTCGAGCTCGTGGAACACGGCGTAGTCCTGCAGCCACACGCGTGCGAACCGGTCGATGCCGGGTTCAAAGGCGCGATAGGCATCCCAAAACGCCTTGATCTTGTCATAGCCGTCACGCGGATTGTCGACGCCAATGCCGCAGATCAATTCGTAAAGATACAGAAAGGCAAACGAGGTCGATGTCTCCTCGATATTGCCGCGGCGCACTTGGGCACGCCAGGTAAAGTAGCCGCGCAACTGTCGATCACTCATGGCATTGTAGGTGGGAAAGTACGACTTAAAGGTGCCGTTGTAGGGGCAATCGTCCTCGAAGTCGGCCATCAGCAGGCCTTGGCGGTAAAAGAGCTCCGCCTCCGATAGCCAACGTCCCGCGCCGCCTTTGGGATCATCTTGCCAGCGTGATATCTCGCGCATCTTGCGGTACTGGTCGGGGAGGAAGTTCTGCATCTGTCGACCGGTCTTGAGAATCGGCTCGTCAGCATAGATTTCGTTTGAGAAGCGGGCGGACTGATGGGTCCGGGCCTCGGCCATAATGCGCTCGATGAGCATCTTGACGTCCTGGTCGGCCACCGCCCTCTCCTCTCCCTATATGGTGTCGGTGACCTCATATCATAGCACAGCATCAAACAGGTGTTCGAGATATCACTATGCGGATGGTTTAGAACAGGAGGGCGTAGATGACCGCCACGACGACGGAAGGGAGCATGTTGGCCGTGCGGAAGGTCTGAGGTCGAATAAGGTTAACGCCAACACAGAAGATGAGCATGGAGCCCACAAGCGAAAGGCTGTCGAGGGCTGCGGTGGTCATGATGGGGGAGAGTGCGCCGGCAAAAAGCGTGATCGTGCCCTGGAATACGGCAACGGGCAGGGCCGAGAAGATGCAGCCGCGGCCAAGCGAGGCCGTCATGGTGCAGACGATGATGCAGTCCAGCGCGCCCTTCAGGGCAAGCGTGGACCAGTCGCCGAGCAGACCGTCCTGAATCGATCCTACGATGGCCATGGCGCCGATGCACACGGTGAGCGATGCCGAGACGAAGGCGTTGGTGAACTCGTTGTCGCCTTCGCTGCCGGTTTTGCGCTTGAGCCATTCGCCGAGGTTCTCGATGGCGGCCTCCAGGTTGATGGCCTCGCCGATGAGCGAACCGAGGGCAAATGAGACGATAAGCATGGTGGTACCGGTGGTCGCCAATGCCTCTCCATCGATAACGAGCATCTTTTGCATGGTGCCGCCCAGGCCGATAAACAGAACGCACAACCCCGACGCCTTCATGAGCGTGTCTTGGATGCGGGGCGTAATGAAGCGCCCACCCATGAGACCCAGCAGACCGCCCGCAATCAAAAGCGCGACGTTGATGATCGTTCCTAAACCCGGCATGAACCCTCCTGAAATTGATGCCAACGCGGCAATCGTAGCAGAACGGGGAGGGGAGCGCTCAGTATCCGAGCCAAGCGGCGGTTAGCGGTCTAGGATAGGACGGGGCTAAAGTCGAAGCGCAGCGTCATGAGGTGCTGTGGGGATTCGATGGCTGCGGCAATGATGTCGGCATCTCGCGCACGATCGAACCCTTCAAGTTCCATTTGATAGGGGAAGTCTTCTTGGATACCGATGCGACGCGGAACCAAAAGCTTGGTTCCGTCGAATTCTTCGGTTCGCGTTCCGTCTGCTGCAACGGAATAAAGGTGTAACTTGGCGGTCGTTGTGGCATCAAGTGACGAGATAGCTTGGATATCGTTCGAGGCGCTCCTTGCTCCCACTGCTGTAAGTGCCGTAGGCGCGACGACTTCACCCGAAGGCAAAAAGACGAGCTCGACGGTATTGGGGAATGCGATGAGGATATTTTTGCGGCGGGGCGCATTGGCAGCGACTGGCTCAATGCTTGCGGCATCGACGGTTTCCGTGTGGTCGAGCGCGACCATCATGCAACAGTTGCCTTCGTCGACATCTGGGGGAGCGGCAAAGTCCAGGCCGTCTTTCGGTTGGGGATCACCTAGTTCGGTGGCGGTGCCGCCCGGCTTCTCGAGAGGAACCGCAGCGTTGTCTTCTGATGGTGCATCGTCTGCGTCGTCAACATGTGCCGGTGCGTTTGCGACCTCGTCTTTGGGGGATTTGTCATTATCGCTAGATATAGGAGCAGCAATCCCGACGGACCCCACTCCGTGCCATGTCATTTGGAGCAGCGCCGGATCGGCGAGAATGCGCTGCACACCTTGCGCCTGGGTATCGATATTGATGGGGGCGGGTTCTGATCCGCGCGTGAGGATGAGCGAGCCCTTCTGTCTATTGCTTTGAGTCTCTTGGTCGTCCGCGTCGCCGGCGTAGAACAGCAAAGGCGCATCTCCCGTTGCGATGGCTTCGGTGTCCGCCTTGGTCAGTCGCAGCGATGCCGTAAAGGAGATGATGGGCTGCGCGCCATCGACATTCGAGGGAACGCAGCCCAGGCATACACCCCCTCCTTCTTCATGGGTCGCGCTGTCGAAGACGACCTTCACCCCGTTCGCCGAGTCATCGACCGAGGCAGTATCGATGCGCAGCTCCAAGTCGCATGGGTCGCCATCGGCGTCGACTGCGGCCGATTTCCATGTGCAGACGGCACAACCTGTCTGGGGGCCGTTCTCCTTGTCCGGTCGCTTGATATCCACGACTATCGAGTCGACCGTATTGCGGTGAAGGCATCCCGAGGTTCGAATCGTGGCATGTGCGAGCGAAAAACGTTGGCAGGCGACGATACCCGACGAATTCGCCACGGGGTTCAGAGCTTGCGGTAAGGAGTTTGCCGTGGCGGGCGTCGCCCAAGCGGCGAGAGGCGTACCGCTCGCCAGTGCGCTACAGAGTGCGGCAATGGGCAAAAGGTTTTTGGGTGCCATGGTTCTCCTATCTATTCCGCGTACTCCGGTCGTGCTTGGCTATTGGTTGCGTCTGATGTGCAGGCCAAGGCACGTCAGTCCTGCTCCCGCCGTGGCGACGACTACCGCAATGAGTTGCCGGGTGTCGCTCGTCTGAGCGAGCGGCTCGTGACGGCTGTCGCGATCAAGGCCCGAAAGGTCGACGGTCACTTCTGTGGCCGCCTGCGCTTGCTCTTGTTGAGCAAAGGCCATGGCAGGTGCTGACGCCAAGATGCCGACGATGGCGGCCAGTGCAATCGCCTTAGGACGTGGCGTGCGCACCGGGCTCGACCGTCCAGGTGATGCTTGCCACTTGATCTCCCGTGCCGGTGGCGTGGTAGATGTCACGCGTGACGCGGGCGACGTGGCCACTCACATTGAGCTTGATTTTGTCCGTTCCGTCGGCAATGCCCTGGTACTTCATGTCGAAGCTTGCGTCTTTGGAAAGATCAAGGCCCGCAGTTTGAGTCGCCGAGCTGGCATCCTTTTCTGCCTTATCGGGGCCAACCTTAAAATCGATGGAGTTCTGGGCCGAGCCCGTTTTTGCGTCTGCGGCGATTGTCCAGTCGTTCTTGGCCGTGACCTTCATGTTGGTGACGTGGATGCCATATGCCGAGAGGTTGTCGATGGTAAGCGTCTTGCCGGAGGGTCCTACAAGCGTTCCGTCGGCATTGGCGGCAAAGGGGATGACCGTTGGCGCCTTAAACGAAACATTGCTAATGTCGGCCTTCACCGTCACATCGGTGGTTCCAACGCGCACATCTGCCATGGCCGCCGTTGGCGCGGCGCCCATCGCAAGTGCGAGCGTAAGCCCTGCGCCCACGGCGAGTGCCCTGGCTCCGCTCAGGTTCATGGATGTGTTCATAATCGATCCTTTCTGCTCGTCACGGACTGTTTCCGTGATGGTTGGACGAATGGGGGCAGGGTGTTGCCCCTGCGAGCGCGTCGGCCACTAGCCTTCTGCCTGGGCCACCCGCACTTTGACGCGCGTCGGATTGCCGTGGGTGTCGTAGGTCTTGGCATCGAGTGCCTGAATCTCGATATATGCCTCGCCTTCTTGGATATCGCCGGCGGGGCAGGTCTCAACCGTCTTGCCGGCTTCGACCACACCGGACTCATAGATGGTCTCGTCGTTTTGAATCACGCGGAAGCGCTGGGGAAACTTGTTGTCTTGGACGTTTTGCACGTTGACGCGCAACTTGCCGCCTTCCTGCAACTGTGCGACCGGCGCGACCGAGATCGTCATCATGTTGTCGCGGACGATGGCGTCGAGCTCATCCTGGATTTCTTGGCGCGATTTACCCTCTGCCGTCGTGACTGAGGTGCCCGCTTCGGGTACGGGCTGCGACTGCCAGGCGTATAGCCCTACGGCGATGAGGGCGCAGACGATAGCCAAGCAGACAACGACGAGTTTCTTGCGACGCCCCAGTCCTGCAAGGCGGGGCGGCTTCTTCGCACTCATGCGGCGTCCTTGGTGGTGTAGACACGTGCGAACGTGGACGGGTCCGCTCCAAAGAGCATGTGGAGCATCAGGCGGCGCGAGTAGATGAGCTCGTCGAAGTTGTGAGGGAGCTCGATGTTGTGGATGCGTGCGATGTGGTGGGCGAGCGCCGAGAATGACTCGGGGTCGCAGATAACATCGGTGGTGACGTGGTAGACCGCCGTATCGGGGAACGCCTCTTCGTCGAAAGGAAGGAGATAGGGATCGTCGTCGACCTCGATGGCGACGCCGTACTGGGGCCAGTAATATGCCATGGGAACCTCCCTGCTTCTGGGGCCAAAACTTCCGTTGGTTTTGGCTGTTGATGCCGACCGTATCAGTCACTACTTGACCAATTTCTGACCAAATGCTTGACGGATTGACATCTCCGCAGGTAAAAGATGGTAAAAATTACTTCAACTTTTTTCGAGCGACAATTGCGTGGTCGCTGGCGGTAAAGCGACATGTGTCAAAAGCATCGTCTGCCGAGGAAAACTTGCCGCTCGCCGAATTGCACGAACGTAAAAATCGACAATTATGGAGACGGTCTCGAACACGTCGACGAAACGATGCGGTAACATCTCCCTGCAAACACTGTAGTTAGCTAAAGGGGGAGTTCGCGTGTCTGCAACCATCAAACCCTTCACCGACGAGTTCGAGGAGTATGGCCGCGATGAGTCTCGCACATCGGGCGAGGCCTCGAGCGTCTCGTTTCCGACAACGGAGGACGAGGTCCGCGCCATTTTGAAAAAGCTCCATGCCGAGCGTGTCCCGGTGACGGTTCAGGGCGCCCGGACCGGTCTTGCCGCCGGCGCCGTGCCTCATGGCGGTCACATTCTCAATACTTCCCGCATGAATCGCTACCTGGGCATTCGCCGCGATGAGCAGGGCCGCTTTCTTTTGCGTGTGGCGCCCGGCGTCGTGCTGTCTGAGCTGCGCAAGCAACTGGGCAAAAAAGTGCTGCCGACTGCCGGCTGGGACCGGGCATCGCTTGAGGCCTACGAGGAGTTCCAGGAAGCTCCCGAGCAATTCTTTCCCACCGATCCCACCGAGGCATCTGCCTGCCTGGGCGGTATGGCGGCATGCAACGCTTCCGGCGCCCGTAGCTACGCTTACGGCCCCATGCGTCCTCACGTCACGGGCCTTCATGTCGTGCTGACCGATGGCGACCTGCTCGAGCTTCACCGTGGCGAGGTTTTTGCACAGGGTCGTCGCCTTTCGCTCGTCACGGTGCAGGGCCGCACGCTCGAGCTCGACCTTCCCGACTACACCATGCCCAAGACCAAAAATGCTTCGGGCTATTTCGTTGCTGACGATATGGATGCCATCGATCTGTTTATCGGTGCGTGTGGCACACTCGGCGTCATCACCGAGCTCGAGATTGCCCTGCAGGCGGCACCTGCGGTCGTTTGGGGCGTGAGTTGCTTCTTTGACAGCGAAGACAAGGCTGTGTCCTTCACCGATTCTGTGCGTCCTGTCCTGTCCCACGCGGCTGCCATCGAATATTTCGATGCAGGCGCCCTGGATATCCTGCGTCGTCAGCGTGAGCAGTCGACCGCGTTCGCTTCGCTGCCGGCGCTCGACAAAGACGCCAAGGTCTGTGTCTACGTGGAGCTCGACTGCGACGACGAGGTCCAGGCGACTGAGGAGCTGTATCACTTGGGGTGGGTGCTAGAGCTTGCGGGCGGCAGTGACGATGCGACATGGGTCGCACGCACCGAGGTCGATCGCGAGTGTCAGCGATTCTTCCGCCATGCGGTGCCCGAGAGCGTCAACATGCTCATCGACGAGCGTCGCCGCACGGATCCCACCATCACCAAACTGGGCTCGGACATGTCGGTGCCCAATGCACGCCTGGCCGATGTCATCGCCCTCTATCGCCGCACGTTGGCCGAAAGCGGGCTTGAATCTGCCGCCTGGGGGCACATTGGTAACAACCATCTGCATGTGAACATTCTGCCGCGCGATGCGCAGGATTACCGCCGCGGCGGAGAACTCTTTGCCCAGTGGGCTTCCGAGGTCACGGCCATGGGCGGCGCCGTCTCAGCCGAACACGGCGTCGGCAAGATCAAGGCGGGCTTCTTGGAGACGATGTACGGCCACGAGGCCATGGTCGAGTCGGCGCGGCTCAAGCTCCAGCTCGATCCTGCCGGGCAGCTGGGCCGCGGTAACCTGTTTTCGGAGAAGCTCTTGGATGAGCTCGTCCAGAAAGGGGGCGCGTGAAGATGAGCGATTTCCATATGGTGGTGTGCGTCAAGGCGGTGCCGGGCAGCACCGAGGTCAAGATGGACCCCAAGACCAATACCATCGTGCGCGATGGCAAACAGGCGGTCATTAATCCCTTTGACGCGAGCGCTTTGGAATGCGCGCTGGCGCTGAAGGACGACTTTATCGGCTTTGGCATGGATGTGCGCGTGACGGTGGTGTCGATGGGCATCCCCGCGACCGAGTCGCTGCTGCGCGACTGCATCGCCCGCGGCGCCGATGACGCACTGCTGCTAACTGATCGCGCCTTTGCAGGTGCCGATACCTTGGCAACCACCTATGCCCTCAAATGTGGCATTGAAGCGCTCGACGAGGACTTTGACCTGCTTATTTGCGGCAAGATGGCAGTTGACGGCGATACGGCCCAGATTGGCCCCGAGCTTGCCGGAGCCTTTGAGATTCCCTGCGTGACCGACGTGAGCTGCGTGCAGAGCGCGGGCTTTACGACGTGCGGCTCGCTGGCGCTCGTTCACGGCTGCGATTCCGGCGAGGAGACGGTCTATCTTGAGATGCCGTGCGCGATGACGACCGCCAAGGAGATCGGCCAGCTGCGCATGCCGAGCATTGCCGGTATTCGTGCGGCCGAGGAGGCGGACGTGCGCGTGGCCAGTGCTGCCGACGTAAACGCCGATCCCTCGCGTTGCGGCCTTGCCGGATCACCGACGCAGGTCGTGCGCTCGTTTGTGCCCGACCGTGACCAAACGTGCGAGGCCGTTGAGGGAACGGCGTCCGAGCAGGCGGCAAAACTTGCCAAGATTATCGAGGGGATGGCATAGATGAGCGGACTGATTATCGATAGCGAAGCCTGTATCGGCTGCGGTCGCTGCGTTCGCGCCTGCGCCTCGGGCGGCATCGTAGTGGAGGGCGAGCGGCCCAAACGTTGCGCCCGCGTAACCGACGGCTGCATCCTATGCGGCGGGTGCGTCGACGCCTGCCCCGTCAACGCCATCTCGATCGAGCGCGACGAGGTCGCTGGCGCGGTGGACCTTGATGCATATCGAGACATTTGGGTATTCGTGCAGACCGACGAGCACGATACGGTGACTCCCGTTGCCTATGAGCTCATGGGCAAGGGCCGCGAGCTTGCCGATGCTCGCGGCTGCCGTCTGGTCGCACTGGTCGGTATGGGCCCCGAGGGTTCTCTCGGTGACCTGGAGCATTTGGTTTGCGCCGGTGCAGACGAGGTCCTGGTCTGTCGCGACGAGCGTCTGCGCCAGAACGATGCGGAGGTCTACGCCCGGCTGATCTGCGATTTGGTGGCAGAGCGCAAGCCCGAGGCCATTCTGTACGGTGCGACCGCCTTTGGCCGCGAACTGGCACCCGGCGTTGCCGTGCGTTTGCAGACGGGCCTTACGGCTGACTGTACCGTACTTTCGATGGATGCGGAGACGGGGCTGCTGCAACAGACGCGTCCGGCGTTTGGCGGCAACCTGATGGCCACCATCGTCTGCCCCAATCATCGTCCCCAGATGGCAACGGTGCGCCCCGGTATCTTTGGAGCGCCCGAGTTTGACTATAACCGTTCCGGTACGATTACCCAGGTATCGCTTGTGGAAGACGCCAAGGCTCGTGTCGAGATCTCGATTCCCGCCGAGGAGTGGGGGCAACAGGCTTCGATCGCCGATGCCGAGCGCCTGGTCGTGGTGGGTCGCGGCATTGGTTCCAAGAAAAACCTGCCGCTGATGCGAAGGCTCGCCGAGGCCCTGGGAGCCGAGCTTGGCTGCACGCGACCTGTCGTGGAGGCCGGCTGGTTGGAGTATCGCCATCAGATTGGCCAGACGGGCGTATCGGTTTCGCCCAAGCTTCTCGTGAGTATCGGTGTTTCGGGCGCCATCCAGCATCTTGCCGGCATCGGTGGGGCGGAGTGCATTATCGCCATCAACGAGGACCCGGATGCTCCCATCTTTGGCGCTGCGCAGTACAAGGTTGTCGGTGATGCCGTCGAGGTCGTCGAGGAGCTGCTGGCCCAGCTTGAGCGCTAGGCGCCTGTCAGCCAGGCGCGCATCTCGTCCTTTAGGCGCTCCCAGGTCGCTTGCGTGGCGGAATCGGTAAAGGAGCGCGTAATGCCAAAGGGCGCGTCGAGCAGGCGGTAGATATCGCCCTGCTCACGCGCCAGCGCGCGGCTCGCTGGATAGACGAGCTCAAACATAAAGCAGATGAGTCCCACCAGGTAGTCTGCGGGCTCGTCGCGCTCACCGCGTGCGACGCAGCGGTGCTCGTCAAAGGCGGCAAGCGCCGGTGCCGAGAAGTGGCTGGCAAGAAACGCGTCCTCATCCACCTTGAGGATGGTGTCGACGGTGCTGTCGGCGATGGTGCGCATAATGTCGATTTTGTCGCCATCGCGCACGATATCGCAGAAGCGCCGCGTGCGCTCGTCGAGCTGCGCGGGTAGACGGAAATCGCTGTGATAGGCGATGCTCGCGCGGATGAGCTCGTCGTGCTCGTCGGCCTCGATAAAATCTCGGATGCTTGTTGTGGCAGGCGCGTCGTCGGGGTTCTCGCCAAAGAGGGCCCCGACGCCCAACGCTGCATGGCTCATACTCTCGGCGTCCTTAAAGGTGTCCCAGCGTCGCAGCTGCTCAAAGCGGCCCATATCGTGTAACAGTCCACAAAGCCACGCCAGGTCAATGTCCTGCGGTGACCAGCCCTGCTCACGCGCCACGGCATCGCACGCTTCCGCCACGTGATAGGTATGTTCGATCTTGAGTGCGATGCGCGGATTGGCGGCATCGTAAGCATCGGTATAGCGTTTGAAGGCCGCGGTCGCCCGGCCCCGATCGATAGCTGTCATAATGACTTCCAAAAAAGTTGTGTCTTTCTGTGTCTTTCGATTCGGTGGCAATTGTAGGTGAACTCGGTTGCTGCCGGGTGATGATTCTGCCACGTCGTTGAATGCGACTCGGAAAGCTTGTCGGGACGAGGAACGTTATGGTGCTCAAAATCGTTAAAACCGTCTGGCCGGTGATGCTCACCTATGTTGCGATAGGCGCGCCGTGCGGAATGATTATGGCGCAGACGGGAATGGAACCTTGGATGGTTTTTGCTCTGAGCAGCACGTTCGTGACGGGCAGCGGACAGTTTATGGTCTGCAATCTGTGGCTGGCAGGTGTGCCTGCGGCGTCGATTATCGCAAGCGTCGCCGCGATTTCCTCGCGCTTTGCTCTTTACTCGGCATCGATTGCACCGCATCTGACGGGCGCCTCGAAGCGTCAGGCGCTGGCTGTTGCCGCGACACTTACCGAGGAGGCATATGGCATCTCGCTTGCCAGGTTGGTTGAGGGGGAGGATTGGGGTCCGCGCGAGTCCTTTGTGCTCAACGCGATCCTCATCGCAACATGGGGCGTTTCGTGCACGATGGGTGCCATCGTCGGTGCCGTTGTCGATGTTCCCACCGCTATTGCGAGTTTCGTCTGCACGTCGCTCTTTATCTGTCTACTCTTTTCGCAGCGGCTGTCGCGCGGCAACGTTGTCGCGGCGGTTTCGGGCGCGGTGTCCGTCGCCGTATGCAAGTTCTTGGGCCTCACGAATATTGCCGTGCCGGTAAGTGTGCTCGTCGGCGTTGCCGCGGCGCTTGTGTGCGATGTCCTCGCTGAAGGATGGGGCGCTCGCGATGCCCGTTAATGAGATTTTGGTTCTGTGGCTGTCGTCGTGGGCGGCCATCGCATTCTTTCGCATCGCGCCGGCGTTCGCCCTGCGCGGACGGACCCTGTCGCCCCGCGTTACCGAGGCCTTGGGTTATATTCCGCCCGCCGCCTTTGCGGCGCTGGTCGCCAACGATTTGATAAGCCCTGGCGCTTTCGACGCCGGCTTGTGGCAGGGCTTGATTCCCTGGATTGCGGCCGCCGGCGTCGTGGCGGTGGCAATCAAGACAAAGTCGATGTTGTGGTGCTGCGTCTCGGGCATCGTGTTCTATATCGTTTTGAGCTTCATATAAGAGCGGGGCACGTTTAGCGTTCCAGCACAACGAATCGTATTTCTCACCGAGCCGGTCTGCTTCTTCTGGTACCATGGTCAAACTTTACTGTAGCAAAGTGTGACGTGGACTTTTGTTCTGCGTCAGCGGAAATGGGGGTTTCATGGCACAGGAAGCGACCGCCAACGAGCAAAAGAAATTCAAGGTACCGCGTATCCCGGGTGACATCATGATCTATCCCATGATCGTTGGCCTTTTGCTCAACACTTTCTGCCCGCAGGTCTTCGAGATCGGTGGCTTCTTTACGGCTGCCTGCCGCGGCGGCTCCAACACCATCGTTGCCGCGATCTTGCTGTTTGTGGGCGCCGGTATCAGCTTTAAGTCCACACCGGGTGCCATCAAGACCGGCATCGTCGTGCTGATCCCTAAGCTTGTGGTGGCGGCCGCGCTGGGTCTGGGCGTTGCGTATTTCTTTAACGACAACTTCCTGGGTCTGAGCTCCGTGTCTATCATCGGCGGCATCACGTTTTGCAACATGGCGCTCTATACGGGCATCATGGGCGAGTTCGGCGATGAGTCCGAGCAGGGCGCCGTCGGTATCCTGTTCTTTACGGCCGGCCCCGCCGTCACGATGATCATCCTCGGTGTCTCGGGTCTCGCCAACATCCCCGTCGGCACCATCATCGGATCCATCCTGCCGCTTGTTATCGGCATGGTTCTGGGCAACTTGTTCCCGTTTATCAAGAACTTGCTGGTCCCCGGTGCCAATCCCGCGATTGCCGTCATCGGATTTCAGCTCGGTGCGTCTATGAGCCTGTCGAGCTTTATCACCGGCGGTATTTCCGGCATCTTGCTGGGCCTTGTCACGCTGTTTGTCGTCGGTCCCATCACCTTTGCGTTCGAGCGCCTGTGCGGTGGTAACGGCAAGGCTGCCGTGGCTTGTTCCACCATCGCCGGTACGGCTATGACCACGCCGGTCGCCCTCGCCGAGGTCGCGCCGCGCTACGCCGAGCTTGCACCCACTGCGTACGCCCAGATCGCCACCGCCGTTATCATCACGGCAATCATGGCTCCGATTCTGACCGGCTGGGTTGACAAGAAGTTCTGTCAGGGCAAGGAAGACCTGTCGCCCGCCGGTGTCGAGGCCATCGAGGAGGCTGTCGCAACCGATATCGACGGTGAGTAACGGCCGTTGCCGATAATAGATTCCGGCGTGCAATTCGCGCCGTTCGAGCGCCCGAACGAAAGCTGTCTTGCGGTAACGTTCGGGCGCTCTGCTATTATTCCCATTACTCCTGCGGAGGAGGGGGTGTTTGTTGCCCAGACACGAATCGGACGATTCTGACCACTTGGATATTGAAGGGATGGCGTCTAGTGGTTAAGGCACTCAAGATCGAGATATTCCTGCTGTGCATGATTGTTCTTATCGGGCTTGCCGCGCGAAGCCGTCGCTCCCTGTTCTCGAGCACCCAGCAGCTCTTGTTTAGCATGCTCGGCTATACGTCTGCGGCGTACGTTTTCTTCGATATGATCTGGACGCTTTCGGACGGTTTGGACGGCACGTTGGGCATTGCTGTCAACTGGATTTCCAACGCGGTTTCGTTTTCGCTCTTTGCCATCGCGTGTCTCATTTGGTTTATCTATTCCGAGACGGTGCAGGGCTCTCGCCTTTTGACCGCGCGCTCTAGAGTGGCGCTTGTAACATTGCCTACGGTCTTGGTGGTCGCGCTGGCGTTTACCAGTTACTGGACCCATGCCTTGTTCTATATCGATGCGCAGGGCGTATATCGTCGCGGAGCGCTTTATATGATTCAGCCTATCGTTAGCTACTGCTACGTCATATATACGTCCTTGCACGCTTTTGTGCATTCCCTACGGGTTGAAAGCCTGCAAAAGAAGGCCATTTATCGTACACTGGCATTCTTCGCTATTCCCGCTCTGGTGGGTGGCACCTTTCAGGTCGCGTTCTCGGTGCCCGGCCTTTGCGTCGGCATAATGATTAGCATGTTGCTGCTCTACATCGTCTACCAGGAGCAGCTAATCTCGACCGACCCATTGACTGGCCTCAACAATCGCAACCGTTTTGAGACCTATATGCTGTCGCTCTTCTCAAATGTGGATCAGGCCGAAGATGTGTATCTGCTCATGATGGACGCTGACGGCTTTAAGCAGATTAACGATCGCTATGGACATGTGGAGGGCGACCATGCCCTCCAGGTCGTATCTGCTGCGCTCAAAGCGGTCTGCTCGGCGTCTGGTGGCTTTATCGCACGTTATGGCGGTGATGAGTTCGTGGTGCTTCAAAAGGCGACTGCGGAGCAGGACATCATAGACCTGTGTTCGGCGATTAACGACGAGCTCGCTCGTGCCGAGGTGCCGTATGCATTGCGGATGTCCATCGGTTACGCGCGAGTCGGCGATAGTGTTGATACCTGGCAAGACTTGCTTCGTGCTGCCGACGCGGAGCTCTACCGCGTAAAGCGCGAGAAGAAGAAAGCCGGCGCCCAGATACGCTAGAAAAAGGGGCGCACGCTTGCGTGCGTGGTGGCCTTCAGCTCACCGATGTACTCCAATAAGCTAAAGTGTGCGAACAGCCTCCCTAAAAAGGTGAGCTCTCTAGGCTTTTTTGGGTTTGTTGACGATGATGATGCCGCTGCAGACCAAGAGCAGGGCAACGATGACAGTAACGGGGCTCGTGCCGGCGCCCTCGCCAAGCAGCAGTGCGCTCAGCAGTACGCCAAAGACCGGGTTCATAAATCCAAAGACTGAGACGCGGCTGACGGGGTTGACGGCAAGCAGGCGCGACCACAGCGAGTAGGCGACCGCGGAGATAAGCGCCATGTAGATGATGAGCACGATGGCGGGGACAATCGCCGTGGGGGAGAGCGCGCCACCCATCAAAAAGCCGATGGCGGTGAGGACCAGTCCGCCGACCAAGAACTGCCACCCGGCAAGCAAGACGCCGTCGTGCTTGCGCGAGAAGATGCCGATCAGGCAGGTCGAAAGAGCACCCGCGACAGTGGAGGCTAGGATAAAGCCCTCGCCATCGAGCCTGAAGCCAAAGGTGCCATCTGCGCCCGAGAGGTTGACGAGCGCGACGCCGGCAAAGCCCAGCGCACAGCCAAGCACCTTGGCCGTATTGAGCTTCTCGGTGTGAAATGCCAGGGCGGCAAAGAGGATTGCGAGGAAGTTGGCGCTGGCCTCGATGATGGAGCTCGACATGGCACTGGCGCGCGAGAGTCCCAGGTAGAAAAAGAAGTACTGCCCGATAGTCTGGAAGAGCGACAACGTGAGGATGGACTTGATATCGCGCGCTTGCGGAACGAGCGGACGGCGCTGGGCCACGCTCATGCCGACAATGACCAGCATGCCGGCAAGGGTGAAGCGCAGACCCGCGAAGAGCAGCTGCGAGGCGCTGTCGTGCGCGGGAATGCCAAAGAGGCCGTAGCCAATCTTGATGCAGGGAAAAGCCGACCCCCAGAGTGCGCAGCAGACGAGACAGCCCAGGATGAGTCCGGGCAGGGTGGCGAGATACGGCTTGCGGCTTTCCATGATGTCCTTCCTGTATGCGCGAAGCAAAAAAGAACCCGCCACCGGGCGTGCCGGTGGCGGGTGTTGTTACCCGAAGGGATTGTACCCGATGGGAAAGCTTTAAGCGAAGTAGGCTACGCCGCTCTCAAAGATCGGCATGAACTTATCGCCGGGGACATGCTCAGGCACGTTGCGGTACAGGTTGTCGCCGCGACGCTCGGCATGGCCCATCTTGCCCAGGACACGGCCGTCGGGGCTCGTGATGCCCTCGATGGCGAGTGCGGAGCCGTTGGGGTTGACGGAAAGATCCATGCTGGGCTTGCCGTCCTCGCCCACGTACTGCGTGGCGACCTGGCCGTTGGCGATCAGCTGGGCGAGCACCTCGTCGTTGGCGACAAAGCGGCCCTCGCCGTGGCTGATGGCGACGGTGTAGGGGTCGTCCAAGCTGCACTGCGACAGCCACGGGGACAGGTTGGACGAGATGCGGGTGCGCACCAGGCGGCTCTGATGGCGACCGATGGTGTTGAACGTCAGCGTGGGCGCATCGGGCGTGGCGTCGACGATGTCACCGTAGGGCACCAGACCGAGCTTGATCAGGGCCTGGAAGCCGTTGCAAATGCCCAGCATCAGGCCATCGCGGGCCTTGAGCAGGTCGCGGACTGCCTCGGTGACCTCGGGAGCGCGGAAGAACGCCGTGATGAACTTGGCGGAGCCATCGGGCTCGTCGCCGCCCGAGAAGCCGCCGGGGATCATGACGATCTGACTCTCGCGGATGCGGCGGGCAAGCTCGTGGGTGCTCTCGGCGACGGCTTCGGGCGTGAGGTTGTTGATCACGAAGGTGTCGGCCTCGGCGCCGGCTGCGCGGAAGGCACGGGCGCTATCGTACTCGCAGTTGTTGCCGGGGAACACGGGGATAACCACGCGCGGGCGGGCGATCTTGGCGCCGCCGTACACGTGGATGTCCTTGGCGCGGAAGTCGATGGTCTCGACCTCGGCGGTCTCGCCGGCGCTGCGGTAGGCGAAGACACTCTCGATGCCGCTCTCCCAGGCCTCCTGAAGCTCGGAGAGCTCGATGACCTCGGAGCCGGTGTCGATGACATAACCCTCGACGGTGGTGCCCAGGGGCTCGACGACAACGCCGTCGGCGACCTCGGGCAGTTCGGCGTCCTCGGCGAGCTCGACGATAAAGCTGCCGTAGAGCGGGGTGAAGAAGCTCTCCACGTCCACATCCTCGGCAAGCTCGATACCGATCTGGTTGCCGACGCACATCTTAAAGAGGCTCTCGGCGCCGCAGCCGTAGCCGGGCGTGGAGACTGCCAGGGCGTCGCCGTTGGCGGTGAGCGCCTCGACGGCGTCAAACGCGGCGAGCAGCTGCTGAGCGTCGGGGCGGTAGTCCTCGCCGTAGGTGGCGGGGGCGATGCGGACGACGCGATGCGTCAGACCCTTGAACTCGGGCGAGACGGCACGGGCGGCCTTACCCACGGCCACAGCGAAGCTGATCAGAGTCGGCGGAACGTTGAGCTCACCGGCCTCATCCTCAAACGAGCCACTCATAGAGTCCTTGCCGCCGATGGCACCGGCACCCAGGTCGACTTGGGCCATGAGGGCGCCCAGGACGGCTGCCATGGGCTTGCCCCAGCGCTCGGCCTCGGTGCGCAGGCGCTCGAAGTACTCCTGGAAGGAGAGGTAGGCGCGCTTGTGCTCAAAGCCGGCAGCCACGAGCTTGGCGATGGACTCGACCACGGACAGGTAGGCGCCAGCAAACTGGTCGGCTTCCATCAGGTAGGGGTTGAAGCCCCATGCCATGGCACTTGCCGTGGTGGTCTCGCCGTCCACGGGGAACTTGGCGACCATGGCCGAGCTCGGGGTGAGCTGTGTCTTGCCGCCAAAAGGCATGAGCACGGTCGCGGCACCGATGGTGGAGTCGAAGCGCTCGGACAGGCCCTTGTTGGAGGCGACGTTGAGGTCGGTGACAAGCGAGGTCATGCGCTCGGCGAGCGTGGTGCCGGCCCAGCTGGGCTGCCACACGCTGCGGGCGCACACGTGAGCGACCTGGTGCTTGGGCGCGCCGTTGGAGTTGAGGAACTCGCGGGAGAGGTCGACGATGGCGACACCGTTCCAGGCCATGCGCATGCGCGGCTCGGCGGTAACCTCGGCGATGACAGTTGCCTCCAGGTTCTCCTCGGCGGCGTAGCCCATGAACTCCTCGACGTCACCGTCGGCGACGGCGCAGGCCATACGCTCTTGGGACTCGGAGATGGCGAGCTCGGTGCCGTCCAGGCCGTCGTACTTCTTGGTCACGGTGTCCAGGTCGACATACAGGCCGTCGGCAAGCTCGCCCACGGCGACCGAGACGCCGCCGGCGCCAAAGTCGTTGCAGCGCTTGATCAGGCGGCAGGCGTCGCCGCGGCGGAACAGACGCTGAAGCTTGCGCTCGACCGGGGCGTTGCCCTTCTGGACCTCGGCGCCCGAGGTCTCGATGGACTCGGTGTTCTGGGTCTTGGAGGAGCCGGTGGCACCACCGATGCCGTCACGGCCGGTGCGGCCGCCCAGCAGGATGATCTTGTCGGTGGGGGCGGGGCACTCGCGGCGCACGTGGTTTGCCGGGGTAGCGCCCACGACGGCGCCGACCTCCATGCGCTTGGCCACGTAGCCGGGGTGATAGAGCTCGTTGACCTGGCCGGTGGCAAGGCCGATCTGGTTGCCGTAGCTGGAGTAGCCGGCGGCAGCGGTGGTTACGAGCTTGCGCTGCGGCAGCTTGCCCTCGAGCGTCTCGGAAACCGGGACGGTGGGGTCGCCGGCGCCGGTGACACGCATGGCCTGGTACACGTAGCTGCGGCCCGAGAGCGGGTCGCGGATGGCGCCGCCCACGCAGGTGGCGGCACCGCCGAAGGGCTCGATCTCGGTCGGGTGGTTGTGAGTCTCGTTCTTAAAGAGGAACAGCCAGTCCTGGTCCTCGCCATCGACATCAACCTTCACCTTGACGGTGCAGGCGTTGATCTCCTCGGACTCATCGACATCAGTCATAACGCCGGTCTTCTTAAGGTACTTGGCGCCGATGGTGCCCATGTCCATGAGGCAGACGGGCTTGGCGTCGCGACCGAGTTCGTGGCGCATCTCCATGTAGCGGTCGAAGGCCTGCTGCACCACGGCGTCGTCGATCGTCACGTCGTCCAGGACGGTGCCGAAGGTGGTGTGGCGGCAGTGATCGGACCAGTAGGTGTCGATCACGCGGATCTCGGTGATGGTGGGGTCGCGGTCCTCATCGCGGAAGTACTGCTGGCAGAAGGCGATGTCCGCCTCGTCCATGGCAAGACCGCGCTCGGAAATAAAGGCGGCAAGGCCGGCCTCATCGAGCTCGCGGAAGCCGTCGAGCACTTCGACGGGCTGAGGCTCGGGGGTCTCCATGTACAGCGTCTCGGGCAGGTCGAGCGAGGCGATGCGCGCCTCGACGGGATTCACCACGTAGTGCTTGATGGCCTCGATGGCGGCTTCGTCCAGGGCGCCCGAGATCATATAGACCTTGGCGGAGCGCACGGCGGGGCGCTCGCCCTGGCTGATGAGCTGCACGCACTCGCTGGCGGAGTCGGCGCGCTGGTCAAACTGGCCAGGCAGGAATTCGACGGCAAAGACGGCGCCATCGCTTGCGGGGAGCTCGTCGTAGGTCACATCGACCTGGGGCTCGCTAAAGACGGTCGGCACGCAGGAGCGGAAAAGCTCCTCGTCGATGCCCTCGACGTCGTAGCGGTTGATGATCCTCAGGGCCTCGATGCCCTTGATGCCGAGAATCTCGGTCAGCTCGCCCTTGAGCTGCTGAGCCTCGACGTCGAACCCGGGTTTCTTCTCCACGTAGATACGAGAGACCATTGGTTCCTGCCTTCCTGATCGGTTGGGCGTACGGTACGGTATGCGGCAGCGGTCGGTTTACGGGGCAAGCCTCGCGGTCGCCTTGAGCCACATGTTTGTAAACCTCACTATGATACGACAGCTCGCGGCGCGTAGAGGACGGCGAGGGTGCTACAGTGAAGCGCAAACAAGAGAAAGGCATCACATGGCATTTGTTTCGCTCGCCATCATCGCACTCGTGGCCTTTGCAAGCCCCTTCATCGCCTCGGCGATTCCTGGAAAACCCGTTCCCGAAACGGTCTTTTTGCTCGTGTTCGGCGCGGTGCTGGGCCCACATATGCTCGGCGTTATCCATGTAGATGCCGAGGTCTCGCTCGTGTCAGAGCTCGGTCTGGCATTTTTGTTCCTGCTTGCAGGCTTTGAGATCGATCCCAAGAACATCACGGGCGTCGAGGGGCGCTACGGTATGGCCACGTGGGTTGTCACATTTTGTATCGCCTGGCTTGCCGTGCGCTTTACCCCGTGGTTCTCGGTCAGCCATTTCGACGGTATCGCCGTGACGCTCGCCTTGACCTCGACGGCGCTTGGAGCGCTCATGCCCATCTTGCGCGAGCGGTTGCTTGCCGGAACGCGCGTCGGTGATTCGATTCTCGCCTATGGTACGTGGGGTGAGCTCGGCCCCGTGCTCGCCATGTCGGTGCTGCTGTCTGCCCGTACGGGTATCGAGACGCTGCTGATCTTGGGCCTGTTCGCCGTGGTGTGCGTGCTGCTTGCCGTGGTCCCCAGCCGCTCCAAACGCGTCGGCAGCCGCTTCTTTGCGTTTGTCGAGGAGCGCGCCGATACCACGTCGCAGACCTTCGTGCGCCTGACGGTGCTGATTTTGGTCACGCTCGTGGCGTTCTCGGCCATCTTTAGCCTCGATATCGTGTTGGGCGCTTTTGCCGCCGGCTTCGTCCTGCGCTATATCATCCCCGAGGGCAACCATACGCTTGAGACCAAGCTCGACGGCCTGGCCTACGGCTTTTTGATCCCGGTGTTCTTTACCGTGTCGGGTGCAAAGATCGATTTGACGGCCGTGGTGTCGCGCCCCGGGCTGCTCGTGGGCTTTATCGTGGCGTTGTTGATTATTCGTGCCGTACCCATTCTTATTTCTATGAGTATTTGTCCTGCGACGCGCGATGTGTCGGCGTATGGTCGCATTACCGTGGCCCTGTACTGCACCACGGCGCTGCCGATCATCGTTGCCGTGACGAGCGTGGCCGTCAACGCGGGCGCGCTGTCGCAAGATATTGCGTCGGTCATGGTTGCCGCCGGTGCCATCACGGTGTTCTTGATGCCATTGCTCGCGCAGCTCTTCTACCGCGTGGTCGACGCCGCACCGGTCGCCGCCGTGGCAGAGGTTGCCGAGCATCCATCCGATGCGCTCGACATCCTGCGCGCCCATCACGATTTGGCGAGCCTGCTCGCACGCGAGCACGAGCTGCTAACCTCGCATGGACATGGTCGCGTATTCGAGGGCCTGCCTACGCTCGATACGATTGCCGAGCGTCTTTCCGCCGAGGCGGCGAGTGGCCACATCGATGCCCGCATCGTGGACGCGGCGCACCTGCTTGCCGACAAGACCTATGGAGACGAGGTCGACCCGTCCGAGCTGACTCCGCGCGAGCGTCGCCGCCTGGAGCGCGCCAAGCTCGCCGTGCGCGAATACCGCCGCCGCATGCTGGAGCTCTACGCGCGCGATGAAGCCCAGGACGACGACGGTAAGTAGTCGATACTCTTTCGGGGAAGCCGCATCCCGCTTTGATGACCCGAACCGGGATGCGCTTTCCAGCTTCCCTTCAAACAGAAGAAGGCGCGCTGCCTGCGATTGATGCGGGAGGCGCGCCTTCTTTGTTGGGCTATGTTGAGGCTGGGAGTTGAGGCTTGTGCCCCTTAGGAGCGGGCGGCTCCGTCGACGGGGAGCACGGCGCCCGTGACGTAGGAGGACATGTCGCTCGCCAGGAAAACAAAGGCGTTGGCGACATCCTCGGGCTCGCCCATGCGACCCAGCGGAATGGTGGCGATGATGGGCTTAATAACCTCTTCGGGCAGGTTGGCGACCATATCGGTCTTGGTTACGCCAGGCGCGACGGCATTGACGCGAATACCCATGGGGGCGAGCTCGCGCGAGAGCGACTGGACCATGCCGTTGACGGCGAACTTGGACGTGGGATAGCCAACGCCGGAGGGCTGACCGTACTTAGCGACCATCGAGCTCGTGGTGGTGATGGTGCCGCCGTGGCCGGCTTCGGTCATGATCTTGGCGGCAGCCTGGTGACCGTTAAAGACGGCGACGACGTTGAGGTCCATGACCTTTGCGAACTCCTCGGCCGTATAGTTAAGGAGCGGCGAGCGCTGGGAGATGCCGGCATTGTTGACGACCGTGTCCAAGCCGCCCATGTCGGCGGCAGCCTGGGTAAAGGCCTCGGTCACGGCTTCGAGCGAGGTGAGGTCGCAGGAGCGGCCCCAGACCTTGGCGTCGGGATAGGCGGCTGCCAGCTTCTCAACGGCCGCGTCGGCAGTCTCCTGGCGCGAGCCAAAGACGGTGACGGCAGCGCCTTCCTCGATAAAACGGCAGGCGATGGCATAGCCGATACCGCGCGTGCCTCCGGTGATGATTGCTTTTTTGCCCTCGAGCAACATGGTGCTTCCTCTCATCGCGGGCGGACATTCGCAGCACAGCGTAGCGGTAGCCGGAATCGGCCGCGTTTGCATATCGGTGAACGGTAGCCCGCGTTACCGATGAGCGGCTCGCGCAAATATGCTCTGCCGTTGTGCTTAGGGCGGGTGACAAAAGGGCTCCCGCCCCACATCGGACGGGAGCCATCAAGGCGCGTATTGCTAGGCGAGCGTTGGGTTAGTTGGCCATAACGCCTTCGGTCCAGGCCTCGACGTCCTCGATACGTAGGACGTTGGCGACCTCGGCCACGCAGTCGACGCTGGCAAGCTCGGCGGCGGCGGCCTGGACGTCCTTCTCGAGCGCGCGGTGCGTCAGGAAGATGACCGAGCAGGCATCGCTGACGCCCGACTTGCCGTCCTCGACCTGGTTGATGAGCGAGATCGAGATGTTGTGCTTGGCAAAGATGTCGACCGTCTCGGACAGAGCGCCCACGCGGTCGGCGACCTTCAGGCGCACATAGTACTTGGTCTGGAGCTCGTCCATGGGCTTAAAGGCGAGGTTGTGACCATAGGGCTCAATCTCGGGCAGCGGAGCCACGCCGCGGCTGATCTGCTCGGAGAGCGACAGGATGTCGCCCACGACGGCGCTCGCGGTGGGGAAGGAGCCTGCGCCCGCGCCGTAGAACATGGTCTCGCCCACGGCGTCGCCTACCACGTAGACAGCGTTCATGGCGCCGTTGACCTTGGCAAGCATGTGGTCGGCGGGGATCAGCGTGGGGTGCACGCGGACGTCGACGCCGGCGTCGGTGTTGCGGGCAATGCCCAGCAGCTTAATGGTGTAGCCGAGCTCGCGGGCCTGGGCGATGTCCTCGGCGCCGATGGTACGGATACCCTGCTGGTACACATCGTCGGTGGTCACGCGAGTGCCAAAGCCGATGGAGGCGAGGATCGCCGTCTTGCTGGCGGCGTCGAAGCCGTCGACGTCGGCGGACGGGTTGGCCTCGGCATAGCCCTTGGCCTGTGCGTCGGCAAGCACGTCGGCGTAATCGGCGCCCTCGGCATCCATGCGCGACAGGATGTAGTTGGTGGTGCCGTTGAGAATGCCGGCGATGGTCAGGATCTTGTTACCAACCAGGTCGTGCTCGAGCGTGCTCACGATGGGGATGCCGCCACCGCAGCTGGCCTCGCACTTAATCTGCACGCCGCACTCACGCGCTTTCTCGGCGAGCGTCTCGACGTGACGGCCCAGCAGGGCCTTGTTGGCGGAGACGACATGCTTGCCGTTCTCGAAGGCGGTGGTGAAGATCTCGGTTGCGGGGTGCTCGCCACCGATCAGCTCGACGACGATGTCGACGGCGGGGTCGGTGACGACATCGTGCCAGTCGCTCGTAAAGGCCTCGCGCTCAATGCCTGCCGCCTCGGCTTGCTCCCAGGCAAGCGCGCAGGCGCGGGTCAGCTTAAGGTCGATGCCGTAGGCGGCCAGGTACTCATCGTGGTGGCTCTTGATCAGACGGGCCACGCCGCCGCCGACGGTTCCCAGACCGATCAGACCGACGTTCACGGTGCGCAGGGGTTCGCTCATAGATAGCTCCTTCGTGCATCTTATGGATGGATTAACCGCTTAAAGGTTGAGTGCATTCTAGCGTGAACCGAGGGCGCGTGCTCGCCAGGCAACAGGAGTCGCACAAAACGGCACCCCCGAAACGCTGCGGAAATATTGGAAACATGCTCGCTACAAACGGAACTCCGTAACAAACTGTCAACGTTTGCACCATAAGGTTTGCCCTGTACCGCAAGACGGCCGCACCGCGGCCAGCGAAAAAGGGGGACACCATGTTCAACATCAACAGCACGCTCAGTCGTAGGAACTTTCTTGCCGGCGCCGCGGCGCTCGGTACCGCCGCCGCACTCGCTGGTTGTTCGTCGGGTGGCTCGGACGGCGGCTCCGCCGATGACGGCAAGACCTTCAAGATCGGTGTTATCGGCCCTTTGACCGGCGCCGCGGCAACCTATGGCGTCTCGGCCGAGAAGGGTGCCAAGCTCGCCGCCAAGGATTTCTCGACCAAGGACCTCAAGCTCTCGCTTAAGTCCGAGGACGATGTCGCCGACGGCGAGAAGGCCATCAACGCCTTCAATACCTTGTGCGACTGGGGCATGCAGGCGCTCGTCGGCCCCGTCACAACTGGTGCCGCTGTCGCCGTCTCGGGCGAGATCGCCGACGATATGCTCATGGTCACGCCTTCGGCCTCGTCGCTCGACGTCACCAAGG
Organism: uncultured Collinsella sp.; assembly: GCA_934630385.1. GTDB lineage: Bacteria > Actinomycetota > Coriobacteriia > Coriobacteriales > Coriobacteriaceae > Collinsella. The sequence continues at coordinate 47,582 of CAKTWE010000001.1, forward strand.
ATAAGACCACGGTCTTTCAGGTTTGCTTTACCGATCCCACCATGGGCGCCAGCGCTGCGAAGTTCTTGGCCGAGAAGTATGCGGACGCCAAGATCGCCCTGTTCTACAACTCCGGCGATACGTACAGCTCGGGCGTTGCCGATGCCTTTGCCGAGCAGGCCAAGGCATCCAAGCTCGACATCGTCGATACCGAGACCTTTAAGGACGACTCTTCCACGAGCTTTACCAACCAGCTCACCAAGGCCAAGGAGGCCGGCGCCACGCTTATCTTTGCCCCGATCTATTACACGCCGGCGTCCGTCCTGCTCAAAAACGCCAAGGACATGGGATACGACATGACGCTCATGGGCACCGACGGCATGGACGGTCTGCTCTCCGTTGAGGGCTTCGATACCTCTCTTGCCGAGGGCGTGCTGCTCATGACCCCGTTCTCCGCCGACGACGAAAAGAACGCCGACTTCGTCAAGGCCTATAAGGACGCCTACGACGAGACGCCCAACCAGTTTGCCGCCGATGCCTATGACTGCGTCCACGCGATTGTCGAGGCAATCGATAAGGCAGACATCGACATTACGGCCGACGGCGCCGACATTGCCGGCGACCTTGCCAGGGCCATGCGCAAGATCAAGATCGAGGGCCTGACGGGCGAGTTGACGTGGAACGACAAGGGCCAGGTTGAAAAGCCCGCTACGGCCTATGTGATTCAGGACGGCAAGTACATCGCCGCATAAGTGCGTACAAAACGCGGTCGGTGAGGCTGTTTTAATCAGGGCAGGGACGCTTGTAACGGAACGGAAACATTACTTTCACACAATAAAGTGGCTAAACTGCATAAACAGACAGAAATACGCATAATTTTGGATAAATGGACAAAACAAAAGAAAAGTTGAAATAATCGCCACTTTTCTCAACTAAAGCGTCTACTATTTTGCGAACGCCGAACACGGCGAAGGATGGCCTGTCGGGTAACCAAAACCCGACGAGATTTGAGAGGAGAGCCGCATGTCGAGCCTCACCGGTAAGTCATTGAACCCTGTTATGAATCGCAGGAGCGTTATCGCGAGCGCAGCAGGTCTGGGGGCGATGTCCATTCTAGCTGGTTGCTCCTCCAACGGCGGCGACAGCGGTTCTGCTTCGGGCGACGCTTCGTTTAAGATCGGCACCATCGGCCCGCTGACCGGCGCCAACGCGTCCTACGGCAAGTCCGTTACCCAGGCTGTCGAGCTTGGCTGCAAGGAGTTCTCCACCAAGGAGCTGCCGCTTGTCAGCAAGGCCGAGGATGACCAGGCCGACGGCGAGAAGGCCGTCAACGCCTTTAATACCCTGCTCGACTGGGGCATGCAGGCCCTTGTCGGCCCGACCACCACGGGTGCGTCGGTTGCCGTTGCCGCAGAGTGCGGTAACGACCCCAAGACGTTCATGATCACCCCGTCCGCGTCCTCCGAGGACGTCACCGACGGCAAGGATTGCGTCTTCCAGGTTTGCTTTACCGACCCCAACCAGGGCGTCAACGCTGCCAAGTTCCTGGCGCAGAAGTATGCGGACGAGAAGTTCGTACTGTTCTATAACTCCGGCGACGCCTATTCTTCGGGCATCGCAGATTCCTTTAAGGCCCAGGCCGCTGAGTCCAAGCTCGAGATTGTTGACGAGGAGACCTTTAAGGACGACTCTGCCACGAGCTTTACCAACCAGCTGACCAAGGCCAAGCAGGCCGGCGCTACCATGATCTTTGCGCCGATCTATTACACGCCGGCGTCCGTCCTGCTCAAGAATGCTAAGGACATGGGCTATGACGTCAAGATGATGGGCTGCGACGGCATGGACGGCATCCTGGGCGTTGAGGGCTTCGACACTTCTCTTGCCGAGGGCCTGCTGCTCATGACCCCGTTCTCCGCCGACGACGAGAAGAACGCCGACTTCGTCAACGCTTACAAGGATAAGTACGGCGATACCCCCGACCAGTTTGCCGCCGACGCCTACGATGGCGTGCACGCGGTGGCCGAGGCCCTCAAGGAGGCCGGTCTTGGTGTCGACGCCGACCCGACCGAGGTCGCCGAGAAGCTGCCCAAGGCTATGCTCAAGATTACCGTTGACGGTCTGACCGGCAAGCTCACCTGGAACGATAAGGGCCAGGTCCAGAAGGACCCCACGGCGTACGTTATCACCGACGGCAAGTACGTACAGGCCTAATAGACCGCCTTACATGGAGCGGTTTTGATCCCAAGCAGGGGAGGTTTTGGCCTTCCCTGCTTGCTTGGTATCTAGGGACAGTGTAACGTCCCTGTTTCATACATTAACTGGAAACCTATTCGAAAGGGGGATGTGGAACATGACGGTCTTTATCCAATACCTGGTCAACGGCCTGTCCATGGGCAGCGTCTACGCCATCATCGCGTTGGGCTACACCATGGTCTACGGTATCGCCAAGATGCTGAACTTCGCTCACGGCGACGTCATCATGGTCGGTGCCTATGTCTCGTTCTGTGCCACGTCGTATCTCGGCCTCCCGGGTTGGGCATCTGTAATTCTCTCTTGTGTGGTCTGTACCGTTCTTGGTGTTCTCATCGAGGGTCTGGCATACAAGCCGCTGCGTCAGGCGGGCCCGCTGGCCGTTCTGATCACGGCCATCGGCGTGTCTTACTTCCTGCAGAACGCCGCGCAGCTTCTGTGGGGCGCCACGCCCAAGAACTTCACTTCGCTCGTCACCTTCCAGGTGCCGGAGTTCTTGGCCAAGTTTAACGTAAGCGCCGTCTCACTCGTCACCATCGTCGCCTGCCTGGTTATCATGGCCGGCCTGATGTTCTTTACAGGTAAGACCAAGATGGGCAAGGCCATGCGCGCCGTGTCCGAGGACAAGGCCGCCGCTCAGCTCATGGGCATCAACGTCAACCGCACCATCTCGATGACGTTTGCCATCGGCTCCGCCCTTGCCGCCATCGCCGGTGTGCTCCTGTGCTCCTACTCGCCGGTCCTGCAGCCCACCACGGGCGCCATGCCGGGCATCAAGGCCTTCGACGCCGCCGTTTTCGGCGGCATCGGCTCCATCCCCGGTGCCTTTGTCGGTGGCATTCTCATCGGCATCATCGAGGCGATGGCGCAGGCATACATTTCCACGAGCCTTGCCAACTCCATCGTCTTTGGTGTTTTGATCATCGTCCTGCTCGTCAAGCCTGCCGGCCTCTTGGGCAAGTACGTCCCCGAGAAGGTGTAGGTGAGCGTTATGAAGTTTCTTAAAGACAAGCAGACGCGTCACGACTTTGTTACGTACGCCATGTGCCTTGTGGCGTTCGCCATCGTGTTCTTTATGCAGTCCAACCACATGATTCCGCGCATGATCGCCGGTCAGCTGGTTCCCATCACGGCCTATATCGTCATGGCCATCTCCCTTAACCTCGTCGTCGGCATCGCGGGCGACTTGTCGCTGGGCCACGCGGGCTTTATGAGCGTCGGGGCCTATACGGGCATCGTTACCGCGGTCGCCCTCGAGGGCGCCGTTCCCTCCGATCCGGTGCGCCTTATCATCAGCATCGTGGTCGGCGCCATCGCCGCTGCCATCTTGGGCTTCTTGATCGGCATCCCGGTCCTGCGCCTGAGCGGCGACTATCTGGCCATCGTGACGCTGGCCTTTGGCGAGATCATCAAAGAGATCGTCACTTGCCTTATCGTGGGTGTCGACTCGCGCGGCCTGCACGTGATCTTTAACATCACGGGCAACTCTACGATCGACGACTTGCACCTGCTCGAGGACGGCACCGCCATTATCAAGGGCGCCCAGGGCGCCTCGGGCGTGTCGACGTACTCGACCTTCCTCGCCGGTGCCATCCTGGTCATGGTCGCACTCGTGATCGTGCTCAACCTGGTTCGCAGCCGTACCGGCCGTGCCATTATGGCCGTGCGCGACAACAAGATCGCTGCCGAGTCCGTGGGTATCTCCGTCACCCAGTACCGCATGATCGCCTTCGTGGTTTCCGCCGCTCTCGCCGGTGCTGCCGGAGCCCTCTTCGGCGGTAACTTCTCGCAGCTCTCCGCCACCAAGTTCGACTTCAACACGTCCATCCTCATCCTGGTGTTCGTGGTCTTGGGCGGTCTGGGCAATATGCGCGGCTCCGTCATCGCGGCGGCGTTGCTCACGGTGCTTCCCGAGCTGCTCCGTCAGTTCTCGGACTACCGCATGCTCATCTACGCCATCGTGCTGATCCTGGTCATGATCTTTACCAACAACCCGCAGCTCAAGGCGTTCTTCGCACGCATTAAGGATCGCTTTGCTCCCAAGAAGGAGGTGGCAGCCGATGCCCAGTAAGTTTGAGTTCAACAAGGGCAAGATGGTCCCGTATCCTTCTGGCGCCATTGTCCCCGACCGCGACCTGGGCCAGCGCCCGGCGCTCGAGTGCATCCACCTGGGCATTGAGTTCGGTGGCCTTAAGGCAGTCGACGACTTTAGCCTAACCATCGGCAAGACCGAGATCGCCGGTCTCATCGGCCCCAACGGTGCCGGCAAGACCACGGTCTTCAACCTGCTCACCAAGGTGTACCAGCCCACGCATGGCACCATCCTGCTCGACGGCGAGGACACCTCGGGCAAGTCGGTCTATCAGGTCAACCGCATGGGTATTGCCCGTACATTCCAGAACATTCGCCTGTTCAACACCATGACGGTGGAGGATAACGTCAAGGTCGGTCTGCACAATCAGGAGCGCTACTCCGGCTTTGAGGGCGTGCTGCGCCTGCCGACGTATTGGAAGCACGAGAAGGCCGCCCACGAGCGCGCCATGGAGCTGCTGTCCATTTTTGACATGGAGCACCTGGCAAATGAACAGGCCGGCTCGCTGCCTTACGGCGCTCAGCGTCGTCTGGAGATCGTCCGCGCGCTTGCCACCAACCCCAAGCTGCTGTTGCTCGACGAGCCTGCCGCCGGCATGAACCCGTCCGAGACCGCGGAGCTCATGGAGAACATCGTCAAGATTCGCGACACCTTTGGCATCGCCATCATGCTTATCGAGCACGACATGTCGCTCGTCATGAACATCTGCGAGGGCATCTGCGTGCTCAACTTTGGTAAGGTCATTGCCAAGGGCACGGCCGAGGAAATCCAGAACAACGACGCCGTTATCGAGGCGTATCTGGGTAAGCAGGATAAGGGGGAGAACTAAATGGCAGAGCCGATGCTTTCCGTCTACAACATCAACGTCTGGTACGGCGCCATCCACGCCATCAAGGACATCTCCTTTAACGTTAACGAGGGCGAGATCGTGGCTCTGATCGGCGCGAACGGCGCTGGCAAGTCCACAACGCTCAAGACCGTCTCGGGCCTGCTGCGCTCCAAGACCGGCTCCATCAAGTTTATGGGCGAGGACATTACCCATACGCCCGCCGATAAGCTGGTTGGTAAGGGACTGGCTCAGGTTCCCGAGGGACGTCGCGCCTTTTTGCAGATGACGGTTGAGGAGAACCTGGAGATGGGCGCCTATACGCAGCCCAAGTCCACGGTGGCTCCGGGCCTTGAGCGCGTCTACGAGCAGTTCCCGCGCCTGAAGGAGCGCCGTCGCCAGGTCGCCGGCACCCTTTCGGGCGGCGAGCAGCAGATGCTCGTTATGGGCCGCGCCCTTATGAGTAACCCCAAACTGCTTATGCTCGACGAACCTTCCATGGGTCTGGCACCGATTCTGATCGAACAGATCTTCCAGATTGTCGAGGACCTGCACAAGGCCGGCACCACGGTGCTTCTGGTCGAGCAAAACGCGCAGATGGCGCTTTCCATCGCCACACGCGGTTACGTGCTCGAGACCGGCAAGATCACCATGACCGGCACCGGCCAAGAGCTCCTGCACGACGATAACGTCCGCAAAGCCTACCTCGGAGGCTAGATGGTTACGGCGTTTTACCAAACGCCGTAATCAGCCGACGCTGCAAGCCCGCCAGGGCGGCAATCTGCCTTTCAACTTCGGCGGCATGACCAGAAGGTCAATGCCGCCTTGTTTCAAGGCACCTTGCTCGCTCTGGCGGGCTTTCGCTGTCGTTGTCAAAACATCGACGTTGTGGCAGATGCCAACGACTACCCCTTTAAGTTGCGGTGGAATAGGGACTAAATGGGAGCCTCAGAGGCCAAAAGAGTCCCTATTCCACCGCAACTTCATGGGGGTGTGTGACAATGCCCGTCGGAAAACATCTGCTGTCTTTGGGGGTCTATCTATGCTGTACGAGTTTTGTGCCGAGAACTTTGAGCGTGTGCCGGCGGCTATCGATGCCGGTGCTAAGCGCATCGAGTTGTGCGACAACCTTGCCGTCGGTGGTACCACGCCCTCGGCCGGCGTTATCAGCACTACGGTCAGCTATGCTCACGAGCATGACGCGCGAGTGATGTGCATGATTCGCCCGCGTGGCGGTGACTTTCACTACAACCAGGACGAGCTGCGCATGATGGAGATGGACTTGGGTCTTGCCGTGAGCGCCGGCGTTGACGGCCTGGTCTTTGGCTGCTGCAAGCCCTGTGCCGGCGGCTGGGCGCTCGACGAGCTCACCCTCGGCGCCCTCGTGATGGCTACGGGCTGCGCGACCGAGGAGTGCAAGCGCGGGGCCATCGATATCACCTTCCACATGGCCTTTGACCAGCTCTCGCTCGAGGCTCAGCTCGATGCCATTGACACACTCGCCGACTGCGGCATCACGCGCATCCTGACGCATGGTGGTGCTGCCGGAACGCCGATCGAGGACAACCTGGAGCACCTGTCGCGTCTTGTCGAGTATGCGGGCGACCGCCTGACCATTCTTCCCGGTGGCGGCATTTCCACGGCCAATCGCGATACCGTGGCGGCGGCACTGGGCGTCTCCGAACTCCATGGCACCAAGATCGTGCCGCTGGAGGTATAACCCGTGGCGCTGGTATTTGACGTTCAGCAGGCGAGCGGTAAGCCCGACGATAATCGTCGCCCTGGCACCGCGTGCCCCTTTTGTGACACGGAGGGGCTCGCCAACATCATCCAGCGCGATGGTGACTGCATCTGGCTCGAGAATAGGTTCAAGACCTTGCGCGCCACCCGTCAAACCGTGTTGATTGAATCGGCAGATCACGATGCCGACTTGGTGACCTATGAGCCGGATGAACTCCACCATGTGATGCGGTTTGCTCTGGGCTGTTGGCAGCAGATGATCGATTCCCAGCAGTACCGCAGTGTACTCATGTACAAGAACAAAGGCCCGCTTTCGGGTGGCAGCCTCGTCCATCCGCACATGCAGATTGTGGGCTTGGAACAGGAGGACGGCTATGCGGCGCTGACCTCAGCCAATTTTGAAGGCATCGATGTTTGGCGGCGGGGGAGAATCTCAGTCAACATATCAACCGAGCCGATCATGGGGTTCTTTGAGGTCAACGTCTCGGCTCCACAGGGAATCGCCGCCAGCGACGACGCCCGCGACCAAGCCGAAGCGGACCTGTTTGCCGATGCGATTCAGGTGGCCCTGCGCTATATCCTGCACGAGCACCACGGCGGTCGCGCGGAGTCGTACAACTTGTTCTTCTACCACATGGACGGCCGGACCATTGCCAAGGCGCTGCCGCGTTGGGTGGTATCGCCCTACTTCGTGGGCTATCGTCTGGCCCAGGTCAATGCCGAGACCACGCTCGATATCGATGCTGAGCGCCTACGCGCGCATCTGGAAACGCTCGTATAGCAAGGCGAGCGCCTGCGAAAAGTGCGCTGCCTAGCGTGCCATCGCGTCGCGCCCGGCCTTGACCCGCTTGCGCTGTTTGGCGCGCTCCTCGCCGGTTAGGCGCTCAAAGAGGTGCCCGATAATCGAGGCCAGCACCTGCTGAAACAGCGTTCCGCACATGACGGGGAACACGACCTCGCCGGGAAAATACTGCGTGGCGATGACGGCGCCCGAAGAGATGTTGCGCATGCCGCAGGTAAAGCACATGGTGGTCGTCTCGCTATATGGCAGATGCAGCGCACGGGCGACCAGAAAACCGACGACAAAGCCGCTGATGGCGAAGACCAAAATAAAGAGGGCGACTTCCAGGCGCTCCGTGTTCATGTGTAGCACGTAGTCGCTCATGGCGGTGGAGTTGGACGCGATGACACCCATCATCATGAACTTGCAGGCGGGCGAGAGCGCGGGGGAGAGTTTCTCGTGTCCCCATCCGCGCGTGAGCTCGTTGATCACGATGCCGAGCACGGCGGGGATGGCGATCATAAAGGCCATGTTCTGCATCATGCTCGGCACGTCGATCGAGACGGTGGCGCCCAGCAGGAGCTTGAGCGTGAGCGGAATCGTCACAGGTGAGATGACCGAGGACGTCAGGATGATGGTGAGCGCGAGCGGGCCGTTGCCGCCAAACATGCTAATCCACATAAAGGCGGTGACTGCCACGGGTACGCTGTACTCGAGCACGATGCCGCAGACAAGGTTGGGGTTGGAACCAAAGAACAGTGAGCTCATGGCATACGCCGCGATGGGGATGAGCACGGCCGAGACAAATAACGCCAAAATCAAATGTAGGGGACGGCGGAACACCTCGGCTACCTGGTGAAAGGTGTTGCTGAGCGCACCTTGGAACGTCATAAAAGCAAACAGGGCGGGAACGATGGACTTGAGCACGCCGATCTGCTGGGGAAAGAGCACGCCGAGCGTCACGCAAATCGGAACGATGACCTGCATGTGCCCCGCGAGAAACTTGCCCAGTCCAACCCATTGCTTCATATGCTCTTGTGACTCCCTTTGCTCGTGAATCCGTTTTGAATGGATATGCTAGACGCTCGCATGCGTCCGTGCGTCAGAAACGCTCGATTATTTCGAGGCTATTACCGGCATCGTTTACCGAAACCGCGGCGTGCTGCGGCGATTTGCGTCCGTGCTGCACGGTATAATAAATCCGTTCAACAGATCTGCCTGCCGAAGCGGGCATACACAGAGGACTCATCGCTATGAACCGTGAGAGGTATCGCGGCGACCTGCCCCTATCGGGGGTGGGCGCCTATGTCATCGCTTAAGACGACGCATCGCTGGGCGGTCGCTCGGCAAAACCCCGAGCTCGAAAAGGAGCTTTCGGCTGGCCTGGGCATACCCGGGTTGGTGGCGCGCATTATGGTTGCGCACGGCATTACATCCATCGAGGAAGGCCAGCTGTTTTTGACGCCTTCGCTCGATCGCGACTGGGCCGACCCACTCATTATTCCGGGCATGGCGGTCGTTGCCGACCGCGTCGAGCGCGCTATTCGCAACCACGAGCACATCGCGGTCTTTGGCGATTTTGACGTTGACGGCATTACGTCGACTTGTCTGTTGACCGAGGCGCTACGTTCGTTTGGCGCCAACGTCACGCCGTTTATTCCGCATCGCTTTGACGAGGGCTACGGCCTGTCGCGTGCGGCGCTCGATCGCGTCAACGAGCTCGCCCAACCCAACCTGATCGTGACCGTCGATAACGGCATTGCCGCCAAGGAGGAGGTCTCCTATCTGGAGAGCCTGGGGATCGATTTGGTGGTCACGGACCATCACGAGCCGTCCGACCAGGTGCCGCAGGGCGTGCCCCTGACCGACCCCAAACTCGAGGACGAGGGTCCCTCGCGCGAGCTTGCCGGTGCCGGCGTGGCGCTCAAGCTGGTGCAGGTCCTGGGCGAGCGTTTGGGCAAGCCGTCGTATTGGCGTTCGCTGATAGAGGTCGCGGCGCTGGGCACCGTGTCCGACATGATGCCGCTCACGCCCGAGAATCGCGCGCTGGTTGCCGAGGGCATCCAGCAGATGCGCGTGACGGCCCGTCCCGGCTATATCGCGCTTGCCGCGCTCGCCAAGGCCGACCTCTCTTGCATTACGGCCGACGGCCTGTCGTTTTCGCTCATCCCCCGTTTAAACGCTGCCGGCCGCATGGCCGATCCCAAGCTGGCGCTCGACCTGCTGCTTGCCCGCAATCCTATCGAGGCAAGCGCGCTGGCGGCCGAGCTCGAGGAGATCAACCGTCAGCGCCGCGAGATCGAGGCGGAGCTCACACGCGACGCCATGGCAAAGGTCGAGGAGACTTATGACGGCGGGCGCGCAATCGTCGTGGGTGGCGAGGGCTGGCACGAGGGCGTCAAGGGTATCGTAGCGAGCCGCCTGACCAACCGTTATCACGTGACGGCGCTGCTCTTCTCGATCGAAGACGGTATCGCTCGCGGTTCGGGTCGCTCGGTGGGCAAGGTCAACCTGTTCGACGCCGTAGAACGCTGCTCCGATCTGCTGATTCGTCGCGGCGGACATGCAGGCGCGGTGGGCGTGACCATCGAGGCGTCCAAGCTCGACGAGTTCCGTCGTCGTCTTTCCGCCGTGCTGTCCGAGCTTCCCGCCGAGGACTTTGAGGACACCGACGAGGTTGCCGCCACTGTCGACCTCTCCGAGCTGAATATTGAGACCATCGAGCAGATTTCCCGTCTTGAGCCGTTTGGCCAGGGCAACAAGGTGCCGCTGTTGGCGGCCGAGGGCGTGACAATGTGCGATCGCGCCGTGGTGGGCAAAACCGGCGAGCACATGCGCTTCGTGGCGACCGATGGCGCCGCGAGTGTGCCGGCCATTATGTTCCGCGTGCCGCAGATCGATAGGCTCATCAATTGCGATAGCGCTGTCGATTTGGTGTTCGAGGCCGTGGCCGAGCATTGGCAAGGTCGCGTAAAGCCCAAGCTCATGATCAAGGATGTCTTGGTCCGTGATACCACGGCGCCCAGCGTTGACGACCCGGCATGTGAGCTTCGCCGCGGCGTGGAGCCTGCGGACGCTGGTCTTCGTCTGGAGTCCCGCAAGCGCCAAACGCTCGCCCAGCTTTCCTATACCGAGCTGACGCGCTCGCTTATCCATAGCTTTATCGGCTCGAACCAGCCGCACCGCGCGCAGGTCGAGGCGCTTGATGCCCTGGCCGATCACCAAAGTGTTCTGGCCGTTATGGGAACGGGCCGCGGCAAGTCTCTTATCTTCCATGTACATGCCGCGCGCGAGGCGGTCCTTCGCGGGCGTGCGAGCATCTTTGTCTATCCGCTGCGCGCGCTCGTTGCCGACCAGGCCTATCACCTCTCGTCGACGATGGCCGCGCTCGGCATTGGCGTCGGCGTGCTGACCGGCGAGACCGTGGAAGCAGCGCGCGATGACGTGTTTGCCGGCCTGGCTTCGGGCCGCACCGGCATCGTGCTCACGACGCCTGAGTTCCTGTCTATTCACCGCGACCGCTTTGCGCGCTCGGGGCGTATCGGATTTGTCGTTATTGACGAGGCGCACCATGCCGGTCTTGCCAAGGGCGGCGACCGAAGCGCATACCTCGACATGCCCGATATCCTCAAGGCCCTGGGCGATCCGGTCGTTCTGGCCACGACTGCCACCGCAACGGCTCCGGTCGTGGCGGAGCTTGCCCGCGTGCTGCCGATTACCCGTACGGTGGTCGACGAGACCGTGCGCGAGAACTTGCGGCTCGAGGACGACCGCGATCTTGCGAGCCGCGAAAACCGCCTGGTGTCTATCGTCGCGACGGGGGAGAAGACCGTCATCTACGTCAACTCGCGTGATCAGTCCGTGGCGCTTGCCAAGACGCTACGCAAACGCGTTCCCGACTACGCGTCGCATATCGCCTTTTACAACGCGGGCCTTACGCGCACTGACCGCCATCGCGTAGAGGAGGCGTTTCGTGACGGATGCCTCAGCTGCATCGTCTCGACCTCTGCCTTTGGCGAGGGCGTCAACCTTCCCGATATTCGCCATGTCGTGCTCTATCACATGCCGTTTGGCGCGATTGAGTTTAACCAGATGAGTGGCCGCGCCGGTCGCGATGGACAGCCCGCCGTGATTCACCTGCTCTATTCGTCGCGCGACGCCCGCATTAACGAGCGCCTACTCGACTGCTATGCGCCTGAGCGCGACGAGCTCGTCACGCTCTATCGCGCGCTGCAAACCATGTGGCGCTCCAACCGCGGCAAGACCGGGGACGATTCCTTTAGCGCGAGCGATATCGACATCGCGCAGATGTGCCTTGCCATCGATGCTCGCACGCCGGTCGACGAGCGCTCGGTGGAAAGTGGCCTGGGAATCTTCGAAGAGCTTGGCTTCTGTCGCGTTTCGGGGTTTGACGACACCCGTCGCATCGCGATGGCCGAAAACCCCGGCCGTGTGCAATTGAGCAGGTCAATTCGCTATTTGGAGGGCTTGCGTTCGCGCATGGAGTTCTTGGCTTTCCGGAGCTGGGCGCTCGATTCGTGCGCTTCTGATATGCTAGCCAAAGTTAACCGCCCGATCGTACCGCGGGCCTAGGGGAAGGGGACCTCGATGGAT
>CAKTWE010000002.1 GCA_934630385.1 uncultured Collinsella sp.
GCCCGTTCGTCTAGCGGTTTAGGACGCCGCCCTCTCAAGGCGGAGATCACCAGTTCGAATCTGGTACGGGCTACCAAAATTGAACGCCCGGGCCTCGTAAGAGACCCGGGTTTTGTGTATCGACCGTATATACGGCGCCTGCCGTGTTTCGCCCAGATCGAGGAGTAGCCATGGATCTGCCCATCAGCTTGCAAGACATCACGTATGCCGAGAACTATCTGGCGCAGGGCGACCTGGCCACGGCGACGCCGCTGTTGGAGCGTCTGGTTGAGCTCGCCGAGGAGTATATCGATGCCGAGTGCAAGACGGAGGAGAACCGCCAGTACTTTAGCTTCGATAGCAAGTTTGAGCGTCTGGCCTACCGCCGCGTGGAAAAGGATCCGCGCGAGCTGGTTCAGGTCGAGGTGCCCTTTGATCACCTGTATTCCGACATGGCGTATGCCTACATTCGCCAACAGGATTATGTGAGTGCTCGCAACGCCTTGATGCAGGCCGTGCGCTGGGATCCTATGAACTGCAACTATCGCCTGGATCTGGCCGAGCTGTTCCGCGCGCTCGAGGACAAGCAGGAGTGGGCTTCGCTTTCGTTTTCGGTGCTGGAGCGTGCGAGCGACGGTAAGTGTGCCGCCCGCGCCTATGCCAATCTAGGTCAGTACTTCTTGGAGCCCGAGACCGAGAATGTCTCGGCCGCCGTGGGTTGTGCGCGCCTGGCGTTGCGTCTGGCGCCTGGCGATGCGCATACGACGCGCCTGCTCAACAAGATTCATACTGCCTACCCCGATGCCGCCGAGGAGAGCGACGAGCACGTGATGGGCGAGCTGAGCCTGCAAGGCGTGCCGACCTCACCTTCGGCTGAGATTGCCATTTGCCTGATCATGTGTGCAACCGATGCTGCGAATGATGGTGACAAGCGCGAGGCGACGCGTCTGACGGTGCGTGCTCGCGACTTGGTGGGCGAGGAGGCCTGCGCAGCGATTATCAAACTGGTGCGCGAGAGCGACGCCGAGCTTAATGCTGAGCGCAAGGCAAAGCGCGACGCTGCGGGCAAGGGTTCCGATGGCGCCAAGGAGGCCGGCGATGCCCAGTAAGCGCGAGCGCAAGCTTATCTCCAAGAATCGTTCGGCGCATCACGAGTATTTTATCGACGAGACGTTCGAATGCGGAATTGAACTGAGCGGCACCGAGGTCAAGTCGATTCGCGAGCGCGCGTGCCAGATCACTGACACCTTTGCGCTGATTCGTGGCGGCGAGTGCTGGCTCGTGGGTCTGCATATTCACCCTTATAGCCATGGTGGCGTGTGGAACCGCGACCCTGATCGCCGTCGTCGTCTGCTGCTGCACCGCAAGGAGATTGACTTTCTCGACGGTAAGCTGCGTAATCGCGGCTATGCCCTGGTGCCGTTGGAGCTCTACTTTAATACCGACGGCCGCGTAAAGCTGCTGCTGGGTCTAGGCCGTGGTAAGAAGCTCTACGACAAGCGCGAAGACATGGCCAAGCGCGACGTGCAGCGCGAAATCGATCGCGCGCTTAAGGAGCGTAATCGCTAGGCGCTCTGTATAAGTTGCGGTGGAATATGGACTGTTTTGCCTGTTTGAGGGGCTATTCAGTCCCTATTTCACCGCAACTGCGGACGTCTCATCTTTCTTACTGTTCTGACACATATGTTTCAAAGGCAGTGTCCGTTGTGGGCGCCGCCTTTTTTTGTGGGTACATACATCCATGAGGTTCCAACCCGGGTTAGGGGAGTGATTGTTATGGACAAAACTGCGTTCTTTACCATGCCGAGCGGTCTGTACGTGGTGAGCGCCGCGGCAGACGGGCTGCGCGCCGGCTGCGTCATCAACACTGCGGTGCAGGTGACGTCCATGCCGCCGCGCATTTCGGTTGCCGTGAACAAGGACAACGTCACCTCGGGCGTCATCGCATCGGCCAAAGCGTTCGCGCTGACCGTGATCGATCAGACCGCCGATATGCTCTACATCGGTAACTTTGGGTTCCGCAGCAGCAGCGACTATGACAAGTTTGCCAAGTACGAGACTCGCGAGACTGCTCTCGGCATGCCTTATGTGCCCGAGCACGCGGCGGCGCTGTTTAGCTGCCGTTTAATCGACACTGTGGATGTGGGCACGCATCTACTGTTTATCGGCGAGGTCGAGGATGCCGAGCGCCTAAGCGACGAGACGCCACTCACCTACGATTACTACCATAAGGTCCTGAAGGGCAAGACGCCTCCGAAGGCGTCCTCGTATCAAGGCTAGAAATGTTTTAAAAATACTTGCATTATATTATTGAGAATCTATACTGATAAATGAAGTACATCACCAGTCGCGTTCGAGAGGAGAACATCATGGCTGAGGAGAAGAAGACGTACAAGTTCGTGTGCACCGTTTGCGGTTACGAGGTTGAGGTCGACACGCCCGAGCTGCCCGAGGATTACGTGTGCCCGGTGTGCGGCGTCGGTCCCGATCAGTTTGAGCTCGTCGAGGAGTAGCTCGCAGGCACACGACTTGCAGAACATATAGCTCTGTCCAAGGGCCCCGGTCTTTCATCCCGGCCGGGGCCCTTTTCCTCCGTCCCCAAGGGATCACGGTTGCTGTTGGCCGATCCTGTCTGTTGTGAGTCCGGCCGACCTTTTGTCTCAATCTGTAACATCTAACGACTCAAAACGGGTCTTCTTGTTACAGATCAAGACAAACCAAAACCGTTTGGCAGAAGATCTCAATCTGTAACATCTAGACACGTAAAACCCCTCTATCTGTTACAGATTGAGACAAACGGAGCTGTCCCTCGGAATAATCTCGATCTGTAACATCTAACGGCTCAAAACGGGTCTTCCTGTTACAGATCGAGACGTTTGTCTGGGTAGGAGCCCCGCCCCATTACATCCCGGTCAACAGCACGGCGTCGAGTGCCGTTACGACGACACCAATCCCTACAAGCAGCACGTTGAGCGGGCGCGAGTTGGCGTATTTGCCCATGACGCGGCGTGAGCTGGTGAGCCGTATGAGCACAAAGACCGTAATCGGCAGCTGAAGCGACAGCAGCGCCTGACTCCAGATGAGACCTTCAAAAGGATTTGGGACGACCAGGCACGCCGTCACTGCGCCGACGAAACAGGCTGTCACCCCGATCGAGGAGTGTCGGTCGTGGATGTCGTATTCCTCGTCGAACATGCCCGCGGTGATGGTGCCCGCCGCCATGCCCGCCGTCACACTACTCGATATGCCCGCAAACAGCAGTGCCACCGCAAAGATGGTCGAGCTTGCCGGGCCCAGAATGGGGGAGAGCGTGGCCGCTGCGACGGCGAGGTCGTCTACGACAATGCCGTGCGCAAAGAAGGTCGTTGCGGCCAGGATGACCATGGCCGAGTTGATTGCCCAGCCCACGCCCATCGAAAAGAGCGTGTCGAAGAGCTCGTAGCGCAGACGCTCTTCGATAACCTGCTCGCCTTGGCCTTCGAAGTGCATGGATTGGATGACCTCGGAGTGCAGGAAGAGGTTGTGGGGCATAACGACCGCACCCAGGACACTCACGATAATCGCGGCAGAGCCAGTGGGCATACTGGGCGTGATCCAGCTTGCGGCGGCTTGCGGCCAGTCGACCTTGACCAGCGCAAGCTCGGCCAAAAACGAGAGTCCTACCACGCCTACGAAGGCGATGATCCAGCGTTCGGCTCGCTTGTAGGGGTTCGTCATGAGCATCGCCATCGATACTGCCGCCACGATGACGCAGCCCGCGCGCACGGGCTGCGCAAAGAGCATTTGAAGGGCAATTGCGCCGCCCAGGACCTCGGCCATGGCGGTGGCGATGGTCGCGAGATAGGCACTGGCGAGCACCGTACGCCCGACGAAGCGGGGGAGAAAGCGGGTTGTGGCCTCGGCAAGACAGGCACCCGTGGCGATACCCAGGTGCGCCGCGTTGTGCTGCAGCACAATGAGCATAATCGTGGACAGCGTGACGATCCACAGCAGCGCGTAGCCAAACTGCGAACCCGCGGCCATGTTGGAGGCCCAGTTGCCCGGGTCGATAAAGCCGACGGTCACGAGCAGCCCGGGGCCGATATGCCGCGCAATGTCTAGGCCTCCGTGACCACCGGTGCGCCGGGAGCCAAAGTGTTGTTTGAGATGGTTGAGCATGGTGCGCTCCTGTGTGCCGTTTGCTTGACGCCGCAAAGCATACCCGTTTTAGGCTCTAGAGTTAACCAAGACTAACAAAATTGTTGTATTTGAATAGGATGGTGAAAGGGGGCTGCCGAAATGTCTTGATCTGTAACAACTAGGGATGGAAATTGGGCCTAGGTGTTACAGATCGAGACAAACCAAAACCGTCCTGCAGAAAATCTCAATCTGTAACATCTAGGCGCCAAAATCGGTTCCTCCTGTTACAGATTGAGATGTTTGAAGCGGTGAGCTTACAAGCCGAACTTGGGGACTGACGTACACGTTTGATGGCAAGACGTTGATGGTCGGTGTGCGTTACGCGATTGTTTCGAAACGGGTGAGAAACACAGCGATACCCCGATGCTCCTAGTATGCCTATTCAACTGACTGTCTAAATATCTAGGGGAGGATCGCGATGCAGGCAGATTCCGCTCAGCAGCAGGGCCTTTATCGCCCCGAATTCGACCACGATGCATGTGGCATCGGCGCGCTTGCCGATATCAACGGTGAGCGCCATCACCAGATTCTGGACGATGCACTGTCCATTCTGGTCAACTTGGAGCACCGCGGCGGCACGGGACTCGAGAAGAACACCGGCGACGGCGCTGGCATCCTGTTCCAGGTTCCGCATCACTTTTTCCGTAAAGAGGCTCAAAAGTGCGGCCAGATTCTGCCGGCAGAGGGCGACTATGGCGTGGCCATGCTGTTCTTCCCGCAGGACGACAAGGGCGTAGAGGATGCCCGCCGCGTGTTTGAGGAGGGCTGCGCCGAGGCCGGCGTGCCGCTGCTCTTTTGGCGCGAGGTGCCGGTCGACCCGCACGACCTGGGCGAGACGGCGCGCGCCTGCATGCCCACCATCTTGCAGGCCTTCCTGGGCCGCCCCGCCGACACGCCCGCCGGCGATGCCTTTGAGCGTCGCCTGTACGTGTGCCGTCGCACCATCGAGAAGAAGGCCGACGCCGAGTTTGCCCTGTGCGACAAGATCTTCTATGTGTGCTCTATGAGCTCGCGCACCATCGTGTACAAGGGCATGCTGGTCGCCACGCAGATGCGCCGCTTCTTCATCGACCTCAACGACGCCGCCGTCAAGACGGCCGTGGCGCTCGTCCACTCGCGCTACTCCACCAACACCACGCCCAGCTGGGAGCGCGCGCACCCCAACCGCTTTATCATCCACAACGGCGAGATCAACACCCTCAAAGGCAACGTCAACTGGATCCGCGCCCGCGAGCCCAACCTGTACAGCCCCGTGCTGCAGCACGACCTTGAGCGCGTGATGCCTATCATCAACCGCGAGGGCTCCGACTCCGCGATTCTGGACAACGTGCTCGAGTTTTTGGTCATGAACGGCCGTCCGCTCACGCGTGCCGCGTCCATGTTGCTGCCCGAGCCGTGGGACCACAACGACAACCTGAGTGAGGAGCGCCGCGCCTACGACGCTTACCAGTCCATGCTCATGGAGCCGTGGGACGGTCCTGCCGCTATCGCCTTTACCGATGGCCGTACCCTGGGCGCCGCCCTCGACCGTAACGGCCTGCGTCCCGCCCGCTATTATGTGACGCGCGACGGTCGCTTTATGCTGGCAAGCGAGGTGGGCACCATCGAGGTGAGCCCCGAGAACATCCTGACGAGCGGCTGTCTGGGGCCGGGCCAGATGCTCGAGGTCGATTTTGCCCGCGGGCGCGTCATCTACAACAACGAGCTGCGCGCCCGTTACGCCAAGGAAAAGCCCTACCGTGATTGGATTGCCGAGGAGACGCTGACCGTCGACGTGCTCGATAGGCCTGCCGCGGCAACGCCCGCCGAGGACGCCGAGGTACCCGCCGCCGTGCGCATGGCTAAGCTCGGGTATCACTGGGATGACGTCGACGAGGTCGTGCGTCCCATGGCCCAGCAGGGCAAGGCCCCGCTCGCCTCGATGGGCATCGACGCGCCGCTGGCTTGTCTGTCCAAGAAGACGCGTTCGTTCTTCGACTACTTCTATCAGCTGTTCGCTCAGGTCACGAACCCGCCCATCGACGCCCTTCGCGAGCATATGGTCACCTCGACCACGCTCTACCTGGGCAACCACGGCAACTTGCTCGAGGACTCCCGTACGGCCTGCCAGCTGGTGCGCTTGGAGCGTCCGCTGCTGAGTGAGGAAGAGTTTGACCGCATCTGCGCCATCGACCGCGTGGGCTTTAAGACCCGCCGTTTCCGTGCCGTCTACCGCCGCGATGCCGGCGAGGGCGCGCTGCAGGCTGCGCTCAAGCAGCTTGCAGAGGACGTTGAGGCTGCGGTCCGCGACGGCGTGAACATCGTGGTGTTGAGCGATCGTGCCGCTGCGGGTGAGGTGCCCGTGCCGTCGCTGCTCGCCGTGGGCTGCGTGCACAACCACCTGATCCGCGCCGGCGTGCGTACCTTTGCCGACATCGTGGTGGAGTGCGGCGACGCCGTGTCCCCGCACGACTTTGCGGCTCTGGTGGGCTACTCCGCGAGCGGCATCTATCCGTACAACGCACACGCGTGCATCCGCGATCTGGCGGCACGCGGCGACCTGGACGTGACGGCCGAGCAGGGCATCGCCAACTACAACAAGGCTGCGACCGCCGGCATCGTCTCCATCATGTCCAAGATGGGCATCTCCACGGTGCAGAGCTACCATTCGGCGCAGATCTTCGAGGCCGTGGGCTTTACACCGGAGTTCGTCAACGCGTACTTCGCCGGCACGGTGAGCCGTGTGGGCGGTATGGGCGTCGAGGACGTTGAGCGCGAGCAAAACGAGCGCTACGACGCTGCGCTCGCTATCCTTAAGAGCCCGGCTCCCGATCAGCTGCCCACGCTGGGTCTGACCAAGTGGCGCCCACTCGGCGGCGAGGATCACCTCATCGATCCGCAGACTGTCTACTTGCTGCAGACCGCCTGCCGTGAGGACAGCTACGACACCTTTAAGGAGTACAGCGCCCGCCTGCACCGCACCGGCCGTGCCGTGCGCCTGCGCGACCTGCTGGACTTTGATGCCAGCGGCCGTACGCCGGTTTCGCTCGACGAGGTGGAGCCCGCGCTCAACATCGTCCGCCGCTTTAACACCGGCGCCATGTCGTATGGCTCCATCAGCAAAGAGGCACACGAGTGCATGGCCATCGCCATGAACCGCCTGCACGGCCGTTCCAACTCCGGCGAGGGCGGCGAGGATCCGCGTCGCGAGACCCCGCTGGCTAACGGCGACTCCAAGAACTCCGCGATCAAGCAGGTAGCAAGCGCACGCTTTGGCGTGACGAGCCGCTACCTGTGCAGCGCCTTCGAGATTCAGATCAAGATGGCCCAGGGCGCCAAGCCCGGCGAGGGTGGTCACCTGCCCGGCAAGAAGGTCTACCCCTGGATCGCCGAGGTCCGTCAGTCCACGCCCGGCATCGGCCTGATCTCGCCTCCGCCTCACCACGATATTTACTCCATCGAGGACCTGGCAGAGCTGATCTTCGATCTTAAGAACGCCAACCCCGGCGCGCGCGTGTCGGTCAAGCTGGTCAGTGAGGCCGGCGTCGGCACCATCGCCACCGGTGTGGCCAAGGGTGCTGCTGACAAGATCTTGATCAGCGGCCACAATGGCGGCTCGGGTGCCGCTGCGCGCGACTCTATCTGGCATGCGGGACTGCCGCTGGAGCTTGGCCTTGCCGAGGCCCAGCAGACGCTGCTGCAAAACGGCCTGCGCTCGCGCGTGGTGCTCGAGGCCGACGGCAAACTCATGGACGGCACCGATGTTGCCGTCGCCTGCCTGCTGGGCGCCGAGGAGTTTGGCTTTGCGACCATGCCGCTCATCTCCATGGGCTGCCTCATGCAGCGCGACTGCCAGCAGGACACCTGCCCGGCCGGCATCGCGACGCAAAACTGCCGCCTGCGTCATGGCTTCCGCGGCAAGCCCGAGCACGTTGAGCACTTTATGCTCTTTGTTGCCGAGCAGCTGCGCGAGGTCATGGCGAGCCTGGGCTTCCGCACCGTCGACGAGATGGTCGGCCATCCCGAGTGCTTGCGCCAGATC
Organism: uncultured Collinsella sp.; assembly: GCA_934630385.1. GTDB lineage: Bacteria > Actinomycetota > Coriobacteriia > Coriobacteriales > Coriobacteriaceae > Collinsella. The sequence continues at coordinate 8,180 of CAKTWE010000002.1, forward strand.
GAGGTCCCGGGCAACCGCAAGGCCAACCTGCTCGATCTGTCGCCCGTGCTGGCGAGCGCGACCTGCGAGTTCGGTGCCCATATCCCGGGTGCCGACGGTCGCCACTTCCTGCCGCAGATGGCCGCGGACAGCGAGCTCGACAAGACGCTCGACTCCACGTTGTTTGTGCCCTATACGGCCGATGCCCGTGCGCACCTGCGTCCGATTCGCTTCCGCGCCGATATCGCCAACGTCAACCGCTGCGTGGGCACTATCCTGGGCAACGCGGTGACCAAGGCGCATCCCGAGGGTCTGCCCGCCGGCTCCATCACCATCGATTGCGACGGTTCGGCTGGTCAGAGCTTTGGTGCCTTCCTGCCGCGTGGCATTACGCTCAACGTGTGCGGCGACGCCAACGATTACTTTGGCAAGGGCCTTTCGGGCGGCGAGGTGTCGGTGCGCCCCAACCCGCATGCGACCTACAAGTTCGACGAGAACATCATCGTGGGCAACGTTGCGTTTTTTGGTGCCACGAGCGGCCGCGGCTTTATTAACGGCCTGGCAGGCCAGCGTTTTGCCGTGCGTAACTCCGGTGCCACCGTGGTGGTCGAGGGCTGCGGCAACCATGGCTGCGAGTACATGACGGGCGGTCTGGCGCTCATCCTGGGCGAGGTCGGGCAGAACTTTGCCGCCGGCATGACGGGCGGCGTGGCCTATGTCTTTGACCAATACGGCACGCTCGACGCCCGCGTGAACCATGAGAGCGTGGAGCTCAAGGCCCCGACGGTCGACGAGCTGGCGCAGATTCGTGCGCTCATCCAAGAGCACGTGGACGCGACGCAGAGCCCGCGCGGCATTAAGCTGCTCTACAGCTTCGACTCGATGAGCAAGCACTTTGTGAAGGTCATTCCGACCGAGTACGAGCGCGTGCTGGCGATTGTCGCTGCGGCCGAGGCCGTGGGCAAGACGCATGCGCAGGCCGAGGAGTTGGCGTTTGACATCGTGACCGGTCGCGCGAGCGCCGCGGATGTCGCTCGCTTTGATGTCGCGGGCGGTGCGGCTGGCGCGGGTGTTACGCCTGTGGCCGCTACCGATTCTGTTGCTTCGACCAAGAAGGAGGCGTAAGTGCCATGGGTAAGCCCGGTGCTTTTCTTGATATCGATCGCGTGACCCACGAGCTTCGCCCCGTGGAGGAGCGCAGCCATGATTTTGATCCGCTGTACGTGGAGCTCGATGACGATGCACGTCGTGCCCAGGCGAGCCGCTGCATGATGTGCGGCGTGGCGTTTTGCCAGATGGGCGCGAGTTTTGGCAAGGCGCGCCCAAGTGGCTGCCCGCTGCACAACCTGATTCCCGAGTGGAATGAGCTGGTGTACCGCGGTCGCTGGGACGAGGCTGCCGAGCGCCTGTCGCTCACATCGCCCATGCCCGAGTTCACGAGTCGCGTGTGCCCGGCGCTGTGCGAGGCCGCGTGCAACCTGGGTTCGGTCGATGGCCAGCCCACGACGATTCATGACAACGAGCGTGCGATCAGCGACCACGAATGGGCAAATGGCGGTCCGCGTCGCTTTGAGCCGGCGGGGGAGGGCGCACCCACGGTTGCCGTGGTGGGCTCCGGTCCTGCTGGTCTGGTGGCAGCATGGGAGCTCGCGCGTCGCGGCGCGCGCGTGACGGTGTTTGAGCGTGACGACCGTCCGGGTGGTTTGCTCATGTACGGCATTCCCAATATGAAGCTCGAGAAGTCCGTGGTCGAGCGTCGCGTGGTGCTCATGCGCGAACTGGGCATTGTGTTTGAGCTGAGCGCCGATGTGACGGACCCTGCGGTGGCAGCCAAGCTCGATGGCTTTGACGCTGTCGTGGTGGCTGCTGGTGCTCGTGCCCCGCGCGGGCTTTCGGCTGCGAACGTGGATGCTCCGGGCGTGGTGTACGCGGTGGACTACCTGACGGCTTCGACCGTGTCGGTACTCGACGGCGGCGAGCCCGCTATTGACGCACGCGGCCTGGACGTCGTGGTCATTGGCGGCGGCGATACCGGCAACGACTGCGTGGGTACCGCGGTGCGTCAGGGTGCGCGCAGCGTGCGCCAGTTTGAGTTCTTGCCGGCGGCGCCCGATAAGCGTACGGCGAGCAACCCCTGGCCGCAGTGGCCCAACGTTAAGAAAACCGACTATGGCCAGCAGGAGGCCATTGACGCCATGGGCGGTGAGATGCGCGCCTGGGGTGTGGATACCCTCGAGGTGCTGCTGGACAAGAAGGGTGCGGCAGCGGGGCTGCGCGTGGTCGATCTGGACTGGTCGGCCGGCAAGCCGGAACGCATCGCGGGCTCCGAGCACGAGGTGCCGGCGCAGCTGGTGCTCACCGCCTGTGGCTTTACGGGTCCCGAGCACAGCGTGTTCGACGCTGTCGGCGTGCCCGTTGCCTCCGCTGGCCGTCCGCTGCCGGTGATGGCTGCCGAGGGTTCGCACCTTGCGGCCCGTGTCGACGGTGTCGCCGCGGATACCGCACCGGTGTACGTGGCCGGTGACGCCCGCAACGGCAGCTCACTCGTGGTGAGTGCCATGGCCGATGCCCTGGCCTGCGCCGCCGAAGTCGCCGACGCGCTGGCGCTGTAAGGTAGTCGCCCACAATCGAATCAACAAGGGCTGTCCCCAACGGCCGGCACATAAGGATCGTCCCCAAGTGCCGGCAGCTGGGGACGTTCCTTATGTGTCGGCATCCGGGGACACTCCTTGCGGGTTTGCGAGTGTTTTGCTCGTTTGTCGACGTCTAGCTGCTCATTTGCTGACGTGTGAGCTCGCGGCGCTTTGCTGTTTTCGTGATGGCTGCGGCCGATCGGCTTAAAATCTCTGTATATTTATCTATGTCTACCTGCGGTTTTGTTCCAGCGCGCATATTCGGTCAAGCATTCCGTCAAGCATTTGGTCAGCATTTGGTTTGCAGTCGAGGCCCCGTTTCGTTCGCGCTGGCCGTGAGCATATGACCTCCTCGTAAGCTCAAATCGAGGCCCATCGATTTGAGGAGGACGCCATGACTGACCAGGCTTGCAATCGAGCGCGTTTGGCCGAAGCCGTCGGCAACGATATTGCCGACATGGCTCACTTTTGGATGCTGCGGAAGTTCCAGTTTTTAGAGCCGGCGCGTGAGCAGTTCGAAATTATTGTCGACCCGTGGCTCAGCTATTGCGAGGAGCCTTCGCAAAGCGAAATCTTGGCCTACAACATGGCGTTTACCGACTGGCTGCTCTTTGAGCGCCCCTATTATCATGGTGCGACGCTGCTTGAGCTGTATGTTGACGAGCCGCCAGCGTTAATTTCTCCTGCTTCGCTTGGGCGACTTAAGCAGGTGCGTGACACGCAGCATTTCTCGCGCTTTGGCATTTTGGACAAGGATCCTGCGTCCGGCATGGTCGTGCTGAAGGACACGCGCACCGATCATCGCTTTGATGTCTACGACCCGCATATCGTGCAAAAGGAGCATTGGAGCGACGGCGCGATTGCGGTGCGCCTCGCCTGTGTCGACGATGTCTGGCTGACGGCGGGACAGCTCTACCTGTATGACATCGCGCGCCTGAGTGACACGGCGGTCGACGGGCCGGGCGCGGTGCATCCCGAGGACCTAGAGGACGGTTTCGACACCTCGTGCATCAGCTTCTTCTTACGGCTGGTCCGCGACATCATGGGTGCCCAGGGGCGCTACGTAAAGTCGCTCAACATTTACGAGCAGGAATGGGAGTAGGGGATGGGCAGTTGTCGCCTGCCTTGCCTTCTGCCTTTATGTCTCGATCTGTAACGTTTAGGGACAAAAAACCGGTTTACCTGTTACAGATTGAGACGTTTGGCATCTGGCTGGGGGAATGTCTCAATCTGTAACGTCTACAGGCCAAAAGTTGGTCTTCCTGTTACAGATTGAGACAAAGAGGTGCAATGCTGCACGAATGTCTCGATCTGTAACGTTTGGCGGCTGCTTGTGCTCGTAACTGTTACAGATCAAGACGTTTGTCGGCGGCGGCAACAGCGGCGGCGGTCCATTTCTCCGATGCGGTGGTGATGAAAGTGTCTAATACCGTTCTTAAACACAAACATGCAACACGTAACACCTTGGCGCGGAATAGGATGCTTGCCAGGCTCACGGAGGCGGCTGAACAAGGTGTGCTGCTTGTGACGCACGACCATGCCGAGCTCATGTGGCTGCGGCGTCATGTGGGAACCGATGATATTGTGGAGCCCGAGCCGTATTTGTTCTGCTTTCAACATGATTGGGATGCGCCGACGCCGGCGGAGCGAGTGCTGCGTACCATCAAAGGGCTTGCAGAGTTTCATCCCGATTGGGCGTTTTGGGGTTATGACGCGGCACTTTTGTGGGGTCTGGAGGTGCCGAATGATCTGCTCGGGCCGCGTTACTTGGTCAAGACAGGTTGCTCGGTGCCGCTGAGTGCGGGATGCCGGCTGTTGCGTCCGCAGGCGGCGGGTGCACTTGAACAAGTCGACGGCGTGCAGGTGACGCCGTTTTGGCGCACGGTAGAGGATTGTCTGCTGCGCGCGCCGTTTTCGTATGGCCTGGCGATTGCCGATTCTGCGTTGCGAGCAAAGGGCGAATCGCGCGATGACTTTTGTGAGCGGCTTCGTATGGATTGTGAAGGTAAGCGCGGGTATCGCAGAGCGCAGGTAATCGCGTCGTATGCGGACGGGCTGTCCGAAAACGGCGGCGAGTCTCGTTTTCGGGCATTTTTTATCGCGTATGGGTTTCCGGTGCCGGGGTTGCAGGTGGAGTTCCGTGATCCACTCGATTCGAGCCAGATGTTTCGGGTCGATTATTTCTGGAGGCTCGAGGACGGGACGTGCGTGATTGGCGAGCTGGACGGAAAGGGGAAGTATTCCTTACAGAAGGACGGGGGTCGGGAGTCGGTCGACCCATTCGTGGCAGAACGTCAGCGGGAGTCCCATCTGACAATGCTCGGACACAAGGTGCTTCGGTTTACGTTTGATGAACTTAAGAACCCGGGGAAGCTGGCTGAAAAGATGAGACTGGCGGGAATTCCGCAGTGGGCCGATCTGGCGGAGGAATGGAGACGGCAGTGGTATGGGCGCTAAGGGGTGCAACTGACGCGGATGTGGTTGTTCCTGCCGAGTTTGTCTCGATCTGTAACAACAAGGGGCCGTTTGGCCTCGCAACTGTTACAGATCGAGACAGAAGGTTGGCTGCCGCTAAAAGATCTCAATCTGTAACATCTAGAGGCCGAAAACCTGTCCACCTGTTACAGATTTAGACGTTTGACGACAGGGCTGGAGAATATCTCGATCTGTAACATCTAACGGCCAAAATTCGACCCAACTGTTACAGATTGAGACATTTCCCGGATGTCGCTAGGGTGGGACTGCAGTGCATTCCGTTCCCCGCATCTCCTCCTTTCTCCGTTAACCGATATGTCTGCAGCAATCCTGCCGCGCTGGGTAATAATGGACAAATGTTCAAGTTAATCGCGAGGGAGGAGCTCGATATGGCGACTGCCGATCGTTCCACGTTGTTTATCAATGCGACCGTTCTGGATGGTTCGGAACATATGGAGCCGCAGCCCGATATGGCCGTGGCCGTCGAGCGTGGCATCATCACCTGGATGGGACCGAGCGCTGTGGCCCAAGCTCCGGCGGGGGCCGAGGTCATCGACCTGGCAGGGGCGTATCTCATGCCGGGCCTCATCAATATGCACGTGCATTTGTGCGGCTCGGGCAAGCCGGTCTCGGCGGGTGATGCGGGCGCGTTGATGAAGAAGCTCGACAATCCCGTGGGCCGCGCCATCGTTCGCCACATCCTCAAAGGCAGTACCCAGCAACAGTTGGCAAGCGGCGTGACCACGGTGCGCGGCGCGGGCGACCCGCTGTTTGCCGACATCGCCGTGCGCAACGCTATCGACGCCGGCAAGTATCAGGGTCCGCGTCTGGTGACGCCGGGAACGGGCGTCACGGTGCCGGGCGGCCATGGTGCGGGGCTGTTCGCGCAGGTCGCCAATACCCCCGCCGAGGCGGCCGAACAGGTGCGCGATCTGTATGCGCGCGGTGCCGATGTCATCAAGCTGTTCGTGACGGGTGGCGTGTTCGACGCGACCGAAGTAGGCGAGCCGGGCGTGCTGCGCATGCCGGTCGATGTCGCCGCGGCGGCGTGCAAGGCGGCGCACGATACGGGGCTTCCGGTCATGGCCCATGTCGAGAGCACCGAAGGTGTGAAGGCAGCGCTTCAGGCCGGCGTCGACACAATCGAGCACGGCGCTCCGCTGACGCCTGAGATTCTGGAGCTGTACCGCGGCGCCGCGGGCACGCAGCTCGAGGGGCGCGCGCCGAGCGTTACCTGCACGATCAGCCCGGCGCTACCGTTTGTGTTGCTCGACCCGGAAAAGACCCATTCGACCGACACGCAAAAGAAGAACGGCGACATCGTGTGCTCGGGCATTATTGAGAGTGCTCGTGCGGCGCTGGATGCCGGCGTTAAGGTGGGCTTGGGCACGGACTCAAGCTGCCCGTTCGTGACGCAGTACGACATGTGGCGCGAGGTGGCCTATTTTGCCAAGTACGTGGGCGTGAGCAATGCCTTCGCACTGCATACAGCCACGCAGGTCAATGCCGAGCTGCTGGGGCTGGGTGACGAGACCGGTACGATCGAGTGCGGCAAGGCGGCCGACATTTTGGTGACGCGCGAGAACCCGCTCGATGACCTGTGTGCTCTGCGTGAGCCAATGCACGTGATGTGCCGCGGCAATCTGGTGCGCAAACTCAAGGTGAAGCGTATTCTCGAGGTGGACGCCGAGCTCGACGCGATTATGGCCATGCCGGCCGAGGCGCTGGCCGAGGAGCTCGCCCGCGACGGCGTAGCTTAGACGAGACAAAGGGACAGCTCCGTTGCCGCATGCAAAAAGCCGAGGTCTCAACACGAGGCCTCGGCTTTTATTTTCCTATGCTGTAGCTGCTAGGAGCGCGTCTCCATCTTGGCGTGGCACTTGGGGCAGGTGACGCGGATCTTGCCCTTGCCCTTGGGGACGGACAGCATCTGACCGCAGTTAGGGCACTTAAGGTACGCAGTGGTCTTGCGGCCCTTCCACATCTTCTTGGCTGTTCGCTTGGCGCGCTCCAGGTCCTCTTTGCTGGTGCCGGCCGCGCGCGAGGCGTTGGCAGCTGCGGCGCCGCCGCCCAAGCTGGCGACGAACTTGCCTAGGCCGGGGACGTTTGCGGTCGCCGTCACAAAGGCATCGTTCTCCTTGCGGCGCGCGTCGATGTTTTTGGACAGGCCGCGCAGCACGCCGAGCACGATTACGGCGATGGCGATCCAGCTGAGCCACTGGATACGGGCCATCGATCCGATCATCGCGATGACGATTCCGGCAAAGCCCATCACGATGGTGAGTTCATCGGCGCCGTTGCGACCCTTCATAAAGTCATTCATGCACATTGCCTTTCATTCGATATGCTGCACGCCCTTATACCCGATTTGGTGCAAGGGGGACAGGTTAATCTGCACCAATGTGGTGCAAACGTACCTGTCCCCCTTGCACCAATTACTTGGCGAGTTTGTCGACGACGCGTTCGATCTCGGCGAGCTTGGTGGCCTTGAGTTCCTCATCGCCCGATTCGATGGCCGAGGTCACGCAACCCTCAATGTGAGCCTTGAGCACATCGGCGTTGATGCGCGCGATGAGCGCCTGCGTTGCCATGAGCTGCGTGGAAATATCGACGCAGTAGCGGTCCTCCTCGACCATCCGTAGGATGCCGTCGATCTGACCGCGTGCCGTCTTGAGCATGCGGGTCACCGATTTATGGTCTGCCATCATGGCGGGTCCTCGTTTCTGGTCGATGGGATCGAATGCCTCTGGTAGCTGCTACGCGGCGGTCACGGACAGGGTGTGGAACTTCTCGCCGGCGCCCTCGACGGCGGCAGCGAGCTGCTCAGCGGTCACGGTGTCGGCGCACTCAACCTGTACGGTCTGGGTCTCGTGGTCGGCGTCGGCGTCGGTCACGCCTGCCATGTTGAGCAGTGCCGTCTCGACAGTGGCGTCGCAGTGGCCGCACATGAGGCCCGAAGTCTTAATTGTGTAACGCATGGGTATTCCTCTCTGTTGTGTCGGCTTTCCCAGGCACTCGACCTTGATCTTCAAGCCGTCGCTCGCGTACCAAAGTACGCGTCGCTCCTCTTTCAGGTCAATCTCGGGCACCTGGAAAACCCGTTCTAAATGGACTTAATGGTGAGCCTATTTTGCCACTTTGGGCTTAAAGGTTCGCAGGCGCAGCGCATTGCTTACGACGCACACGCTCGACAGGCTCATGGCCGCGGCGCCAAACATCGGCGAGAGCTGCCATCCGGTGAGCGGGAAGAACACGCCCGCCGCCAGCGGAATGCCGATGCCGTTGTAGAACAGTGCCCAGAACAGGTCCTGCTTGATGTTGCAGATCGTGGCGCGTGAAAGCTCGATGGCGCGGGCGACGTCCATGAGGTCGCTGCGCATGAGTACCACGTCGGCTCCCTCCTTGGCGATGTCGGCGCCGGTGCCGATAGCAAGGCCCACGTCGGCGCGCGCCAGGGCGGGGGAGTCGTTGATGCCGTCGCCCACCATGGCGACCTTGCCGCCTGCATCCTGCAGTTTGCGCACGTGGCGTTCCTTGTCGGCAGGCAGGACGTCGGCGATGACCTGTTCGCTGCTCAGTCCCACGCGGCGGGCGATGGCCTCGGCCGTCACGCGGTTGTCGCCGGTGAGCATGCGCACATCGACGCCGAGCTTGCGGAGCGCGGTGATGGCCTCGGCGCTCGTCTCTTTGACCTCGTCAGCCACGGCGATGGTGCCGACAAGCTCGCCGTTCTTGGCAAAGAACAGCGGCGTTTTGCCCTCGGTGGCAAATTGCTCGGCAACGCCGGCGGGCACCTCCGCGCCCAGCTCGTTCATCAGGTGCACGTTGCCGGCTGCGATGACATTCTGCCCCTCGCGCGCCGTGACGCCTCGTCCAGGCACGGCGGCAAAGTCCTCGACCATGCGTGCCACGATTCCGCGCGCCTCGCACTCGGCCATAATCGCCTCTGCCAGCGGGTGCTCGCTCGAGCGCTCCAGCGCGGCAGCCAGCTTGAGCAGCGCCTTTTCGCTCATGGCGGGCGAGCCGTCAGCGCGCGCGGCAACCACAATATCGGTCACGGCCGGCTTGCCGCGGGTGACCGTGCCCGTCTTATCGAGCACCACGGTGCCCACGCTGCGCAGGTTCTCCAGCGCTTCGGCGCTTTTAAACAGAATGCCCATCTCGGCGCCCTTGCCGGTGCCCACCATAATGGCGACGGGCGTGGCCAGACCCAGTGCGCACGGACAGCTGATCACCAGCACAGCCACCGCGGAGGTGAGCGCCTCGTCCACGCTGCCGGTCAGTGCCATCCACACCGCAAAGGTCACGGCCGAGATCACAAACACCACGGGCACAAACACGCCGGCGACCTTATCGGCCAGGCGGGCGATAGGCGCCTTGGTGGCATTGGCGTCCTCGACGAGCTGGATGATCTTGGCAAGTGACGTGTCGGCTCCCACGCGTGTGGCGCGGAAGGTAAACGAGCCGGTGCGGTTGGCCGTGGCGGCGTTGACGGTGTCGCCGACGGTTTTCTCCACAGGGATGGATTCGCCGGTGAGCGCGCTCTCGTCTACGGCGGAGGCGCCCTCGAGCACCACGCCATCGACGGGGATGGACTCGCCGGGGCGCACGCGCAGGACCTGGCCGGGAAGGATACTGTCGACGTCGACGGTGGTCTCGGTGCCGTCATCGGCAACGACGGTCGCGGTCTTGGGTGCTAGGTCGATGAGCGCCTCGATAGCGCCGCCGGTCTTGGACTTGCTGCGCGTCTCGAGGTATTTGCCCACGGTGACGAGCGACAGGATCGTGCCCGCGCTCTCAAAATACAGATTGTCCATGCCCGTCATCATAGCCTCGTGCACCTGACCTGTGGCCAGCTGGTCGGCCATGATGAACATGGCGTAGAGCGACCAGGCAATCGACGCGGTGGCGCCTACGGCGATGAGAGCGTCCATGGTGGGCGCGCCGTGCACGAGTGATTTGAAGCCGTTGATAAAGTACGCGTCGTTGACATAGACGATGGGGATGAGCAGGACAAGCTCGGTGAGGGCGAGCGTCATGCTGTGGATGTGGTCGGTGAAGATGCCGGGCAGCGGCCAGCCGAGCATGTGCCCCATGCCTATGTAGAACAGTGGGATGAGGAATACGATCGAGACGATGAGGCGGGTGCGCATGGCGGAGGCGGCGGCCTCCAACTTTTTGGTCGGCGACTCCATATGGGCGGCGCCGGACCTGGCTTGCGCGTTGCCACTTGAGTTGGCGGCATCGGTGCCCGTGCCGACAGGCGAGGCCGAATAACCCGCGCGATCGACGGCGATGCAGATGTCATCGGGGCTGACCTGCGCGGGGTCGTAGTCGACCAGCATGGAGCCGGCGAGCAGGTTGACCGCGACGCTTTGTACGCCGTCGAGCTTGCTCACGGCACGATCCACGTGCGCCTGGCAGGCGGCGCACGTCATGCCGCCCACGTCAAACTTATCTTGAGCCATGGCTTCTCCTTTCTGTAGTTCGGTGTTCGAATTGTTAACCAACCGATACTATACACCCATACCCCCTGGGGGTGTCTAGTGAGGAGAAAAAATGTATGACATTCCATTGCAGGGGAAACCGACTGCTGGGTTGGTGCGCCATCCTCGTCTTTCGTCTCAATCTGTAACATCTAGCGGGGAAAACGACCTCTTACTGTTACAGATCGAGACAAATCAGCCGCCGGGCCGCGCCTCGACCTGTAAAAAAGATCCAGACTCCCGTCATGTTGCGCAACAACTATGTCGCCTTCCTCCTTAATCTGTTCTTCAGTAAAGATATTGAAGGCCGCTGCGTGCGGTGCATGGGGGAGACGAGACATGGAGCAACCGAGACCTACGGGCAACACCGGAACAATGCTGCTGGATATGAGCTCATTTTTGGAACACAGCCCCCAGCTGTATCTTACGGTGATCGAGGGCAGCCGCGTGCTGCTCGAGGTCGACCTGTTGAGCTTTGGTAAGCAGTATGTGTCCTTTGGTGCTTCGACGCAAAATGACATCTGCTTCGCGTCGAGCTACGGCATCGTCTCATCCCTGCACGGTTCGTTTTTGCTGCAGGGCGGTATGTGCTACATCCAAGATAACGGCTCGACTAACGGCATCTACGTCAACGGCATCAAGACGACCGCGACGCCCTTCGCGCCGGGCGACGTCGCAATCATCGGCAACATTGCATCGCGCCATTACGACAGCATCATGCTGATGCTGAGCTACGAGGAGGCCACGTGGCGCGCCGTTGACCTCAACTCCTACAATGCGCTGTCGATCGGCCGCGCTGCGAGCAACGACCTGATTCTTGGTACGCCTTCCGTGTCGGCGCGACATGCTGCCCTTATGCGTCTCGACGCTCAGACTTGGCAGGTCACCGATCTTAACAGCTTTAACGGTACGTATGTCGCCGGCTCTCTGCTGCAGGGCAGCCGCGTTCTGCAGCGCGGCGATGTTATCCAGATTGCCAACGCGACCGCCGTCTACACGGGCGACGCACTTGTCTGCGGTTGCGCTAATGCCGGCGTCGAGGTCGAGGCGCGTGACCTGGTGCAGATTCGTCGCGTTCGCGGCGGGTCGCGTACGACTACCGACCACGTCTCGCTGCGTATCAAACGCGGCGAGTTCGTTGCCATTCTGGGTGGCTCGGGCGCGGGCAAATCGACGCTGCTCAACGAGCTCAACGGAACCGATCCTGCCGTGAGCGGATCGGTTCGCGTTAACGGGGTCGACCTCTACCGCAACTACGGCATCCTCAAAAACGGCATCGGTTATGTGCCGCAGCAGGATATTGTCTACGACGACCTGCGCCTTATCGATATGCTGCGCTATGCCGCGGACCTACGTATGACGCCCGACTCGACCCCGCAGGAGCGCGAGCAGCGCTGCTACGACATCTTGGCCCAGCTTGAGCTTGCCCCCTTCGCCGACCAGTACATTCGCTCGCTTTCGGGCGGCCAGCGCAAGCGTGCGTCCATTGCCGTCGAGATGCTCGCCGATCCTCGTCTGTTCTTTTTGGACGAGCCTACGAGCGGCCTCGACCCCGGTATCGAGAAAAGCCTGATGAAAAAGCTGTCGTCGCTTGCTCGCGGCGGTCGAACCGTCGTGGTCGTCACGCATACTACGCAGAGCATCGACTTGTGCGATCGCGTCATCTTTATGGGCGCGGGAGGCGTGTTGTGCTTTGAGGGTTCGCCCAGCGAGGCCCGCGCGTTCTTTGGCGTCGATGACTTTACCGATGTGTTTGGGCTCATCGCCCAAGATCCCGTGGGCTGGGCAAACTACTTTGCGAGCCGCCGTCAGGATAACCGCGGCGGATCGGGAGCGCTTGGCGCACCGGCTTCCAATACGGCTCCACAGCCACGCCGTTCGCCTTCGTTTGTCTCGCAGGCGGTTACCCTCACGCGCCGTTATGCCCATTTGGTCCTAAACGACCATGCCCGCCTCGCATTGCTTTTGCTGCAGGCGCCGCTGTTGGGCGCCTTGATCTGCGCCGTGGCGGGGCATGACTGTTTCGATGTCTACGAATCGACCAAGTCCTGTCTGTTTTCGCTCGCGTGTGCGGCATTTTGGGTTGGCATCCTCAACTCGGTGCAGGAGATCTGCAAGGAACGTACGATTCTTAAACGCGAGTATGCCGGTGGCATGGGTCTGGGCGCCTATCTTGCCAGCAAGGTTTTGGTGCTGGGCGCGCTTTGCGTGCTGCAGTCTGCCATGCTGACGGGTGTGTTCGTGGCGTTTGAGGGCGTGCCAAAATACACGCTCATCAATGGTCCGCTCGAGCTGTTCGTTACGGTGCTGCTGATTACGCTCAGTGCCATGAACTTGGGCTTGTTTGTGAGTGCGCTGTTTACCAGCGCCGACCGCGCCATCGCAGTGGCGCCCATCCTGATCATGCCGCAGATTCTATTTAGCGGGCTGGTCTTTGAGCTCAAGGGCGCGGCCAAGTCGGTCAGCGCGTTTGTCAACTGCCGTTGGGGCATGGAGGCGTTCGGTACCACCGCTCGACTCAACAAACTCGACTTTAAGATCTATCGCGAGAACGAGAACATCACGGAGCAGATCTACAAGCACAAATGGGAGGCGGCGTACGACTTTGTCTTGCCGCACCTGCTGAGCTCGTGGGGGATTCTGGTTTTGTTCTGCGTCGTGAGCCTTGCTGCCTGCGCCTTTGTCCTTAAGACGAGGATTCGCAAATAGTATTGAAGTTGGCAGCGGCCTCAATATCTCAATCTGTAACGTCTAGACCCGGTTTTGCCGAGTAGATGTTACAGATCGAGACAAACGTCGGGAGCCGGTCCCGCCTGCCGCAGCCCGCAGCCCCTAGATACAGAATCCGGGAATCACGCAGGTCCGCTTGTCGGGCTTGCTTGCAGGGGTGGCATACATAAAGACGTCGCCGTCGTAGCCCACGCGGTTCATGTAGAGCGTGCCCTTCTCGTCGGACGTGTCGGGGCTTGCCGTGCGCTGCCACCAACAGGTGTCCTTGTCCTTCCACTGGCGCACCATGGTCGAGTTGGTGGAATATGGACTCACCTTAAGCTCGCGGAACAGCTGATATTCCTCGCCCTCGCCGTTGTAGATATCGGCCAGGTAGTGATAGCCTTCAGCAAATGACTCGGGCGGCTGCAGTCCGCACAGCTCGACCATGGCGGGAAGCCAAAGGGTCGCGGGCAGCTCGCTCAGACACGATGCGCTTCTGGCGACGCCCACATTGTTCGAGACCTTCTTGACCCCTTTAATGAGCGCGCGCAGCTCGTTGGGCAGCAGCTTAAGGCCGTCGTCGTCGAGCCATTCCCGCAGCTCGCAATCTGCCCAGCCGGCGCTCAACGGTTGGGCTGCAGCGTTGCGCTCGGCAATGCCGGCGTCGAACATAAACGTCAGTCCGGCCTTGCCCGTCCCGTCCAGAAGCTCGTCGTGGCGGATGCCCACGAGCTGTGCGCCGACCTCCAGCCCGTTGGTGAGCGTGACGCGCTTGGTGCCCGGGAAGGGAATATGACCGTCATCGTCGAGCAGATGATAGCGTTTGGCGATCTTGCGGGCTTCGGCGTCGCTCTTCGCCGCCTTGATCTTGAGTGAGATTTCCTGCAGCTGGTCCCAGGTATAGTCGTCAAGCGAGTCACGAATGCCGTCGAGGTAGTCGGGAATGCCAAAGCCGTGAGTGGCGACGCCAATGGCTCCGAGTCCCACGACGGCAGCGGCGACGCCGCCGAGGATAAAACGGCGGCGGGTCATAGCGTCGCGCCGGGCCTGCTCAAGAAGCGCTCGGGCGCGGTCGCCGGCGACATCGACCTTAAGGTGCGCGCCGGCATCGATGTTGATGGGCTGGTTGGAGAGCCCCGGCGTGCTTACGGCCGATTCGCCCAGGTCGGGAGCGAATGCCAGCAAACCCTCGTAGAGCTCGCGCTCGGTGGGGCGCGATGCCTGGTCGGTCACGAGGCAGGACATGATGAGGTCGGCAAACGCCTGGTCGTCACCCTTGTGGGCTATGAGCGGCTCCGGCTCATTTTGCGTCTTGAGCAGGTAGTACGAGCAGACCTCTTGCGTCTGGTGCCTGGCGGCCCTAAAGGGAGTGTGCCCGCTGTAGAGCTCGTAGAGGATGCTCGCGATGGCGTACACGTCGACGGCAGGCGAACGACGCAGCTCGGCAATGTTGGGGATATCGCGAGTGAGCATTTCGGGTGCGGCGTATGCCGGCGTGGCATAGCGCCAAATGTCGGCGCGCTGCGTGAGCGTGTCGCTGCCCAGGGCCGGAACCGAGGAACCCATATCGACCAGACACGGCTTAAACACCAGGGCCTGCACCTGCTCGTCGATGCCAAGCTCGTTGGTGCGGAACATGATGTTCGCGGGCGACAGGTCGCGGTGTACAAGCGGTGTCTCGAGATTCTGGGTCGACAGCAGCGTGCCCAGGACAGCGCAGCCTACCGATGCGGTGGCGGCACAAGTCACGCCCTCGCCGTCGTGCGGCAGCATGCTGGCCGCTTTGTCGAGCGACGTACCCTCGATCCACTCCATAAGGATGAGCGGCTCGCCCTGGCACGTGCCATAGCCGTAGACGTGGGGAAACCCACGCAAGTGTGACACACGGCAGAGGTTTCGGTATTCCTCAAAAAGCGCGGCGGTGTTTGCCAGATGCATGGCAGATTCGTCTGCCGTACGCGACGGGGTATTGGTTCCCAGCGCACGCATGAGCGTGTTGTCCGCGAGCACTTTGACGGCGAATCGCTCGTTTGAGGTGTTATGCGCCTGCAGCACAAGGCCCGTGTTGCCGTGCGAGGAACGGTCGGCCGTGACCATGAGTGTCATAAAGCGGCGCTTGGCGAGCTCCTCGTCGGCGGGATTGACGGGGGCGGCGGTGTCGAACGATTCGAGCTGAAAGAGAACCGACGTTGAATCGGGCTGCGGAGTGGTATTTGCCATGGTGACCTTACCTTGCGGTGTCGCGGGCGCGAGCGCACCGCTTCTTTCCAAATAGACGTTGTGCCCGGTACGCCACGTACGGCGCCGGGCACAATGCTAAATTGCGAGTTTCATGACCAAAAAACGGGTTGTGGCACCCAGACAAATGGTGTCGCTGTGCCACAGGGGGACGGGCGGGTACTCGACACCGGGCCTGCGCGTGTGGCGCGGCGGCTCGACCACGTGCTGGGACATATCCGCGCCCGAGATGAGCACGGTGCCGTTAGTAGAGCCCAGACCCTGCACGTACCAGTAGCCGTCCTTGGCAAAGACGCGTGCATGGCGGCGCGAGACATCGCGGTCGACATCGGTGATGGCGCCGGTGCCCGTGGCGAGCGAGCCGATCACGGTGCCGCCCTCGCCCTCGTTGAGCGGGTACAGCGGAGGCTTGGCGGCGTTACCCACAATGCGGATAAGCCCCAGGCGCTCGGCATGCTTAACCTCGGGCTCGACGGCGGCGGTAAAGCCTTCGCCTACGCTGAGCTCGGTGGTGGAGAAGTGCCCGCCCATCTTGTCGGCGATGAGCGTCTCGGTCACCTGCACGGCGGCTTGCGGGTCGCACAGGCAACCGCAAGCCACAAACAGCGTGACCAGCGGTAGTGCACAATCGGCGGCCGTGGTGCCAGGCGCGGCGATACGGTCGCAGGCGTTGCGGTAGATACGGTCATCGAGCCCATAGGCGCTCAGAGACTCGCGCATGGCCTCGGCGGCGTCGCCGCTGTAGTGCTCCGCCACCATGGCGCGAGCCATCTCGCTGCCGCCGAGGTTGGCGATAAGGCGGGCGGTGATGTTTTGGGCCGTCTGGGTAATATCGGCAAACAACTCGGGGCGTGGGCGCTCGACGGGGGCGTGAACAACCTCGCGCGATAGGAACGTTCGCTCGTCCACGCGGTCGCGTGGTGCTTTGCCACCGGCCATGGGGGTGGAGCGCAGCAGCATCCAAGCGGTATCGCGATTGGTGATTCCGCCGAACTTGCGCAGATCGTCGAACATGACGGAGCGCGGTGTCTCTCGATCCATTGGTCCCCTCCTTGCGGTTGCAGCACGCAGGCCGAACTTGCATGCAGTTTGACATGTCAATCTACTATATCCGATTAGACGGACTAAAACATGCACGTCAACGCCGTCTTTACATTGTTATAAATGGGCTTGGGCGCAGGCGCTAGATAATCGCATCGAATTTGGGCATAACGCGCCAGTCGCCGGCGTCGTCGAGCACACCCCATTTGCCGCTTTCGTTGTCCTGAACGGGCAAAAAGACGTCGGACGAGGTATAGAAGATGTCGCCCATGGCACGGAACTTGGGCTCGACCTGCCAGGCGCCGCTCACCGTCGAACAGCCCCAAAGGCCAGTCGCCTGGTCCTTGACGGGTGCCCAGCCGTTGGCAAACTCGCGGGCCTCGGCAAAGGTGGCGGAAAATGCGCGTGTGCCGTCGGGCAGAATATAACCCCACGAGCCGTCGTCGAACTGCACGGCGGCGCGGTTGCTGGCAAACCGACGGGCGGCTTTAAACTGCGGCTCGATCTTCCACTGACCGTAGCCGTTGATGTAGCCCCAGGTGGTGCCGTCCTGTGTCGCGGGTCCCAAGCCGTTTGCCGAGTCCCAGCCCCCCAGGCCCCTAAAAGTCGGCGGCACGTCGTTGCGCTTGCCGGTCTTGATGTAGATGTAGCCCCAGCTGTCCTCTTCGTTGCTCGAGCGGTAGGGGACAAAGTTGCCCAGTACCATATCGCCCATGGCGTAGTACTTGGCATCGACGATCCACTTGCCCTGGCGGTTGAGCACGCCCCAAAAGCTGGTCTGCGCATCTTGGGCGACGGCGCCATAGTCGTTGAAGGGTCGGGTGTCCGAGAACTGTGGCTCGATGGCCCAGTTTCCGTCCTGGTCGACGTAGCCCCACATGCCGCTCGAGGAATCGAGCGCGGCGGCGAGGCCGGCCCCGTAGAGGCGCATGTCACTGTAGGTTGGCTTGACCTTCCATGCGCCGGTGTCGTCAATCAGACCCCATTTGTCATCGCTTTGGGCGGCATAGCGCATCTCCACGCTGATGATGTTGGATGACGAAGCGTCGTTCGAGGAATCGGAGTCGCTGTCCTTTTTGCTTTTAGACGAGTTATTTTCGCTTTTGGCATCTGCCGCAACCGCGGTGTCGCTTCCGCTGTTCGAGCTGTGTGTGAGCAGGAAGGCGCCGCCACCGGCGAGTGCGGTAAGGGCGAGTCCGCCCGCTGCCAAAAAGGCGCGACGCGAGACTGATGCGGCGGCCTTGGTTGCAGCGCCTGCCGTAGGCGCAGCTGACGCTGCCGAGGAAAAGCCGGCAGAGGCGGTGGAGACGGAAGGGCCTGCCGCCGCACCACCGAAGATCGCGTTTTGCGCGACGGGGGCGGCGGTATCGGCCGCAGGGGGCATGGACGCGGCGGCCGACACGGCGGCCTCGGCGCCATAGGCCGCTCGGGGGGCCTCGAGCACAACCGGCACGGGCAGATAGGACGCGCGGTCCTGATGCCCGTTGTCGAGCGGGGCGTCTTCGGCAGCGGCATCGGGTGCGGCTACGAACGGTTCGACCGGAGCGGCGACGTCGTCGTCCAGCGGAAACATGACCGGCTGCGCGGTGTCGAACGTGGCAGGTACGGGCTCGTCGACGCTTGTCCCCGGGCCGATATAGGTTGTCTGGGCGTCCATGGCCCCGCTGCCCCAGACCGGCTCGGGCGTGGGCCAGTCGCCCAGCTCGCTCGATTGCCAACGGCGTAGCAAGTCGAGCATCTGCTCGACGGAGGGGCGCCGCTCCTGGTCGACGGCGAGTCCCGCCACGATGATGCTGATGAGCGCCTCATCGGCGGCGGTGCGGGCCTGCGGCACCTCAAAGGCCGTTTCGGTTTTGACGCGGTAGGGCGATGCGGTGCCCAGCGCCTGCAGGTTAAACGGGGTATGGCCGCAATACAGCTCGTAGAGCACGCTCGAGAGCGCATAGATGTCGACGGTGGGGCTCAGACGTCTGGTCTCGATGCCCGCGATATCGTGGGTGAGCATCTCGGGCGGCGCGTACTCGGGCGTGCCGCCACGCCAGACGTCGGCGCGCACGGTAAACGTGGGGTCGATGGGGTTGAGCGCCGTGGAGCTGCCAAAGTCGATGAGGCGGATGTCGAAGTCGAGCGTCGCGAGCTGGTCTTGGAGCGAGCGCTCGCTCGTGGCGACCATGATGTTGCGCGGCGAGATGTCGCGGTGGGCAACGCCCGTATCCAGGTGCCGTACGTTATTGAGGATGGAGAGCACGGCCACGCCGATGGCCGCCACGGCATCGCCGCGCACGCCGCCGTCCTCGTGGGGGAGCTGCGGAGTGATGTGCTTGAGCGTGGAGCCTTCGACCCATTCCATAACGATGAGCGGCTCGCCGTTGCTGGTGCCGTAGCCGTATACGCGTGGGAAGCCCTTAAGGTGCGAGACGGTGAGCTGGTTGCGATATTCCTCGAACAGCACGGCGCGCATGCCGGCGGCGATGCGCTCGTCCGTGGTGTCGCTCACATGCAGACGCTTGATGGCAAAGATCTCGCCGGCGGTGTTGGTGGCGCGCTGGACTACGCCCGTGCCGCCCTGGCCGGCCTCGCTTTGGACGAGGAACATCGAGAAGCGGCGGCGCGATTCATCGCGCTTGGCGGGATCAAAGGCAACCGCGGGCTCAAACGTGTCGAGTACGATGAGCTCCTGCTGTCCTTGATTGTCCATCTTCGCCCCCTTGGGTGTCGGTCGTGATGAAGCGCGGGCGACGACGGCGCAATTGCCGTCCGCTTTCGCGCACAATGTCCAATAATATGGCTAGTTTCTCTCATTCGCGGTTGTGGCACTGTTGAAAAACACCGTTTTGCGTGCAGATGTGCTGCCGCTGTGCGATGATGGGCGCATTTGAGAGGGGCCCACTGCGCCCTTATACCTAGACGAGAAAGGACCCACCATGGGTTTTCTTGATGAGATGCAGGCATCGTTCGATCGTACGGCTGCGGATGCCAACCGTGCCCTGCAGGTTAACAGGCTCAAGAGCCAGATGAATGACGCCCTTAAGCGCCGCCAGCAGCTTGCCGGCCAGCTGGGTGCCAGCCTATATGAGGCGACCAAGGACAACACCGAGCTGCGCCAGGGCCGCGAGGAGCTTTTTGACGGCATCGCCGCAATCGACAACGAGCGTGCTCAGCTTCAGGCTCAGATCGACGAGCTCGAGCGCCAAGCGCAGGCGGCGGCCTATGCTTCTGCATTCATCGATTGTCCGTTTTGCAACAACCGCCTGCAGCAGTCCGTCATGTTTTGCTCGGGTTGCGGTAAGTCGATGGCCGAGATCCAGGCCGAGCTGGCTCGCCGGGCCCAGACGGCTCCCACGTCGGTCGAGGCTCAGGTTGCTCCTGCCGATGGTGCGGCCGTGTGCCCTGCGTGCGGCGCGCCCGTGACCGAAGGCCATGCCTTCTGCATGAACTGCGGTCATAAGCTGGGCTAACCTGCGAGATTAGACCTCGACGGAGACGACGGGGCAAAGCTTCAAAAATAAGTTGAAAGTTGCGCAACAACTTTGCGGCGGCAGCGGTGAATATGGTCGTGCGGACCTTAAAGGTCTGCACGACCTGTTGTTTAACCCCAAGGAGGTACCCGATATGTTCTGCCCCGGTTGTGGCGCCAAGATCGACGACGGCGCTCGTTTCTGCCCTGTTTGCGGCCAACAGATCCAGGCAGCGACCGCTGCTCCTGCGCACGCGGCCGCCCCGGCTCAGCCCCAGCATGCGTCTCAGCCCGCACCTACCGTTCAGCCCCAGCCCGGCCCCGCCTTTGCTGCGGCGCCCGCCATGCACGCGGCGGCTCCCGTCTCTACCGTACGCCCGGCCCTGTCCATTACCCGCATCATTCCCTGCGCGCTCGCGATCATCGCCATCATCCTCTCCTTTATGCCGTGGTTTAGCGTCTCGCCCACGGTGGTGCAGGCCTCGAGCTATGCGAGCCAGGGTGCCAATTTCTTGAGCCAGCTCGCCGGTCAGAGCACCGACTATTCTTCGAGCCTGGGTTTTGACGACAACTACAACGTATGGGGCTTGGGCAAGGCCGGCGAGATTGCCGTCACCTACCAGGACATGTACGACTCGGCTTCCGATCTTGCCAGCTCGCTGAGCGACTCCTACTACGGCGATGACTATTCCGATTCGGGCCACGGCCGTGTCGTGGGTATTACCAACCCCAACTACGGCGAGGTTTCCTCCGGCGGCATCGCCTTTATCTCGATGGCCGTCACCGCCTTTTGGGCCCTTGGCATGCTCGCCACGATCGCCGGTATCGTGCTCTATCTCACCCAGGGCTTAAAGGTCGTGCTGCCCGCCGGCTGTGGCCTCATGGTGCTCTCGGTGCTGGCCTTTGAGCTGCTGTACGCCAACATGATGAGTGCTATTGGCTCTGCGGCGACCACCCCCATCTTTACGGCGCTGTTCGCCATCGCCGCCGCCGCGCTCACCTTTGTGCTGCGCGAGCAGACCGCCCCGGTGGCCCACTAAAGAATCGGTAAAAGGGTTCGGCGCCTGTAAAACTTGATACCGCAATCCGGCGCGGCCGCGGACATCGTCCCCGGCCGCTTTTTTGTTGACAGTTGCCCTCGTTAAGCAGGCAAAACAAAAAAAGTTTCGCCTTTTGACAATGTTGCGCAACAACATTTGAGTTTTTGCCTTCATGGTAGTGATAGCAAAGAAAGGCAGGTGCTTAACAAGATGGATCAGACGACCGAGAACAAGAACATCGCGACGGCTTCGGTCGACGCGAAGGTTCGGATGATCGCTAGGCTGGCCGGCGTCGACGGGCTCAAGCTCGTCACGAGCGCGCAGGGCGGCTCGCAGGTCTTTGTCGGTTCCTGCACGGCGGACGGCCTGCGCGGCACCTCGTGTTCGTTCAAACTCATCCGCAGCGATATCGCTCATCTGCGCCGCCAGGAGGATTTCTTCCGCCGTGTCCTGGACGTGCAGGCCGATGCCGGCGGCACCCTCACGCCGTCCTCGCACGGTCTGGCGCGCGTGCTCTTTCACGAACTCGTCGCCCTTCCCGGTGACGATACCGTCCTTGCCGTGGTGACCGTCATGGTTCCGGGCGTGTCGTTTGCCGACGTGGTTCGCACCTGCGCCACGGGCGTACGCAGCCTCTCGTTTGCCCAGACGCTGCTGCTTGTGTCCTCGTGCTTTGGCGCGCTGGCGCAGGCTCAGGAGGCGTTTGACGGCGCGTTTGTCCACCAGGACCTTAAGCCCTCCAACATTGTGTTCGAGAGCGACCCGTTCGATGTGGCTTCCGATCTTTTGGGTGAGATTCCCCAGGCCGCCCTTATCGATCTGGACTATTCGTTCTTGGACGAGGAGGGCGCTTACTGGACCGGACCGCACGGAACGCCGGGATACCTTGCGCCCGAGCTGCTGATGGGTGAGGACGAGGTTCGCCACGCCCATCCTGCGTCCGACGTGTTCTCGCTCGGCGTCCTTGCCCACGAGGCGCTCTGCGGCAGCCTGCCATATTTGGCGGGTGCCCCCGAGGCCGGTGCATGCGGTAATGCCTGGAAGAACTTTTTCGAGGCTTGCCGGAGCGCGGGGACGAGCGCCATCGCGGTGGACGAGGGTCTTCCGGACGACGTTCGCGGCGCCATCAGGGCCTGCCTGGCGGACGATCCTGCGGCTCGGCCGCTGGCTTCGCAGGCGGCCGTCGCGTTTGACGATCTTGCCCGTCGCCACGTGCGGCTCAAGGGCGATTTTATCGGGGATCGGCACGTGATGGATGTGGTGACACCGGTCACGCTGTTGTAGGGGCCGCCGACCGGCGGCAACGTTGAGTTACTGGACTGTTCCCAAGGTGTTGTGCAACAGTATGGGAACACGGCGACCTCTAGAGTTGAGGTCTCCGGGGGAGTTAGGGAAGGGGCCTCATGGCGAGTTCCTCTCAGGTTTGCGATTGTGTTCACGAGCACGGCTGGGACAGTGCGTTCTATCGCTTTGTCGAGAGCATCAGGGACCTGACGTGCGGCGGTTGCAACCACAAGCACATCTACGCGCTTGTGGGTACCCGCGGCAGGTATATCAACCACACCAACCCCATCGTGCGCAAGCGCACCGCGGCGGCTCTGTCGCGTCTGATGCACTCGAGTCGCTATGCGGCGGATATGCGCAAGGGCTATGCCGACGACAGCTCGGTGTTCTCGCAGGCTGCAGCCTCGCTGATCGAGATGCTGCGCAATGCGACCGATTTGGACGACGCGGGGCTGTTCGATTATGTGCTCCACACGTCGTGGCCCGAGCTGCTGCGCGGCTTGGAGAGCGAGCGTCGCGCCGGTCGCGAGATCGATCCGCTGCGCATGGCATGCGAATCGCGCGAGGTCGTGCGGTGGGGCGAGCAGCAGGTCGCCTGCGGGCGAGCGCCGCTTGCCGAGCTCTTGGCCGCCTGTTTTCGCACCATGGCCTTTGGATGCCTGGACGACCGTTTTGCCCGCACGCTGTGCTCCCGTACGCCCCAAGAGCTCCAAGAGCCGTCCGATACGGGCGACGAGCGGGTGCAAGACGGCGCCTGCCTGGTGCGCGTTGCCGACGGGGACGACCCATGCATTTTGGGCGTGTGGTGCGTGGATGCGGACCGGCCCTTCTCGATTGGCCGGTTTAGCAGCTGCGATGCGATCGAGGCCGACCCGGTGGTCTCGCGCCTGCACTGCCGTGTGTTTATGCTCGACGACACCTGGTTTTTAGAGGATGGCGGGAGCACCCACGGCACGCGCGTCCTGCGCGATGCGGGCGGAGGCCCTGCCTGCGTCTTCGATAGCGGGGAAGGCGACGGGCCGCGGACGTTCCCGCTGGAGTTCGGCGACCGTATCGTGCTCGCCGGCCGGAGTACCTATTGGTTTTGCGCGCGTGACGCGCATGTTTTGACGATTGGTTAGCGAAATGGAAAAACGAGTTATTCAACAGCGTGACGGTTCTATGGCGCTTGGTTACGTAGTCGCTGACCAGCGTCAGCTCGACAAGCGTCTCTACGAGGCCGTGACCGCCGGCAACGTAGGCTGTCTGCTGCCCGGCGCGCTTATGCGCTATCCCGACGGCGTGCTCGAGATGCGCTATCGCCTTGCTGGTGAGACCCTGGAGCAGCGCCTGGCACGTCCCTTCGACGGCGTCGAGACCTGCGAGCTGCTCGAGAGCATCTCCAACACGTTCGATACCCTGGTCGCCTCGCAGTTGCCGCTTATGAACCTGCGTTTTGCGGCCGACGAGGTGGTTATGGACGCCTCCGGCACGGGTTGCCGCTTTGTGTTTTTGCCGCTGGTTGGCCTCACACCCAACCTGGACGCCGTCCGCGCGTTCTTTGAGCGGGTCGCCGCATCGATGAAGCCGTCCGACGATATCGCCGAGAACGCTCTGTCTTCGTTCGCCGCCTTCTTTAAGAAGTCCGGCCCCTTCGACATTTTGGGCTTCTCGCGCCACCTTAAGCAGGTGAGTGCGAGCGCCATGCTCATGGATGCCGGCACTACGGTGCTCGACGGCGGCGACGATCATGGCACCACGGTGCTCGACGATGATGAGGATCTGGGTAGCGTCGCCCCCGGTCCCGTGCTGGGAACGGTGGTTCTTTCCGATCTGGAGGACGAGCCGATTTCCTCTACCGAGCCCGCGCCTGCCCCTGCACCGCAGCCTGAGCCTGCCCCCGCGCCCGAGCCGCAGCCCGAGCCGGCTCCAGAGCCTGAGCCGGAGCCGGAGCCTGAGCCTGAGCCGGAACCCAAGCCGGAGCCTGAGCCTAAGCCGGAGCCTGAGCCCGCGCCCGAGCCCGCACCCCAGGACGAGGACGATCTGGCCGACGCGCCCATTGCCCAGTCCCGTCAGGATCGCACCGGCGTGCTCAATCCCATCGACTTTAAGGTCGCCGAGGGCTACGAGTCGCTGTTCTCCAAGGACACGGTCGAGCGCCATGGCTCCCATACGCACGCCGCCAAGCCCGAGCCCAAGCCCGAGCCCAAGCCCGAGCCGGCGCCTAAGCCCGCTCCCAAGCCCGAGCCGGCTCCCGCAACCGCTGCGACCGTTCGCCATCTGCGTTTCTTCCTCACGCGCATCGCTACCGGCGAGCGCTTTGAGGTCCGCGGTCGTCGCTTTGTGGTGGGCAAGTCAAAGCACAGCTCGTTTATGGTCAAGGGTTCCACGACGGTTTCGCGCAGCCACGCGATCTTTGTCACCGGCCCCGACACCTGCACGATCGAGGACGACAACTCGCGCAACGGCACGTTCGTCAACAACGAGCGCATCGACCCGGGCTTCCCGGTCGAGCTCGTCGACGGCGATACCGTGCGCATGAGCGATGAGAACTTTGCATTCGAGGTCCAGCCCGCCTAAGGGCATGCGACCCACGTCTAGATATTCGAGAAAGGAGCGCAGATGCTATTTGAAGGGGCCGGTTATTCCAATGTCGGCCGAACGCGCGAATCCAACCAGGACAGCTACCTGATCAAGGTCGCTTCCACTCCCGTGGGCGATGTCGCTCTGGTCGCCGTCGCCGACGGCATGGGTGGTCTTGAGTGCGGTGAGCTCGCCTCGGCTGCCGTGATCAACATGCTCTCGGACTGGTTTGACAACAAGCTGCCCGTGGCCCTGGAGGCCATGGAAAGCTCTGTCGGCGGCTTTGAGAGCTTTGTCGACGGCCAGTGGGGTGGCCTGATTCAGGACATGAACATGGCGCTGATCCGCTACGGCATGGCCGAGCACATGAATCTGGGCACCACGCTCACTGCCATGCTCGCCATCGGTGGCCGCTATTCCATCGTGCACGTGGGCGACACGCGCGCCTACGAGCTTACCGAGTCACAGACCAATCAGCTCACGGTCGACCAGACCTTTGTGCGCCGCGAGGTCGAGGCCGGCCGCATCACCCCCGAGGAGGCCCTCACGCACCCGCGCCGCAATGTGCTGCTGCAGTGCCTGGGCTCCACCAAGGAGGTCGTGCCCGACTTGATCCACGGCAACCTGGACCGCGACGCCATCTACCTGCTGTGCTCCGACGGCTTCCGTCACGTACTCACCGACACCGAGCTTCGCCGTCGCCTGGGGCCCGACGCCCTGGACGCCAACGCCTGGGATGCCGAGCATCGTCGCGGCACCTATGCCGCCTGCACCGCAGCCGACCTGGACCGCGAGGAGCAGGAGGGCTTTGAGCCCGGTTGCGTCACGCAGCGTATTGCCGACACGGCCAAGCTCGTCATGGATCGCAAAGAGGCCGACAACGTCACCGCGCTCGTGCTGCGCGTTCAGGCTCAGGGAGGTCGATAGCCCATGCCGTCTACCAGAAGCAGACGAGAGGTCGACGCGCGCCGTAAGCGCGTGGGCGACGTCATCAAGGGCCGCTATAAGATTCTGTCGGTGATCGGCAAGGGCGGCATGAGCCGCGTCTACCTGGCCGCCGACCTGCAGCTCACCAACAAGCAGTGGGCCGTCAAAGAGGTCGACCGCAACGCGACCGACCCCACCGGCCGCCCCATTGAGCAGTCCCTGGCCAGCGAGGCCGAGCTGCTCTCCAAGCTCGACCACCCCAATATCGTCGACATCGTCGATATCGAAAAGACCGAGGACTTCATCTACGTCATCATGGACCACGTCGAGGGTACGTCCCTGGCCGACGTGGTGCGCCGCGAGGGTCCGCAGTCCGAGGAAAACGTGCAAAAGTGGATGCTGCAGGTGTGCGATGCCCTGGGCTACCTGCACCGTCAGGATCCGCCCATCGTCTACCGCGACATGAAGCCCTCCAACATCATGCTGCACCCCGATGGCTACATTAAGCTGATCGACCTGGGCGTTGCACGCGAGTACAAGGATGAGGCCCGCAAGGACACCATCGCCTTTGGTACCACGGGATACGCCGCCCCCGAGCAGTACGGCAAGGCGCAGACCGACGCCCGTACCGATATCTACGGCATCGGCGCCACCATGTGGCACCTGCTGGTGGGCGAGGCGCCCCCGGTGGAGTTCCCGCTGCCCAACGTTCACACCAAAAACGAGAACGTGGGCGAGGGCTTTGCCGACGTCATCATTCCTAAGTGCTGCGAGCTCGAGCGCGCCCGCCGCTATCAGGACTGCGACGAGCTGGCCGCCGACCTCGAGATCTACAAGGAGCTCACCCGCGAGTTCCGCGATAAGCAGGCTCGCAAGGTCAAGACCTTCTTTGGCTGCATTATCGCGTGCGTGGTGTGCCTGGCCGTGGGTATTGGCAGCATGGCGCTGCGCGAGTCTACGATCACCGAGAAGTTCGACTACCAGATGAAGCTCGGCCGCGACCAGACCCAGTCGGCTCCCGAGAAGGCCGAGCGGGCCTACCTCGCCGCCATTGGCTACCGTCCGGGCGACGTCGAGGGCTACGAGGGCCTCATCGATGCCTACAAGGCCGACGGTTCCTTTACCACCAAGGAGAAGGCGCAGCTCGACGACGTGTACCAGCAGAACCTGACCGATCTCGAGAAGTCGAGCAGGTTCTCGGAGCTGTCCTACGAGATGGGCCGTCTGTACTGGTACTTCTACTCCTATGGCGGCAGCAAGGACGACGAGGACGCCAACCGCACCACGCGTATCAAGGCGTCTGCCGAGTACTTTAAGAACGCCGCGGAGGATCCGTCGTTCGAGAACCACGACAAGGCCAAGATCTACAACGGCATTGCCCAGTTCACGACCAAGATCGCCATCGCGGTCAAGACCGACGACGATTCCGACTCCATGTATAAGGAGTACTGGGGCAACCTGGAGGACCTGGCCGACGAGATCGCCAGCGAGTCCAACGAGACGGTGCGCCTGGACAGTTACGCGCTGATCTCCAACGCCATGGAGACCTACATGGATAAGTTCAAGGCCGCCGGTATTAAGAAGTCGCAGGCCGAGAAGCTGTACAAGAAGGTCGATGCGGGTCTTAAGGCCGTCTCGCCCAAGGACGAGGATGCCGAGCAGCGTCGCGACGAGACCATCCAGCGTCTGGAGAACGAGGTCCAGCGCAAGATCACCACGGTGTATTCCAACGCCGTCGTCGCCGAGGATTAAGGAGGGGCGAACATGGAAAACGTGTACTTCTACGTATCGATCGCCGCGTTTGTTCTCGCGGCCGTGCTCGCCGTTGCCGCGGTGGTTGTCTTTGTAAAGATGGATGTCCTCAACGCCATCCGCTTTTTGCAGGGCAAGCGCGTGCCTACTTCTGGTGAGTCTTCGCGTCGCCGCACGACGCGTGGCTCCGGCGCCAAAAAGTCCGGCAACCCCGCCCGCACTATGCTTGACGGCGCGGGCGGCGACGACCGCGTGACCGACATTGCGTACGAGGGTCCCGAGGGCGATGACAACCTGACCACGGTGGTCGCGCCCATCAGCGACGAGCCCGCATCGGCACGTCACGCCAAGGCCCATGCCGCCAAGGTGGAGAAGGACGTCCGCGACGAGAACGACGGCGAGGGTTTTGCCGGCAGCGAGACCCCGACCGAGGTTCTGACTGAGGACGACATGGAGACCGAGCGTCCCACCGGTGTTCTGGTTGAGGACGAGGACGACTCCGAGCGTCCGACCGGGGTGCTGGTTGAGGAGGAAGAGGAGTCTGAGCGTCCGACCGGCGTACTTACCGAGGACGAGGATGAGGAATCTGAGCGTCCGACCGGCGTGCTGGTGGAGGACGACGAAGAGTCCGAGCGATCCACCGGCCTGCTCACGGAGGATGACGAGGAGTCCGAGCGCGAGACGGGCCTGCTCGACGAGGCCGACGAGGACTCCGAGCAGGAGACCGGTCTGCTCGACGAGGGCGCCGAGGCGTCCGAATCCGAGACCGACGTACTCAGCAGCGGCGATGTTTATGAAAACATCGGTGCCGATGGTGTTGTTCAACACGAGGATGACGGATTCCGCTTCATACTCAAACAGAATGTGATAGTAGTCCATACCGATCAATCTATCGATAGGCTCTACGACTAGGGAAGGAAAAACGAACGATGTCTATGTTCGATAAGCTTAAGGCGTACTCACGCAAGCCTGCTGCCGTGATCCTCGCCACCGTGATGGCCACCTCGACCATCCCCACCACCCCGATCGCCCAGGCCGTCACCGCCGCGTATGCCGCGGAGACCTCGACGAGCGAGCCGGCGAAGGGCACCGAGACGAAATCTGGCCATCATTCTTCCGCTGCAGCTGAGGTTTATCAGGGTTCCCCCGCTATCCGCTTTATCTACGATTCATATGCAACGGATGGCCAGAAAACCGCTGACTATTTCCTTAGTAAGTCTGAGGCGGCCGAAACGGCAAAGAAAACAATTCAGGAAGCGATTCGAGACGGCAAGAGCGCCTATACCACCGAGATTATGCACGCCGCAGTTGACGACGCCTTCAATAACCGCATTCCCGAAGGCCAAATTGTTGCCAGCAAAGATGACGTTTTAGTTGATTACTCGAGCATCAAGATTGAGGATGTTCAAGTTGATGCCGTAAAGTTGCTCAGCGCTGATGCCGGTTTTTCGGTTGATTCCGCTGATGACGGTTGGAAGATCGCTGCTCCTGAGGAAAACCTTGCCAACGCGCAGATTGGCATAAACATTAAGTCCGTTAAGTTTTCGTATAACTTTACGTATAAATACACGACTAAGAGCGATGAGCAGAAGCCTAGCAATCCGGGTACCGGTGGTGACACGGGCTCAGGCTCTGAGGAAAATAGCGGAGCAGACGCTTCGAGCCAGGCCATTACTAATGAAAACACCACCGGCTCGGTGTCCGCTACCGGTGAGGTAAAGGACAACGTGCTCACGGCTGAACAGAAGGATTTAAACGGACTTCGTGTTGATGGCTATCTGTTCAGCGAGGACTATTGGCGATTCGTGGGAACAAATCTTCCCAGCGTTAAGGCTGATCCTGTTACGCTTACGTATGGTGCTAATGACAATCCTGTGGCCACGATCACCGATGTTGATGGCGCCCATTCTGGCCAGCTAAACGCTACGTTCGAAAACGGCAAGAAAACCACCGAGAACGATTATTACAAGGCCGAGCTGGTTAATGAGGATGGCGCTTGGAAGGTGAAGTTCACCCCCAAGAAGGTCTTCTCTGCTAATGAAAATCCGGACGGCGTGAGCGTTAACGTTAAATGGGCTTACCCCGATGACACCGCTATCGATGGCGTCCAGACTCCTGTGACGGTCAGCGCAATCAATAAGTGCCCGATTGACAAACTGTCGCTGCCCGGTGACAAGGATGGTAAATACGCCTATCGCATTAAGGAAGCGCAGCAGAAGAAGATTCTGAAGGACGCTAATGACGCCGTTAAGCAGGCTGTTAAGGCCATTGACGGAAAAGAGCCGACCGAAAACTACTACTCTGCAGTTGACCTTGATGTTGTGGCTAACGGCGCAGCGAATAGCAGCACCGCTCTTTCCTTCACCGTCAATCCTGACGAGAAGGCTGTGGCCGAATACGCAAACTTTAATGTAACGGATGTTCCTACCGCGAATATCGATGCTGTTGCAAGCGTTGCTTGGGAAAAGACTGATCTAGTCGTCAAGTCTGATAATGGCGGCTCTAATTCAAAGCTCTCCCATGAGGATTATAAAAACGGTACTTGGCTTAACGGTAACGGTACGGACCATGACGGTAAGGTGACGGCTAGTTGGACAGACTATGCGCTTTCCGACGAAGTCCCGACTGAGATGTCCAAGCTGGGCAACAACCTCGAGATGAACATGAAGGAGGGCGTCTCTGAGAATAACCAGATGTATGCTCTCGATAGCGACGGAGTCGTTACGCTCGTTACCGGCATCTGCTACCGTCGTGATACATGGGCTCCCGTGGTCATGTCTGCAGCTGTTTCGAATAAGGAGAACATCCGTCCCAAATCAATTACCAAGAAGCTTGAGGCTGACCATAAGTACGTCACGAAGAATCTTCAGGTTGCCGTGAATATTGTCGATTACGGCAACAATTCGGATAAGTCTGGCCTTAAAGACGACTCTGTAAAGATGAACTATAGCTTCGGAACGAATGACCGCAGCGATACGGGAAACTCAAAAGAGGTTACGCCGGACTCCTCCAATAAGGGCACTTTTGTTTTCGATTTGTCCAAGAACGGTGCAAATCAGCGCATTAACTCGAACAATATGAATGTCAGCGCATACGATAACGCCGGCAATCATATCGACAACGTGAGCGTCCTTAACGCAGAAGCGCCGATGGAGTACCTCGAGCTTGTTCAGAATGCTGACGCTCCTACGGTTGCTGCAGCCTTCGACAACAATAACGTTCAGCGTGAAGTCAACGGTCGCGGGTACTACAACGCCAACCGTACTTTCACTGTCTCGGTTACTGACCCCTTCTTCAAGTATGTTCAGGACTATGATCCGAATCAGGTTATCGCGACGCTTGAAGACGGCGGCGAAACGACCACAATTACCCCTGGCATGCTCACTCGTTCGAATGGGGACACGTGGACCTATTCCTACACCTTCGGTGCTAAGGGCGATGCGGACTGCAAGGTTTCTGCGGTTAACTATGCAAATCTTGCTGGCACCACTGCTGCCCAAACCTTCTCTGGCGACACCTTCACCATCGATAAGACCGCTCCTAAGCTGAACGTGTCCTGGAACACTGAGGCTGCTCAGAACGGTAAGTATTACAACGCTGCTCGTACGGCTACCATTACGGTTGAGGAGCACAACTTCGATCCGAACCTGTTCAAGATCGAGGCTCCCGTCTCTGCCGGCAACGGCGACGAGGCTACTCCTGCCCAGATCGGCGGCTGGACCAGCAACGGCGATACCCACACCGCTACGGTGACCTTCCCGGGTCAGGGCGTCTACACGCTCTCCGTCTCCGGTGAGGACCTGGCTTCCAACAAGTCCGAGTCCTACACCTCGCCTGAGTTCGTAATCGACACCATTAAGCCCAAGATTGACATCCAGAATGTCGTCAACCGTACGGCCTATGCTGGTGAGGTCGCCCCGACCGCTGCCGTTCACGACACCAACCTTGCCGATGGCACCTCCATCGAGGTTTCCAAGATCAGCTACCCGCTGTCCAAGGACGATCCGAACCCCTATGCGGGCGCCGCGATCAACACCTCGGCTACCGACAAGTCCGTGAGCTACCTCAACCCGGCCAAGACCAAGGGCAACGACGGCGTCTACACACTGACCGTTCAGGCCGTCGACCTGGCCGGTAACACCGAGTCCGAGGCTGTTACCTGGTCGGTCAACCGCTTTGGTTCGACCTACGTCATCTCCGATAACACCGGCAAGATGCTCGACCAGTACCTCAAGAGCGCCAAGACCACCGATGTCAAGGTGACCGAGATCAACCCGTCCGGCCTTGATGACAACAAGACCTCCGTCGAGCTGACTCGCGACACCAAGAACACCACGCTCAAGAGCGGTGACAACTACACCACCGATGCCGACACCACGAGCGGCTGGAGCGAGTACAACTACACCGTCAGCAAGTCCAACTACGACAAGGACGGCGCGTACCGCGTGCTGTTCCACAGCGAGGACGCCGCTGGCAACTCCTCCGAGAACACCATGGAGGGCAAGAACGCCAAGAAGTCCGGTGCCGCTGCCGAAATCAACTTCGCCGTTGACGACACCGCGCCCATCGCTTCCTTCGTCGACCTTGCCTCCAACGGTAAGTACGAGGAGTCCTCGCACAAGGCCAAGGTGAGCTTCGAGGACAACCTGAAGCTCTCGAAGGCTCAGATCAAGGTGAACGGCAAGACCGTGGCCACCTTTACGGCCGACCAGCTCGAGAAGAGCCCGATCCGCGAGTTCACGCTCGACGGCAGCTCCTCCAAGCAGGACGTCACCGTTGTCGCTTGGGACGCCGCGGGCAACAAGTCCAAGGAGCTTAAGGCTACGGGCGTGCTCGTCACCAACGACTCCTTCGTTCTGTGGATGAACAACCTGCCGCTTATGGTTGGCACCATCGTCGCGGTCGTCGTTGTCGCCGGCGGTATCTACCTGGTTGTCGCCAAGAAGCGCAAGGAGAACGAGGAGAAGTAAGCTCTTCGCAAGACGCTTGTGCATCTGTGAGCTTTACGGCGCCTTGCCCCTCTGCCGGGCGGGGCGCCGTTTTTGTTAGGAAAGGATTGATCGATGGGTTCCAAACAGGCACGATGCCCGTTTTGCGGACAGCCGGTCGATGAGGGAATGCAGTGCTGCCCGTTTTGCGGGGCGCCGCTGAGCGCGGGCGATGAGGCGCCGGCGCCGAGCCACGCTGTTCCCGTGGGGTCGCATACTGACGGCAGTCGTACTGCCGGGGCGGACCATACGGCTGCTACTGGGGCGGCTCCTGTTGTTGAATCTGCTACCGCGCCTGCCCCGAAAAAGCCCGGGCATCGGTTTGCGAAGGCGCCTGCGCCGGCTGCTGAGCCTGCCGCGCAGGCACCGGCGGGGGAGGACGCACTGTTCTCGCTTGATGACCTAGATGGCGACTCGGGCGTAAACCCCAATGCCTCTGCCGTTAAGGGTGCTGCGGCTCCGCGCATGACGCCTCATCTTGATAATGCGCGTGCCGCGGTTCGCAAGCCGCTGGTAAAAAAGATTGCGATTGCCGTGGCCGCCGTGTTGGTTGTCGCGGTGGTCGTGGGCGTTGGTCTTGCCTGGAAGGGCGACCAGGATCTCAAGCGCGAGGCGCAGCAGGTTTCGGCCGAAAAGAAAAAGACCGAAAGCAAGCTCGACCTTATGGGCGACGACCGCAAGGTTGCGGCGCAGGCCAAGGAGGGCTTGGGCGGCGGCGACATGGTGTGCGACGGCTCGTACCTGTACTGGTTGGACGGGTCGCATATTTTGGCGCGCAAGGCATCGGGCACCAAGGCCGTGGATGCGACCGTGCTTACCAAGACCACCGCGAAGCATCTGAATGTTTGCGACGGCGACCTGTATTATGCGGACGGTGCCAGCGTTATGAAGATCGACGACGTTGCCGAGTGTGCCAAGCAGGCAGACGGCAAGGGCAAGTCCAAGGTTAAGGTTAAGACCGTGGCAACGCTCGAGGACGATGTCGCTGGCTTGGTCGTGCGTGACGGCGCTGCTGCCGCCATGACGCTCAAGGATGGCAAGGCGTGCGTGTGGCGTCTCGACGACGACGCTGCGCATCTGGTGGCCGCGCAGCCCGCTTCGAATGCCTGGCTGTTTGGCGACAGCTCGCACTGCGATTTGGTTGTTGCCACCGACACGGGTTGGACCGTGTGCGAGGCGACGCTTGGCGATGTCTCCTCTGCCGGCGAGATTGCACTTGAGCAGGAAGATGCCAAGGCAGAAGCCGAGCATCCGCAAGAGACGCATGGCCCCTTTGGTTCGTATGTCGCAGGCTCCGAGCAGCTCAAGAATGCCTTCTTTAGCGAAGGAACGCTCTATGCCGTGCTGACGAGTTCCGACGGCCATACCACGCTTTCGCGTTGCACCCAGGGCGGTACGTTTAGCTCCTTTGATGCCTATGCCGACGCGGGCTGCCTGTGGGCGAACAGCCACGGTTGCGCGCTGGTGCGCTCGGGCGGTGAGCTTGGCTGGATTGACGCGAGCTCGGGCCTCTCGAGCGACTATGACAAGGTTGCGGATAAGGCCGGCGTTGACCTCAATCCCTCGAAAACGGCGCTATGGCTCAACGGTACGACGCTGTTTGTGGCGGATAATAGTGGCAAGACCTCTACGCTTTGGGCGCTCGACACCGCGGCCGATGCCCCCAAGCTCGTTAAGATCGCACGTTAAGGCGCCCGGCGCCGGAAAGGACCCATCATGTTTTGTGGTCACTGTGGGTACAATAATCCCAATACCAGCAAGTTTTGCTTAAAGTGCGGCTCGGAGCTTGCCAAGTACATGCCCGGTGGTGCTTCTGCTGCCGCCGCGGCGACGCTTCGTACCCCTGCCCAGCAGCAGCGGCCCGCACAGGCTGCGGGCGCGCCCGCGGCTCCGGTCGTACAGCCCGGCATGGGCGCACAGCGTTCTGGCGCGGCCGCGATGCCGCAGGCGGCCCGTCCCGGCATGGCTCCTATGGGCCAACCTGCGATGCCTCAGGCCGGTCGCCCCGTTGCCGGTGCCTATCCTCAGCAGCCGGCGCAGCGTCCTGCACGCGCTTCGCACAACCGTCCGTCCAATATTCCGGATGCTGGTCCTGCTGTGCGCCCCGGTTCGCATCCCGTTGCGGCTCCCTCTGCCGCACCTGCTGGCGCCAACAACAACGTGGTGATTCCCCGCGGTCCCGTGGCCGGTGCTAACCAGCCGGCTGTTGCCTACGGCCAGCCCAAAGCGGTCTATAACCGCCCCAGCACGGGCGTGACGGTGCTCGACGAGCTTATGGCGTCTTCGGATCATCCGTCGTCCTCCGAGCTGCCGCGCATCGCCTCCGATGTGCCCCGCTCTGCCTATGGCCCGCGCATGACGCTCGTCCGTGAGCGCGGCACTCGCTACGAGATTACTGAGTTCCCCGCCACGGTGGGCAAGGGCTCGGCGGCAAACGTCCGCATCGAGGGCAACACGGCTATCTCGCGCGTGCACCTGCTGGTGCGCTACACGGGCCAGTGCTTTGCCGTGGAGGACAAGAACTCCACCAACGGCACATGCATCAACGGCAACCGTTTGGAGCCCGGCGAGCTTGTCAAGCTTAAGAACGGTGACAAGGTCAAGATGGGCAACGAGGTCTTTACGGTCGAGATTCGTTAACGGATAGCGGTATTTACCAGGTAAAACTTTGCAGATGAGCGGCGGCAGGTAAAAAACTTGCCGCTGCTTTTATTGTTGCGCAACAACTTTTGAAATTTTGGGTGGATGATTCTAACCGTCAAAGGTATTCGAGCGGCGGCGGAGTCGAGCCCAGCCGCTCCCTTAAGAAAGGGGAATGAAATGTTCTGTCCTCACTGTGGTTCCCAGCAGCCCGATGGCGCCGTCTTTTGCGGCAACTGTGGTCAGTCTATGGTCGGTGCTCCCTCTGCGCCACAGCCGGCTCCTGCCCGCCAAGCCCCGGCTCCGCAGCCCGCGCCGGTGCAGCAGCCGTTCGCTCAGCCTGCGCCTGCCGCTCATCACGGGTTTGGCAACGCCGGTTCCAGCCTTCAGAGCACGATGACGGCGGCTACGGGTTTTGGTAAGCGCTCGCTCGCCATGCTGGGCGGTGCCGTGGCGTCGTTCGTGTGTATGTTCCAGCCGTGGATTGCCATGCCTTGGATCGATAAGGCGCTCGGTTATGCCGCCAACCAGGCCGGCTCCGATAACTACGGCCTTAATCAAACGGCGATTACTTCCGCTAAGGCGCTTGTTAACAATGCATTCGATATGCCCCACGTGTTTAGCCTTTCCGGTGCGCTGCGTGGCCTTTCTACGGGCATTAACAATCTTGCGATGCAGATTACCTCGTATGACACCTCGGCGGCCGCTCAGGCTCAACAGGCTGCCGGCTCACTCGGCCTGGTTGCCAATGTCCTCACCATTCTCTTTGTGCTGTGGGTTGCCTGCGTGGTGGCTATGATCGCCGGCGTTGTGATTAAGTTTCTCAAGAAGCAGGATGTTGTCCTGTTTGCCAGCCTGGGCGCCTCAGCGGTTCTTTCGCTTGTATGCATTATCGGCGCGCTGGTGGCAAACGGCCAGATTGACGGCGCGTTAACCCAGATGCTCGCTTCAAACGGTGGTTCAAGTGCTTTTGCCGCCATTACGTCCATCAAGCCGTTCCTGGCCCCGGCATATGGCGCAGTCCTTACGCTGATCTTCTCGATTGCCGGCCTGGTAAGCGCTTTCGTCCTCAAGGAGGACTAATTTCGTCGATACGCCTGCTGGCGGGCTAGACTCGGCCCCGCTTACAGGAGACTATCGTAGGCCCTGCGGATCTTCCGCGGGGCCTTTTGCTATGGCGTGGCAATTGTTGCGCAACGTTGGTGGCGGAGCGCGGGTTACACTCTGAGTAACGGAATTGTTGTAAGGGAGAACCTTATGTTTTGTACTAAATGCGGTTCGTACGTGCCCGACGGCCAGCGCTTCTGCACCAGCTGCGGTGCCCCTATGGAGGAGTTCGGGCCCGTTGATGCCACTCCGGCGCAGCCGACGTACCAGCAGCCTGGTCAGACGCAGCAGAGCTATGGACAGCCTGCCTCCATGCCGGGTGCGAGTGACCTGCCGCCCTATATGCCGCCGGTCGACGTGCCGGGTGTCTGCGACATGGGTGTGAACGCGCCTGGTCCGCAGTGCCCCAAGAAGAACGGTAAGAAGGTCGCTCTGATCACCGTCGGCGTGCTCGCGGCTATCCTTGCGGGCGGCGGCGCCGGTTATTACTTTGGCGTGTATCGCCCGCAGCAGGCCGAGCTCGAGCGCATCGAAAAGAAGAAGGAAGAAGAGGCCGTCAAGCACTCCAAGCACCCGGTGCGCATCACGGCGACTGGCATGCAGTGGGATACCGATACCGGGGCCACCAAACTGCCGGTGCGCGTGACGGGAACCGATGTCGACGGCAAGGACGTCGACACGGTCTTTTATGTCGATAGCGACGGCAACGGCATCAAGCTTATGCGGGGCAGCTACAGTCTTGCAGTGGCCGCCTCGCCCCTGGGCGCCGACGGCGAGATTTGGGATATTCCCAACGTCTCGGTGAACATTAAGCTGGGCGACGCGCTCAAGAAGGGCGAGAAGCTCGACCTGCGCGAGAATGCCAAGTTTGAGCTCGGCGATCCGGTGAACGCCGTGGATGTCGAGCCCGGCGAAATCACCATGGCGCAGAATTACGCGCGTCAGGGCGGATGCGACGACAAGGACGAGGCCGACCGTCTCGCGGACTTGGCTTCTTCCGCCCGCAACGGCGCGGTCGCGAGCTATAACGCGGCCGTCTCGGAGGCAAGTCGCAAGAGCCGCAGTTACGATGGCGATGTGTTTACGTTCGAGGTTCCCGAAGACTGGGGGAGCGACTGGGACGTCAAGACCTCGCAGGGCACGTATAGCGGCGTCAAGAACGGTCTGTGGGTCAAGTACAAGATCGTGCATGACGGTGATTATGTGGGCACGCTGATGATTTCCAACCACTACAGCTCGGCGTTCAACACGATTGGGAAGACGAACAACGTGGGTAAATCGACCAATCTGTGGCTCGGATCGTACGATTCGCTTTCGGGTGATTCGGATTGGGAGTACATCATCGATTCGATCTACATTAAGTAGCTTACGAATATTCTGGATTGGAAGCGGACCGCGCGCATGGGTTTGCGTGCGGTCCGCTTTTTGTGCTGACGATGGGAGATGCGTCCGATCTCGTTACAGAAGAAGTGCCCCGTTTCTCTGATGGAAGCGGGGCACTTCTTTGTGCGATGAGGCTGTGGCGCTCGGCGTTACTCGTCGACGTCGGTGAACTCGGTGGGCGGTACGGAGTCCGTGGAGTCATCGTAGCTATCGTCGTGGTCGCTGGAATCGTCGTAGCTGTCGTCATAGTCGGAGTCGTAGTCGGAATCATCGGAGTCATCGTAGCTGTACGACTTGCTGGAACTGCTCGACTTTTTGCTGGAGCTCGACTTGCTGCTCGATGAGTCGGTCGACTTGCTATCGCTCGCATCGGCATCGGTTTCGGTGCCGCTGATCTTGGTGGTGAGAGACATGAGCGTTTTCTCGACGGTATCGACCGTGTTGTTGAGGTTGAGCTTGGAGGTGTCGATGGCGCCCTCCGGGGCGGAAGCGTCCTGATCTTCGAGGTTGTCGCTGTAACCCTTGATGAGGAAGGCGCTCTGGTCGTCGAAGTTGTCGCCGTGAAGCTCGCTCTCGGCAGCCTTAAACTCAGTACCGTCGTACGTGAAGTACTTAAACTCGGCATCGTCATCAACGAGGACTGCGGTGTCGTCTGCCACGAGCTGGGGCAGATAGACGTGATTGCCCGTGTCGCCGATCATGGTCTTAAAGGTCACAAAGACGTAGCCGCCGTTAGACGCCTCCGGGGAGCCGCTGTAGAGATTGACGACCTTCTTGCCGTTGTAGCCCCACACGTCGAGGACGTAATCGCCGTTCGAAAGGCGCGTTTTCTTGTTGAAGGACTTTGCCTTGGTCTTGGAGTGGACGGTTACGAGCTCCTCGAGTCCGTCGCCGTTAAAGTCGACGAGCTGGGCAAACTGGACGCCGCTGATCTGGTAGTCGCTCGCGCCGGTCGAGACAAGCTCGGGCTCGCCGTACTTTTTGATCAGGCTGTTGAGCTTGCTTTTGTAAGCAGTGCAGGCCGCCTTGTACGTCGCGTCGTCAATCGTGGCGGGCGCGGAGGTGTCGACGGTGCCCTTGGATGTGTCGGTCTTCTTGTCGGACTTGCTGGGCTTGGAGCTACTCGTGCTGTCGCTCGACGTGCTCGAATCGTCCTCGGTCGTGGAGTCGTCCTTGCTGGCGTCGTCCTTGGAGGTCGTGTCCGAGGAATTACTGTTGTCCGTGCTGGTAGAGGCGTCGTCGTCCTTCTTGGGGGTGTTGACGGTCACGCTCTCGGCAGGCTTCTCGGCGCTGGTGTCGTCCTTCTTAACCACGGTGGTGTTGAAGTTTTGGACCGTATTGCCCTTGGTGTCCTCGATCTTGCAGCTGTAGTCGCCGGGCTTGACCTTGCCAAAGTCGCCGATGGTAAAGCCGTCGTCGCCCTTGACCTTAATCTTGTAGCTCTTGCCGCCGTTCTTGGGCGTGAGGGTCGCGGTGTAGCTGTGGATCACGCGGTCCTTCTTTTTGGGCAGGACCTTGGTGTCGACCGTGCACACGACGGCGTCCTGGCTGCCCGAGGTAATCTCGACGGCGTTGGCATTGGGCGTGAGCAGCAGGATGGCTGCCACGGCGGCGCCGGCGGCGACCAGGCCAAGGCCCGCGAAGACCGGCCAGCGGCGCTTCTTTTGCTGCGGCTGCTGGGGCATGGGCATCTGCGGTTGGGGCTGCGGCTGCGGAATGGGCGCCGCCTGCATGGTGGTGTCGGTCATCTGCTGCTGCGGCAGGTCGACGACGGTGGCACCAGCCGTGGGGTGTGCCACGCCGAGCGACTCCATGGCCTCGGCGGTTGCCTGGGCGTCTTCATCGAACTCGGCGATGGTAGTGGGGTCGTCGTTGACGTTGACGAGCGTAGTGGGGTCGTCGGCGACGCCCGCGGGCTCGGCTGCATCGTCGCCGGGGAAGTCGACGGCGACGGCTGCGTTGTCCTCGTCTTCGAAGATCTTGTTGGCCTCGGCGACGTCAACGGGCGCCGCGTCGTCGATGATGGGCTTGGCGGTCGGCTCAGGGTCGGTCTCGGGCTGCGGCTCGGTGGTTTGCTCGTCCGAGGGCTCAACGGCATCCAAGGTCACGACGGTTTCACCGGGGTCGACTTGGTCGGCCTGCGGCTCAGTGGTTTCTGCCGGGGCTTCTGGATGCACGGCGTCGAGCGTGACGACGGTCTCGCCCGGATCAGCGACAGCTGCTGCCTCTGCCTCGGCATTGGCCGAAGGCTCAACGGCATCCAGCGTAACGACCGTCTCGCCGGGGTCCGCATCGACGGCGTCCAGCGTAACGACGGTCTCACCCGGATCGGTGACGGTTTCGGCTGGCGTTTCGACTGCGGATGCGTTTTCGGACGTCGGCTCAACGGCGTCGAGCGTAACGACGGTCTCACCCGGATTGACGGCGGGCGCCTGTGCGGGCACGGGCTCGGCGTCCTGGGTTTCGGCAGGTGCCGGAGCCTTGGATGCTACGGACGCTCCGCAATTGGTGCAAAAGCGCGCGTCGTCAGGCAGCTTCGTTCCGCATTGCGTACAAAACATAAGGTGAGCTCCCTTCTTTTAGGTGTTTCTTAGGTTCGAATCTATGGTACCTGCGGTATAGGGCAAAGTTGTTGCGCAACAGTGCGAAAAACCTTCGGACGACGCCAATAGTGGCGTTTATGTGTGCGGACTTCGTCTTGATCTGTAACAACTAGACGGGATTTCAACCTCTACCTGTTACAGATCAAGATAGTTTTCCACCCAACACATCAAACATCTCAATTTGTAACAGTAAGGACCCGTTTTGTTCAGCAAATGTTACAGATTGAGATGTTGTCCGGAGGGGGATGCTTCGGTCTCGATCTGTAACATCTAGGCCGGGAATCGACCTCTACTTGTTACAGATTTAGATGTTTTGGATGGGACCGACAGTATGTCTCGATCTGTAACATCTGGACGAAGATTCAGCCTGTAGATGTTACAGATTGAGATGTTGTCCAAGGGGCTGACTGAATATCTCGTTCTGTAACAGTAAGGACCGATTTTGCCGAGCAACTGTTACAGATTGAGACATTGTCTGACGGGGGAGTCTTCTGTCTCGGTCTGTAACATCTGAGACCCGATTTGCCCCGTAACTGTTACAGATCGAGACGTTGTCCGGAGGGGGAGTCTCTGTTCAGCCCCGTCCGCCCCGTCATCTGTGGTTTACGTGGGGGCATACGGAGTACGGGTATACTAACCGGCGGCGAATCTGCTCCATCGCTTAGGGCCGCTGCGTCTGGACGGCGCGTGATAGGGCTGCCAAAGCGATCGCCAGCGTGCTGAGCAACGTCCTCTCTGTGCGCACCTGTTTTGTATGTATTAGCGCACTACCAAGCACGCCCCGCGCGGCCGCATGCCGTGCTCCTTGCGCGTGCAGATAAGGAACAACAACATATGCGTAATTCTGTATCCGACGTCACGGACGCCGAGATTCTGGACGAGGCCCGCGAGGCCATGACCCAGGCTGCCTTTGATGCGGCCGACGAGGCTAGCGCCGCCGAGACCGTTGAGTCCGCGACCGAGAGCCTGCCTGCCTTTGACGAGCTGGGACTTTCGGACGAGATGCTTCGTGCTATCGAGAACCTGGGCTACACGGCGCCGACGCCTGTCCAGGCCGGCTCGATCCCCGTGGTGCTCGAAGGCCGCGACCTGCTTGCCGCCGCTCAGACCGGTACCGGCAAGACGGCTGCCTTTTTGCTGCCGACCATGAACAACCTGGAGCACATCGCTCCGCCCAAGCCCGTGCGCGAGCGCGGCGGCCGCAACCGTCGTCGCGGCGCCAAGAAGCCCGAGGGCAATGGCCGTGGCCCCGTAATGCTCGTCATCACCCCCACGCGCGAGCTTGCCCAGCAGATCGATGAGGTCGCCGGCAAGATTGCCGACGTTACCGGGCATGTCGCCGTGACCGTCGTGGGCGGCGTGAGCTACAAGCCGCAGACCGCGGCGCTCAAGTACGGCTGTGACATCCTGGTCGCCACGCCGGGCCGTCTGGTCGATCTGATCGAGCAGGGCGCTTGCCACCTGAACGAGGTCAAGGTGCTGGTGCTCGACGAGGCCGACCGCATGCTCGACATGGGCTTTTTGCCCGCCGTCCGCCGCATCGTGCGCGAGACGCCGGCCGAGCGCCAGACGCTGCTGTTCTCGGCGACCCTCGACGAGGAGGCCGTGGGCGAGATCACCGACCTGGTGAGCGACCCGGCCCGCGTGGAGATCGCGCCTGCCACGT
>CAKTWE010000003.1 GCA_934630385.1 uncultured Collinsella sp.
TAAGGTCGCCAGCGCGACGCCCGGAGCCATCAACAGGGGCACCTGCTCGTGGGTTATCGGCTAGCATTCCGTATCCCAGCTCAGAAGCGACTACGTGCTGAGGACCATCGGTACCGGCTCCATCGAGTTTTGCCGCGTCGGCAGGGTCGTCGTAATGAACATGTACAACATCACGGCCAAGGTCTCCGGCTCGTGGAGCACCGCGTTCATCGGCACGGTGCCAGAGGGGTTCCGGCCGAAGTCGCAGCTGCGCCAGCGGTGCCAGGTGGCCAACACCGACGCCGACAGGTCGAGCGGCCTGTGGGTCAAGCCGAGCGGCGAGATGTACGTCGCCAACTTCGGCGGCACGGGCCTGTCCGGCACCTACCCCTTCTCGTGCACGGCCTGCTGGCCCGCAGCCTAGGCCGCCGCATACGTGCAGCAGAAGCTGACCATCCAGCCGGCCTTGAGCGTGAGGCCGCGCGTGAGCACGCGCACCACGCCGTTGCCGTCGATGGAGACGGGCGCGATGCCCGTGCTTCCGCTGCTCGACTCGCAGTACGCCGTGGTCGAGACCACGGTTGCCGGGCGGAAACCAACGGGCAGCGTTCCT
Organism: uncultured Collinsella sp.; assembly: GCA_934630385.1. Lineage (GTDB taxonomy): Bacteria > Actinomycetota > Coriobacteriia > Coriobacteriales > Coriobacteriaceae > Collinsella. The sequence goes on from CAKTWE010000003.1 coordinate 593, forward strand.
ATGACGCCCTGCGACCATGCTCTCACGGCGGAGCTCACGGCGTTGAGGTTGGCGTAGGCCGTCACGATGCCGCGCGACTTCACGGCGGAGGCGCCGCCGTTGCTCGCCTTCTGCACGGTCGGGGATACGGAATGCTAGCCGATAACCCACGAGCAGGTGCCCCTGTTGATGGCTCCGGGCGTCGCGCTGGCGACCTTAAAGCCGACCGCGCCGTCCTTGCTGATGTAGCTGTACGCGCAGATGTTGAGCACGAAGCCGTCGCTGTTCGTCACGCACGCCGGCATGTAGATGTTGCCAGCGGGCCGCAGTCCCTCCGGGATGCGTTTATCCACCTGCCAATATTCGGCAGTCGGCTGGAGGATGCCCCACGTGAGCGTGCAGATGCTCCCGATGCGCTGCACGTAGATGTAAGACGACTTGCCCGGGCTTCCGTATAGCGTAATCGGGTCGCCGTGGGATACGGAATCCCGGAGCGAGTCCAGCGTGACGAGCTTCTTGTAGAGCGGGACGGGCACCCCGACGGCGATGCCGTCGAGCGGGATGCGCCAAAGCGGGAATTCGGCCACCAGGTCGCCGGCGAGGATGTTTCCCTCGACGTGGCCGGGGTCGGTGGCCGTGCCGTCCGTCGGCGTGCCCTCGATGACCTTGAGCGTCATGCTCTCGGTCTTGGGCTCGGCCGCCTGCTTCTCGTAGCGCGCCACGACGATGTCGTTGCGTTTCATGGACTGCGAGCCGTTGCGGATCTTCACGTCGACGTACTCGCCGGCCCGCACGCGGCACTGGCAGCCCTGGGCGAGCAGGGTGCCGCTCCGCACCCGGAGCGTGTTGGAGTCGACCATCTCGGCGGCCAGCTCGTCGCCCTCGGGCAGCACGTAGGTGCCATTGCCTATGGTACCCGCGTTGTAGGAGCGGGCGTCGTCGGCCGTGACGTGCGCCTTGCCGCGGTAGCCCGTCACCAGCTCGAGTTCGGATGACCCCGCCATCACTTGCCGCCCTTCTGGCCCATGAAGCCGTTGAAGCCCGCGTCCTGCTCGGACATGAGCATCTTGTAGTCCTCGAAGCAGTTCCCGCAGAACAGGCGCTCTATCTTGACGCCGTCCACGCTGTAGCGCGTCACGACGTGCCAGTCGCTCCATGTCGGGGCGCCCTCGGCGAGGTACTCCTTCTCCCCGCAGCGGTCGCACTCGCAGCACGTGATGTTGCATGTCTTGGCCATGCGTGCTCCTCTCGTTCGGTTCGCGGGTAGCGTCCCGCACGTGTCGCCTACACGGCGCCCTCGGGCGCCTGCGGCGCGGCGCCGGTCTTGTACTCTACGGTCAGCGAGTCGCCGTCCACGCGGCCTATCTTCTCGGTGACCACCTGCGACACGGCCTCTCCCGTCGCTACGTCTCGGCAGGTGAGCACCTGTCCCAGCGAGTAGAGCCCGGTGACCGCCCCGTTGAGCTCGGCGGCGTCGGCGGTCTGCAGGGCCCTCAGCCGCTTCGTCCCGCCGCGCACTAGCTCGTCGAGGTCCTTTGCGTTCGGGTAGTCGTAGACCTGCGCCCTGTGCAGTGTCCCCCTCAGCGTCTGCGTGCCCGAGACGCGCCCGAGGGCGTCCGCGTAGAGGTGCGCGACCGCCCTTCCGGCGCCCTCGCCCTGGCCGAGGCAGATCAGGTGGTTGACGCTCGTCCCGCTCCTCAGCGTCAGCGCCGCGCCGTCGGACCACGCCACGGCCTCGGGGGCCGGCAGCGCCGAGAGCACGCATGCCCCGCGCGAGAAGGACACCCCGAGCACGCCGCCCGCGGCCGAGAGCATCGAGCGCAGGCCGTCCAGGAGCGTGCAGTAGCGCGGGAACCGGTACGAGGCGTCGAGCGGCGAGGGGGAGCCGGCGGCGGCGAAGGGGGCGGGCGAGCCCGCCAGCTCCAGGGCGCGGGCGACGCAGGCGTTGGCGTCGCCAGACGCCTCGGCGTAGGCGGAGCCGGCCGGCGGGCAGACCACCGCCTCCGCCAGCACCCCGAGCCATGTGCGGCCGGAGTAGGTCACGGCGCCCGTCTCGGTGTCGGTCTCCACGCGGTCGACCACGCCGCCCAGGTCGGTGCCGTCGACGTACACGGCGCAGCCGGGGCCGAGGCCCGCGACGCGCTCGGCGGTCAGCTCCCAGCTGCGCTCCTCGCCCTCGGAGAAGTCGCCCTTGGCCCACGGGATGACGCCCACGTCCTCGAGGCGCTCGTCGGTGTAGATCAGCTCCATGCCGGCTCGCTCCTCTCCTCCACGAGCGCCACGTCGAACCCGAACTGGCCGCCCCACGAGACGGGCGACGAGCCGGCGGGCACCTTGGCGAAGATGTTGGCCCCCTCGGCGCGCATGCCGCGGGAGAAGGCGTTCTCCGGCCTTCCGTACTCGTCCACCGACACGATGGTTCTCGCCCTGCCGTCGATCACCAGCAGGCCGCGCTCGGGCACCGAGACGTCTACCTGGTAGCGGTTCGTCCCGATGATGACGTAGGGGTTCACTGCCGGGCCGTAGACGGTGATGCGCGCCGCGCAGGGCCTGCGGTAGGGGGACGACAGCGACCCGTACACGTCATCGTTCTTCCAGTCGTGCGGGTAGCCGTGTGGGTAGTCGAGGTCGCCCCCGGACGCCACGCCGGGGGAGCGGCGGAACTGCGCGACCGTCTCCCGCGTCCACACGGGGTCGTCGGCGCGCACGGTGAGCTTCGCGCGCATGTGGCCGCCGTCGTACCACCACAGGTCCTTCTTGGCGGCGGTGACCCAGCACCGCATCTCCGAGGACCCCGCGCGCAGGGTCCCCGGCTCTCCCGCTATGACGTCGTGGTCGAACACGTCCACCATGCGGTCGCGCTCGGCGCTCGAGGCGCCGTCCATGACCGCCTCGAGCGAGAACTCGCGGGGGAGCAGGCGGAAGCCGACGACGCGGTCGTTGACCGTGTCGGCCTTCCACTCGTGGTCGCGCAGGTCGGTGCCGCCGTAGTGCCAAGGGCTGTCCGCGGCGAAGCGGACGGACTCCCCGGCCCCGTTGGTGTAGGTCATCGTCGTGTCGATCCTCATGCTGTTACCTCCATGACCAGGCGCGCGAACTCCCGTCGGTTGAGCACGACGGTGCGCGGCGTGTTGTCCCTGATGATCCGCGGCAGCTCCCGGAGCAGCCGCTCGAGCATGTCGTCGGGCGCCCCATCCTGCCGCCCGGTGGCCGACATGCGCCGCGCCACGGCGTCAGCGAAGGGGTCCATCTCACGCCCGCTCAGCGGCACGACGGCCTCGGGCCCGGCCTCGCCGATGCCCACGACGCTCGCGCCCATGGCGATGGCTCCGGTGCGGTACCACTCGACGCTGATGCTCGGCACGCTCGGCGGCACGATGCTGAAGTCTCCGCTGATGGAGAAGTGCGGCAGGTTGATGTGCGGGAACTCCAGGTGCAGCCCGGCGAAGAAGCCGCTGATGGCGCCGAGCGCGCCGGACACGGTGCTCTTGGCGCCGTTCATCGTGCTGTCGATGACGGACTTGATGCCGTTGAACGCGCCGCTGATGGCGCCGGAGACGGCGTTGCACACGCCGATGAACACGGCCTTCACGGCGTTCCAGGCGCCGGAGACGACGGACAGGATGCCCTGCATGACCCCGTTTATGGCCATCATCGTGCCCTGCATGATCGAGGCCACGCCCTGCTGCAGCATCGTGAAGTAGCCGGTGGTCACGGCGAGGATCACGCCCAGCACGGTCTGGAAGATGCCGGAGATTATCTGCCATGCGCCCTGTATGACGGTGCTCACGGCGGCCATCACGTTGGTCACGGTGGCCAGTATCGTGGCGAGGACGTTGGCCACGGTGTCCATGATGGAGGTCAGGATTGGCACGACGGTCGAGACGATTACGGTCAGGACGGCGCCGATGATCGGCCCCAGCGTGCCCATGGCCACCTGCACGGTCGAGACGATCTGGTCGAGGAACGCCTGGACGTACGGCGCGAGGAAGGCGCAGACCTGCTGCACCTTCGAGCCGATGGCGTCGAACGCGTCGGTGACGGCGTCGCGGAACGGCTCGAAGGTGTTCCACGCGGCGGCGACGGCCGCGGCGACGCCGGCGATGGCGGCGACGGCGAGCGCCGCGGGGGCGAGCGGGACGGCCAGCGCGCCGCCCAGCACGGCGAAGCCCTCGGAGATGGCGGGCAGCGCCGCCACGACGGAGCCGACCACCATCAGCAGCGGGCCCAGCGCGGCCACGAGCGCGAGCACCACGGCGATGCCGGTCTGCACGCCCGCGGGCAGCGAGGCGAACGCCTCGGCGACGTTGCCTATCACGCCGGCCACGGCGGTGATGGCCGGCGCCAGCGCGGTGCCGAACGCGATGGACGCGGACTCGATGGCGCCGCCCATGTTCTCCAGCGCCCAGGACAGCTCGCCCTTCTGGGCGCTTGCCATGGTCTCGGCGGCGGTGGCGTCGTTGGTCGCGTCGATGTACTTGGCCAGCCCCTCGCTGCCGGACTGCATCAGGATGGCGGCGGCGCGCGAGGCGTCGGCTCCGAAGATCGTCTGCAGCGCGGCGTCTCGCTCGGCGTCGCTCAGGCCGCCCAGCTTGCCGGTCAGCTCGTCGGCGATGCCGGAGACGTCCTTCATCTTGCCGTTGGAGTCTCGTATGTTCAGGCCGTAGGCGGCGATGGCCTCGGCGGCCTGGTCGGTCGGCGCGGCGAGGCGCTGCAGCATCGTCTTCAGGCTGGTGCCGGCGTCGGAGCCCTTCACGCCGTGGTCGGCGAACAGGGCGAGCGCCGCCGCCGTGTCCTCCAGGCTCCAGCCGGCCAGCGACGCCTGGGCGCTGCACTGGCTCATGGCCTGCGTGAGGTCCGAGACGTCGGCGGAGGAGGCGTTGGCGGCGCCGGCGAGCGCGTTGGCGATGCGGGTGGCGTCCCCGGCGCCAAGGCCGAAGCTGCCCATCATCTGCACCGTGGTCTCGGCGGCGTCGGCTAGGTTGAGCTGGCCCGCGGCGGCGAGGTCCATGGACGCCGCGAGCGCGCCGCCCTTGATGTCCGCCTCGGTCAGGCCGCCCTTGGCCAGCTCCACCATGGCCTGCGCGGACTCGGTGGCGCTGAACACGGTGTCGGCGCCCAGCTGCAGCGCGAGGTCGCGCAGGCCGTCCATGTCCGCGGAGGCGTCGCCGAGCGCGCCCTGCACCTGGCTCATGGCGTCGTCGAAGCTGGCCGCCACGGAGGTGGCCGCGCCGCCGGCCGCCACGATGGGCACGGTGAGCCCCAGCGTCGTGGAGCGCCCCAGGTCGGTGATGCCCTCGCCGAGCGCCTTGGTTGCGGAGCCGCCCTTCTTCAGGCCCTCCCAGTTGAGCTTGCCGTCCTTGCCCTTGATCTCCTCCATGGAGACCTTGATCTTCTTCAGGCCGGAGACCACGCCCTGGTCGTCCAGGCGCGCGAGGACGGAGACGGCGTTGGATGCGCTACCCATCGGCCCTCACCGCCCGCTCCGCTGCCGCGAACTCCGCGGCGAAGGCGGACGCCATGGCGCCGTTGGCCGCGTCCATGCGGCCGGCCTCGGTGCGGTCGGCGTGCAGCGCGAAGTGCGCCGCGCGGGCGCGGAACGCCTCCACGTATTCCCTGTTGTTCTTGTCCTCCCTCGGACACTTTGCCGTGCGGTAGTAGATCGCCTGCTGCAGCGGCGTCTCGCCGGACTCCATCAGGCCGGCCACGAGGTCGAGGAACGCGCCGTAGCTCATGCTGCCCGCCGCCTCGTCCCAGCTGATGCCGTACGCCTGCAGCAGCGACGCGCGGATGCGCCCGGCGTCCTCGTCCCAGTCGAACACGGGCTCCTCGCAGCCGGCGGCGCCCCTCGTGCCGTACAGGTCCACGCCCATGGCGTCCCACAGCACGGCGTCCACCATGTCCCAGAAGCCCTCGCGCCCGGCCGTCTCGATGGCGGCGGGCAGGTCGGCGAACAGCATGGCGGGGAGCAGCCGCTGCTTGTCCTCCTCGCTCAGCTCGGCGTCGGCGAACAGCTCGTTCACCAGCATGGCGTTGAGGGCGGAGTCGCACACGTCGTACCCCGCCCCCTCGTATTCGTAAGTTGTGCAGAACCGTCCGTTAACGGTCCCGCTTCTCGTCGTCAGGCTTCTGCGCATCTGCCACCACGTCCTGTAGGTAGTGCGCTGCCTTGCTCTGCTTCACGTCGTTCAGGCGGTCGAAGATCGCCTGGCACACGGTGGCGAATACCTGGACCATGACGAGGTTGCACTGCGCCGGCTTCAGCTTCACGCCGTCGCCGCACGCCGTGAGGATGGCGTCATAGGACTCCTCGCCGATGCCCTCGACGATGATGGGGCCGATGATGGCGGCCATGTCCTCGGACAGCTTGTTCAGCTTCTTGCGGTCGAACGTCTTCTCCTTCAGCGCGTCGAGCGCGAGCGCCTGCTGGCGCGCCTTGATGCACCTGGCCGCCAACGCGTTGACGGTGCCGTCGGTGCAGCCGATGGTGCACTCCACCGTCTCGTCGCCGACCTCGACCTCGAACCGCTCGAACGACTTCCTTACCTTCAGTGTCTTCATGGTTGCGCTGCCTTCCCATCGTGCGCTGCGTCCAAAGAGAAAGGAGGCCGGGGCTGCAGCGCGTAGCCCCGGCCTCCTCGGCAGATGTTCCCCCGACTGTCGCCCCGCGCCCTAGGCGGCGGTCACCTTGACCTTGACCACGCAGGAGACGGAGGGCTTCGCCGCGCACTTGACGGCGAGGCGCGTCTCGCCCGCCTTGAGGCCCGTCACGGTGCCGTCCATGGCCACGCGGGCGATGGACGTGTCCTCGATGGCGTACAGGCAGCGGGGGCTGGCGCCCGACGGCGTGACGGTCGGGGAGACCGCGGCTGCGGACTTGTTGGCGACCACGGACAGATCCTGCGCGACGGCCACGCTCTCGGGCAGCACGGTGCCGCTGGCGTCAGAGACCACGGTCGGCGTGCCCGAGCGGGCGATGGAGCACTGGAAGCTCACCTTCTCGTTGGCGGCGCCGTTCGGCCCCTCGGCCGCGATGTCGAGGATCGTGCACGGGGCCTCGACGCACTTGCCGGTCGGGTCGGTGATGCGGTAGCTGGTCTCTCGGCCGCTGCCGACGGAGTCCTCGATCGAGGCCACGAAGTCCTGGAACGGGTCGCCGATGAGTCGGTGGCCCTCGACGCTGTACTTCTTGGAGACGCCGGTGACGTCGGTCTTGGTGTCGCCGCCGCCGTCGTAGTAGGCGTCCTCGCTCGTGCTCTCCGAGTTGTCCTTGCCGATCTTGGAGATGCCGGGGCCGACCCACGCCCACGTGCGCTCACCGGCGCCCGGCGTGGTGTCGACCTCGACCACGTGCTGGTAGTTGAGTGCGAATCCGATATCCATCTAAAACTCCTTAATCTCGATGTGCGCGGTGGCCTCGACCACCCACACGTTGCGGCCGCTCTCGTCCCACTGGACGGGGCGCGGCTTCACCGTCTCGATGCGGATCATCCGGTAGCTGCCGTTGGCGCTGTCGAGCGGCACGGTCCGCAGCGTGCGCTCCGCCAGGAGCGCGTCCGCCATGGCGTCCAGCTCGACGCGGCGCGCGAAGAACAGGCTCAGGCGCACGGCCGTGTCGAAGGCGAGGTCGAAGTAGCCGTCCTCGCCGCCGGGCACGCCCGTGCGGATGGCGCAGAACTCGGCGTGGCGCCGGGTGTCCGGCAGGTAGGTGAACACGTCGCGGACGCCGGCCGCCTCCAGGCGGCCCTTCACCACGTCCACGAGGTCCAGCGTGCCGTTCTCTTCCATGTGCGTGCCTCCTAGTAGTCCATGTACAGTCGCCGCGCGAACTCGCGCAGGTCGTCGCCGTCCTCGCGCTGGCACTCCTCGTCCCAGTGGTCGGTCGTCGCCGGGTCGGTGTGGTTCATGGGCTCGTAGTACTGCCGCGCCGCGTAGGGCGTGTTCCACGTGAGCACGCCCGCGCCATAGTCGGAGTTGACCGGCTCGCTGGAGCGCAGGGTGGTCTCCAGCACCGGCACGTACTTGCGCATGGTGAACGCGCAGCGGCGCGCGTACAGCACCTGGCGCCTCTTGCACTCGGCCGGCGCGGTCGCCAGGTCGATGCCGGCGGTGACGACGTCCACGGCGATGCTCATCGCAGCTCGACCTCCCAGTGGTGCACGCGGCCGCGCTCGTCGACGTAGCGGGTGCACGACGCGACGCAGCACTCGGTGGCGCCGTCTACGGATACGAGGCTGCCGGCCGGCAGCTCCATGGCCCCCGCCGTGTTCACGGCGTCGATGAACAGCAGGCCGGTCGTGGCGTCCTGCAGCTGGTAGTCCGTGGCGCGCACGGACGCCCTCTGCTCGTAGCGCACGCCCAGCAGGAGCCTCTTGTCGGAGAAGCCCTGGCGGCCGTCAACCTCCTCGGGCACGCGCACCTCGGCGCGGCTGGGCAGCAGGCGCTTGGGTATGGGCACCATGCCGATCACCCCAGACCCTGGTACAGGAGGCCGGAGCCGGACAGCGCGCGGCGCACCGCCCGGTCCATCGCGGCGTCGTAGCCGCCGCCCTGCCCCTGCTCGATGGTGAGCGAGCCCAGGCGGACGGAGCCGGACGCCTCGATGCCGCCGGAGAAGCCGTACGCCGCGTCGACGTCCAGCGCCGCGCAGACGGCGGCCTTGTACGCCTCAACCTGCGCCTCGCCCTCCGGCTCGTTGAAGCCGATCACCTCGCGCACGGCGGCCACGGCGGCGCCCAGGTGCGGGCGCACGTCGTCCCATGTGTTCGCGCCGTGGTAGTCGGCGCTCCCGACCTCCGGCAGCATGGCTACTCCGCCTCCGCTGCCTTGGCCGCGGCCTTCTTGCGCGGCTTGCGGGCCGGCTTCTCGGCCGGTTCGGGCTCCGGCTCGGGTACCTGCTCCTGGCTGGCCTCCGCCGGCTTCTCGGCCGGCTCCTCGGGGAAGGTCAGCCCCACGATGGTGGCCATTAGGCGGTCACCGCGACGTGGGCGTAGATGAGGTCCTTCTTCTTCAGGTACACGATCAGGTCGTGGTACAGGCGGTACTGCCACTTGTGGGCGTCGTCGTCCTGGTTCACGTCGGGGGAGAAGTAGCGCAGCTTCTCGTGCTTGGAGATGGCGGCGGCTGCCTCGGGGGCCATGACGATGAAGTTCAGCGCCTTGCCGTCCTCGGCCTTCTCGTAGCCGCCCTTCTCCTCGCCGGAGGTGGTGCCGTCCAGCAGCTTGATGGCGGAGTAGAAGCGGTCGCCGGCCACGCCGATCATCTTCATCTCGTCGTAGGTGCCGAAGTTGCTGTTCGGGGCCTCGCCGGCGGACAGCTGGTACTTGTTGGACAGGCGCAGCAGCTTCTTGGTGGCGGCGGAGTGGTAGAACAGGCACTGGGACAGCTTCACGCCGTGGTCCTCCATGCACTGCTCGGCCTCCAGCACGGCGGCCACGGTCTCGTCGGCGCCGGACAGGTCCTTCTTGACGGTGGTGCCGGCGTTCTGGGTGAGCTTGGCGAAGCGGATGGCGTCCACCTCGGGCACCACCTTGGTGCGGGTGAACTCGCCCATGGCGTTGGCGGAGACGATCTTGGCGCGCTCGTCGTCGTCGAGCACGTCGATGTTGAACTCGCGGTCGCGCTCGTACTGCAGCTGGTAGGGCTGCCAGGTGACGGAGATGCCGCCCTTGGTGAAGCCCTGACCGCGTTTGTGGGTGGCCAGGCCGTCCATGTCGATGCTGGCGATCTCGATCTTGCCGTTGCCGCTCATCTCGCCCAGCAGGTCCTGGTTCATGTTCAGGTCGCCGGTGACGGTCTCCTGCGCGATGACCTTGTCCAGTCGGGTGGTGAACTTGTCGATGCAGTTGGCTAGGTTGTTGGTTGCAGCCATGTGCTGCTCCTCTCTACTTCTTCAGGCCGAAGGCGCGGTCGAGCGCCGCGTCGTCGTCCTTGGCCGCGCCCACGGGCTTCAGCCCCGTGGAGCCGGTCTTCTTTGCTTCCTCGAACAGGTACGGGCAGGCTTCCTTCAGCTTGTCCACGTCGCCCTCGTAGTCGTCCAGCAGCGCCTTGGCCGCCTTGACGTTCTTGCACCCGGCGATCTCCAGGCGGTAGGCCGCCTTCTCGCTCGCCATGGACGCCTTCATCTCGTCGAGCTTCTTCTGCAGCTCCTCGCGCCCCTCCTTGGTCTTGGCCGCCTCGTCGAGCTGCGCGCGCAGCTTCTCGATCTCGTCGTCCTTGGCCTTCAGGTCGCGCTCGTACTTGTGGCGGTTGACGGTCGCGCCGCCATCGCCGCCCTGCGGCTCCGTGGTGCCGCCTGCCGGCTCGTTCGCCGGCGCCTGGGGCTGCTGTGCCTGGGTGCCGTCTCCGGCGCCCCCTGCGGGCTGCTGGCCCTCCTGCGGGTCGGTCTGCTGCCCCTGCGGTTGCTGTGCTCCCATGTCCGTACCAGTCCTTTCCGGTGTTTGGTTGCCGCGCTTCTCTGCGCGCTTCGGTACTTGCAGCTGTTGCCGCCGCTGCCGCGCCGCACCCCGTTGCCGCCGGGTGCCCGCGCAGCTTGGATGGTCGGGCACGTGTCGCCCGCCAAAAGGAAGGGCCGCCCCTGCGGACGGCCCTCGCCTCGTTCTGTTCGGTTGTGTGTGTTCGGCTATGCCAGCGCGACCTCGCGTGCCTGCTCCATCTCGGCCTCGGCCGCCGTCGGCGCCTGCCCGGTCAGGATGGACGGTATCGACGGCATGGGGTAGCTTGCCGCGCCGCTCGCCTTGTCGATGGCGATGGGCGAGCAGCCGGGAACGACGTCGGCCACGGAGTCTCCAACGGAGAAGAACCAGTGCGCGCTGCCATCGAACGCGGCGGTGAGCCGCTGGCCGTCCGAAATGGCGGCCTGCGCCAGCTTCTTGGCTTCCTTCAGCTCCATGTCGTCACCCCTTCCTGCTCGTGCAGCACAGCTCTATCGTGTCGGACGGGTCGAGCCCGTCGATTCTCGATGCCATTGTACCGCCCGGCTTCGCCAGTTTGAAGTACCCAGATACGTCGGCCCTGCCGCTCTGCGGGTCCATGTACCTGATCTCGCCGCCGATGTTCTCGGCAGCGAACACGTGCGCGCCGCCGCCGCGCTTCTTCGGCCATATCACGTATACCTCGGCACGGGCTCCGTCGCCCCAGCTCTTCAGCAGCCTGTCGCATCCGCTCTTGCCGCCGCAGCGCTTCCACTCCTGCCCGTCGAACACCTTGGACCACTTTCCGTTCATGGGGTCGGTGTCCTTCGGCATGCCGTTCTCGTCGACGATTCGGGGCTTGGCCACTACGTCGAAGCCGCGGCGGCGCATCTCGTACGACGGGACGCACCGCTGGCAGTTCAGCGTCCACTTCGGGTCCCTCGATGTGAAACCCGGGTTCACCGCCGCTAGGTCGGCCTCGCGGCCGTGCTCCCCTGCGATCTTGAGGAACTGCCTGCGACCGTCCTTCACGGGCGTGACGCCCGGCATGGCGGCGTTGAACATACGGCGCTGCTCGGCGGCCGTGAGCGTCGAGAAGTCTGACGCCTTCATGCCCTGCAGCTTCATCTCCTCGGCCACGGCCCTGGCCACGGCGGTGCGGCTGGCGCCGGCCCTCGCCATCGCCTCCCTGGCCGCCTTCCCGTCCATCAGCTGCGCCAGCGTGCGCCCGCTCGACTTGACCCATGCGCCGCCGGGCATGTCCCCGGCCCACTCGCGCGCCGGGTGGCGGTGCAGCACCGGGTGCCCGGTCAGGCTCTTGGCGTTGGACTCCTTCACCAGCCGGCGCATGGCCTCCTGCCGGCGGGCCAGCAGGTCCTGCGCCCTCACGACCTCGACGCGCGCGGCGTTGGTGGGGGAGACGTCGTAGCACTTGCGGGCGCCGGCCAGCTCGCGCTTGGCCTCCCGGATGGCGCGTTCCCCGGCGCGCTGCCTCTGCTCCAGTTTGTAGACCTCCTCGCCCGGCAGGCCGCTGGCGTGCTTGGGGTCGGGCCCGTAGGCGCGCGGCGCGCCCGGCAGGTACGGGCCGAACGAGTGGCGGCAGTTGGCGCCCAGCAGGCCGTCCACCGAGCCGTAGCCCGTGGCGGCCTCCAGCCCCTCGTACGAGCGGCCGTCGATGCTCACGGCGCCGCGCCAGCCGTACACCTGCCCCTGCCACGCCGCGTGGCTCGGGCGCGCGTTGGGGTGGCTGGAGACCTCGACCAGCTGCACGCCGTACTCGTCCATGGCCCTCGCGGTCATGCGGGCGCCGTCCTGGGCGATCTGGGTCCGCACGTGGCGGCGCACGGCCACGTCCACGCGGTTGCGCACGGTGAGGTTGCCGGCGGCGTCGCGGTACTGCACCACGCTCACGCCGTCGCGCTCCAGCCTGCGCACGGCGCGGTGCAGCGCCTGCTCGGTTGTGGAGGCGCCGGAGTTCACCCGGGCGATGGCCTCCGTGGACGCGGACAGGAACGCGTCCAGGGCGCCCTGCTCCATGTGCAGGTTGTCGCGCTGCAGGATGGCGGCGAGCCCTCGCACGGTGGCGTCCATCTGGCGCGGCCACGCCCTCTCGGTTCCGGGCCTGCCCAGGCGCTCCATGTCGTCGGCGTCGGACGCCCTCATGAACTTCTCGACGGTGGCGCGCAGCTCGGCGTCCACCTCGCCGGCGTGGCGCTCGATGATGCGGCGCAGCTCGTCTGCATGGGTCTGGCCCAGCAGCGCGGCGGCCGTCACGCTCTTGGAGGTCACGCCGGCGCCGGACAGCATGAGGTCCACCAGGTAGTTCAGCATGTCGGCCTCTATGCCGCGGTACACGCGCGCCAGCGCCTCGCCGGCCTCCTCCAGCGCCTCCGGGGACAGCATCAGAAGCCCTCGTCGAGCAGCTGGGCGGAGGGCACGGCGGCGGCCGCCTCCTCCTTGCTGAAGCCGTGCCAGTCGATCAGGTAGCGCTGCTTCAGCTCCGGGACGCCCAGCGCGGCTATCTCGGCCAGCGCCATGTTCTTCTCGGTCTGGGTGTCGGCGATCACGGAGTCGTCGAACTGGACCTTGACGGCGCCGAAGTCCTCCTCGATGGCCGCGCCGCAGTGGATGCGGGCGCAGTTGAGGAGGCTGGTCACCACGCGCTGAACGGCGCCGCGCAGCACGTTCTCGTGCTTGCGCACGTTGCGCATGAGCGCGGAGTTGTCGGCCGCCACCTCGGTGGCCGTCTTGATGCCCCCGTTCTTGTCCAGCGTGAAGTACTGCTGCCCGAAGCCGCACAGGTCGCCCAGCTCGGCGAGCGCCATGTCGAAGGCGGAGCGCAGCGGCTCCACGCGTATCTCGGGGCTGTAGATGCTGATCAGGTCCTTGGTCGGGTCCTGCCCGGCGAGGCGGCGGAACAGGCGGCCCTCGATGCGCGGCGAGGGTATGACCTTGCCGTTCTCGCTGCGCACGTCGACCATGCTCTCGTCCACGAACACCTTGGCGGCGGTCAGCTCGACCTCCTGGAACATGGAGTCGTAGGCGAGGTCCACGGCCTTGATGGCGTCGAGCGCGTCGGCGAACACGGACTGGCCGAACGGTGACAGGTCCACCACGGTGTTCTCCAGCGCGGGGCGGATGATGCCGAACGTGGGGCAGTCCTGCAGGGTGTCGAAGTCGGCGATGACGCCGGCGGCCTCCGCGTCCTGCTCCTCGCCCTCGCTGAACAGGTAGGTGCTGATGTGGTAGGTGCCGGTCACCGGGTCCGGCGCGTGCACCTGCAGCTGGTCGACGCGCTTGCCGGCGACGGCGGCGCGGGTGACGAACGCGCACGCGCTCACGCCCTCCTCGTCCCATGACAGCGGGCGCACCATGCGGGCGTCGTAGCGGCGCACCTTCAGCTCGGCGCCGTCGTCGCGCACGTCCAGCCACAGCGCCCACGCGGCGGTGCCGAGCGCGAACGCCTTCTCCACGACCATCTGGCCGGTGGGCCAGAAGTTGGCGCGGTCCAGCCAGTCCTGCAGCCACGCGTTGGCCGCGTCGCCCTCCACGCTCACCTGCGTGTCGTCGGTGATCAGCAGGCTGGCCCACTCGGTCGCCACGCGCTTGGCGGGGCGGATGCTCATGCGGTTGCGGGTGCGGCGGCGCCCCTTCAGGTCGGTGTAGCCGTCCCGGTACCAGTCGTCCTTGCCGCTGTACCAGTCGAACCACGACTGGATGTAGGTGTCCATCGAGGTGTCGACGGCGTACCCCAGCTCCTTCAGCTTCTTGGTCACGTGCGCCGGCACGCTGAACTCGTCCACTGCCATTCTCTGCTCCTATCCCCGCAGCTCGGACACGATGGCGAGCTCTCTTTTGCTCAGGCTCCATCGCTCTGCTGCGGCTCGCTCTGCTGCGGCTCGCTCGCCCAGCAGCAGCCCGCCGCCGAATATCGCCTTGCCGGCGTCGCGCTGCATGTCCAGCGCGGACACGCGGCGGCACTCGCCGCGGCGCACCCTGAACTCCACGCCGTACTTGCTGTAGCGCTGCACCATGGCGGCGGTCACCACCTCGTCGGGGTAGGCGTACCTGGGCACGCTGCGGCGCTCGCGGCACGACTCCACGGCGGCGTTCACCGCGCGGGTCAGCCCGGGTGCGCTCTGCAGCACCGTGTCGGGGTCGCCCATGTTGGTCACGAACGACGTGCGCACCTCGGCGCCGTTCTCGTACACCACGGCGCAGTCCGTCACCAGGTGGTTCATGCGCATGCACGTGTCCGCGCCGCTCAGGCACGTCAGGCTCGGGGCGAACAGGAAGAACGGCGTGCCGCGGTCCAGGTAGAACCGGCAGATGGCGGCCAGCATCGAGAACGGCGGGTTGTCGATGACCGCGCAGCCCTCGGGGTAGTCGAGGCGCTCGTAGTCGCCGCCCGGCCAGAAGGGCCGCACGACGTCGGCGGGGTCGACGCCGTACTCGCGGCAGGCCCAGTCCCTCACGGCCTCGTACACCGGCTCGGGGGTGTAGCAGTCGTCGGTCGTCTTCTTCGGCTTGAACTTGTCCACGAACTGCTCGTAGGTCTCGCCCCTGGCCATGCCCTATGCCACCTTCCTGTATCCGCGCGCCCTGCGCGCCTCGTCCATCGTTGCGTAGCGGGTAGCGTCCACCCAGTGGTCGTTCCCGTCGGGTATCTCGTTGAGCACCTCGCCGTCCGGCATCTGCGCGTACTCCAGCGCGCGCACCTCCGCGGCCAGCCTCGGGCAGCGCTCCGGATCGATGACCCATTCGGACAGCGACTGCAGGAAGCGGTACGAGGCCATGCGGCCCGGCTTGCCCTTGCCCGCCGCCCTGGCGTTGACGCCGTGGCCGCGCTGCACGGCGATGGCCGTGGGGTCGGCGTCGTCGGACAGCACCGGCAGGTGGTGGTAGGCGGGGCGCCCGTCGCCGCCGTCCCACGTGAGCAGCGCCTTGACGCGCTCGGCCTGCCCGTCGGGCGGCAGCTTGTTGGCGCCGTCCTCGCAGAAGGTGAGCAGCGCGCGGCCGCCGGGCCTCCACTCGCTGCCCGTGATCGCCCACGGGTCGGGGTACCAGCCGAAGTCCTGGCCGAAGCGCAGGCGCTCGAACTGCGCCACCTCGTCGTCCGTGATGGCGCGGAACGTCACGTTGTCGAACACCTCGGTGCCGATGCCCACCGGCTCGCCCAGGTACTCGTGGCGGTACGCGCGCTCGTCGGCCGCCTTCAGGCTCTCGGCGTCCTCGATGAACTGCCCGCCCAGCCACTCCGGCGGCACGTCCAGGTAGGTCGAGCGGAACACCGGCAGGCCCGCGGCCTCGCGGCGCTCCATCTCGGCGTTGACCCAGCAGCGCGCCGAGCGCGGCGGGTTGAACGAGTACAGGCGCACGCAGCCCTCGCCGCCTCGCGTGAGGGACTGCGTGACCTTGCGTATCTCGGCCATGCCGGCGAACTGGTCGGCCTCCTCGAACCACGTGATGCCCACGTAGCCGAACGGCACCTTTATCGACTTGATCTTGTTGGCGTTGTCGCAGCCGCGGAAGATGATCTTCTGCCCGGTCGAGCGCCTGGTGATGCGCAGCGTGGACTCGGGCATGTCGTACTCGCCCTCCAGCCCCAGCGCGCGGATGGCCCACACCACCTGGGCGTAGGCCGCGTCGCGCAGGTCCTCCTTGCGCTTCATGAGCACGACGGCGTGCTGGTCGGGGTGCGACTCGATGTACTTCACGACCTCCAGCGAGCAGAACGAGGACTTGGTGGAGCCTCGGCCGCCGGCCAGCCATATATCGCCGCGGTGGCCGCCGGCGATCATGCGGTGCGGCTCCAGGAACGGCGGGGCCAGTAGCAGCGCGAAGTCGCGGCAGAACGCCGCGCCCTCCTCGGGCGCCTCGTCGGGCAGCCACTCCATGAGGCGGTCGGAGGCGTCGGCCAGCGCCTTGACGGCGGGCGCCATCTCCTTGTCGGCCAGGCTGTGCCGCTCCACGGCCTCGCGGCCCTTGCGCAGCAGCAGCCCCTGGGCGTCGATGATCTCGGCGCGCGTCACGGTGGCGGCGCGGGCGGCGGCCTCCTGCAGGGCCCTCAGCCTTGCCGATACCTTGCCGGTGGCCTCAAGGCGGCACGCAGCGCTGTCCACGGCGCTGTCCTTCCACTTCGCGGAGCCGGGGTATGCGGCGCGGTAGGCCGCGCGCTGCGTGGCCCCCTTCGCCCTCTCGCGGGCGTACGCCTCCTGCGCGGGCGTGAGTATGTCGGTCCTGTTGCTTCCCATGGGCGGCAGTGTCGGGCACGTGTCGCCAAAAGCGAAGGGGCCGCCCCGAAGGACGGCCCCGTGGAGGAGACCCGCCGGGCCCAGCCCGCCCGGCGCGCCCACAGTATCCGGTTGTTGTCGCCTGCTACCCGGCCAGCGCCGCGGCGAGCGCCATGCACCCGCGCAGCACCATGAGGTCGATGGCCAGCGCCGCCAGCAGCACGAGCAGGCAGCCCCTATTCGGTCCCCCGTCCACCGCGCACCCCCTTGGTCTCGTGCCATTTGAAGTCGGTGAACGCGTGCCCGCACCAGCGGCACTCGTCGCCGGCCCTGGGCAGCCTGTGCCACACCGTGCGCGTCCCGCATTTCGGGCAGCGCACCTCGATGCTGGGCCTGCGCTTGGGCTTCTCGGCCTTTTCGTCCATCACTCGTCCTCCTCGATCTCGTCTATCCACAGCGCGCACTCCCCGGCGGCCGCTATCGCCAGCTCCCGCGCCAGCGAGTCCGGCAGCCCGCGCAGCAGCTCCAGCAGGTTCTCCGCGGCCAGCCGGCACCCGGCGGCACCGCCTCCCAGCAGCTCGACCTCGCCGCCGTCCGGCTCGATGGCCTGCACCCTCACGTCCCGCGGCATGTTCCAGTCGGCGAAGCCGTCGGAGACGATGAGGTGCATGCAGTCCCCGGGCCGCAGGCGGTCGTTCCCCAGCGGGCACGTCTGCCGCGCCTCGTGGAACGCGTACCACCCCTCGTGGACGCGCCCGTCCGCGTCCGTGTACCGCACGCGCGGCACCTGCGGCAGCGGGGAGGTCGCCGGCAGGTCGGTGTCCATGATCGTGATGCCCATGGCTACTCGCCTCCCTTCTGCTTGCCGCCGGCCGGCGCGAGGGCGCGCGCCCACTCGTCCAGTCCCATGACCGTGGCGCCGCACGTGCCCGCCACGGCCGCGGCGAAGGCGGCCGCCTCGTCGGAGAGCCACCCGTCGAGCATGCACACGCCGTCGTAGCGCGGGGTGCCGTCGGGGAACTCCTCGGCCAGGTCGCGCACCATCTGCCTGAGCATGCCGGCGTTCACGCGCCCGCGCCACGGGAGGCTGCGGAACTCGATGCCGTCGAACTCGATGCTGTCGGCGTCTCGCCCGGCGTCCGCCGTCCTCTGCAGGTACTGGCGCACCTCCCAATACATGTCCGGGTCGGTCCAGACCGGCCCCACTACCGCCACGCCGCGGATATCCACGGCGCCGCGTCCCGGTACGTTCACCTTCATCGCCCGTTCACCTCCACGGCCTCCTTGCGGTAGTTCCCGCCGGCGGCGAACCACTCCTTGAAGCTCTGCACGCACTCCGGGCACAGGTGCCTGCGGCTGCCCACCTTCCAGATGCCGATGTACGGCCTGTGCACGTACATCCTCGCGTCCATCTCCACGTACCGCCCGCAGCGGTCGCACTCGTAGACCTTCATCTCTCGTTCCTCTCGTTCGTTCGTTCTTATCTCGTCGTAGTTCTGTGTTGCGGGGCGTGACACTGCGCACGAGTGCGGGCGCGGCTTCAGCCCGCACGCACGTCCCCGCCACACAAAACAACGTGCTGCATTGCTGTGTTGTTACACTTATCCCTTTAGGGTAGTAACGCAACACAACGCAAACGGTCCTACCAGCCGGTCATGGCCGCCTCCATCTCGGTGTCGCGGAGGATGCCCGGCTGGTTACCCTTGCCCCTCTCGCAGGTGATCGTGCACCACTCGTTTCGGCTCGGAGCTACCCACTGGTTTACGGTGGCTTTGGTCACCTGCCTGCCGCCGACCTCGGGCATGCGCTCCACCACGTTGGCCACGGTGGCGTCCACGCCGTCCTCGGCGCAGGCGGCCATGCCCTCGCGCAGCGCGGCCAGCTTGGCCTCCTGCTTGCGGGCGTCGTTTTTCGCCTTGCGCTCGCGGCCCTGTGCGCGGTAGTCCATGCGGCCCAGCTCCTCGCCCTCGGGGCTGGCGTCGGCGATCGCGCCGGTGGCGTCGATGCGGTGCATGGGGTAGTCGAACAACAAATTGACCGGCTCGAAGCGCGGGAACTCGCGCAGGGTCCCCTCGACGCGCCACGCCGTCATGGCGCGGGCCGACCGGCGCGCGGCCACCACGCCGTCCAGGAACGCGCCGGCCCACTCCGGCCGGGCGGCCTCGACGCGCGAGCGGCACGCCGAGACCATCGCGTCCCCGCCGGCCGCGCGGGCGTCGTCGGGCACGGAGGCGCGCCAGTCGCCGAGCGCGGCGGCGTTGGCGTCCATCCACGCCTCGCACCAGCCGCCCACGCGCCGGGCCTCCAGCTGGGCGCGCAGCTCGTCGGAGACGTGCAGCTCCAGCATGTCCAGCAGCGCGTCGGGGTCGCGTGCGAACACGCCCGAGCCGGACGCGCGGTCCATGGAGCGCTTGCCGCCCTGCGCGCCCTTGGAGTGGTGGTGGCAGTAGATGACCGCGCACCCCAGGCTGTCGGCCACGCGGTCGAACTGGTTGCAGAACGCCGCCATCTGGTCGGCGCTGTTCTCGTCGCCGGTGATCACCTTGTAGATGGGGTCGATGATGACCGCGATGGGGCGCTCCTTGGCCGCGCGGCGTATGAGCGCCGGCGCCAGCTGGTCCATGGGCTTGGAGCGGCCGCGCAGGTTCCAGATGCACACGTTCTCCAGGTTGCGCGGCTCGGCGCCCATGGCGGCGTAGACGTCGCGGAAGCGGTGCAGGCAGCTGGCGCGGTCCAGCTCCAGGTTCACGTACATGACGCGGCCCTGGGCGCACCTCCAGCCGAACCACGGCAGGCCCTCGGCCAGCGACACGGTGAGCCCGATCAGGGCGAAGGACTTGCCCGCCTTGGACGGCCCGGCCAGGAGCATCTTGTGCCCCTGGCGCAGCACGCCCTCGATCAGCGGCGGCGCGAGCTCGGGCGGGTCGTCCCACGTGGCGGCCAGCGTCTCGGGGTCGGGCAGGTCGTCGTTCTGCTCCTCCAGCCACTCGCGCCACTCCTTCCAGCTGGCCCGGCCCATCGACTCGGCCACGAGCCACTGCCTGCGGCCGGCGCGCATGGCGCCGGGCATGCGGGACAGGCGGGACGGGTTCTTGTTCTGGGTGTCCAGCTTCAGGCCGTTGTCCGCGCACGTGCGGTACAGGAAGTCCACGCGCTTCCGGTACTCGTCGTAGTCGCGGGCGTCCACCCTCACGATGGCGTGCACGCTCTTGTTGCCGCTGTGGACCACGGCGGCGATGGGCAGCTCCAGGGCGCGCATGACGGCCATCTGGCGGCCCGGCGCCATCTCGTCGGACTCCACGAGCGCGTAGCGGAACTCCGCCACGTTGTCGTTTCGCACGCCGCCGCCGTCCAGCGGGTTGAAGCGTATCCACGCGCCGCTCTCCGGGTTGGGCGAGCCGATGGAGCTGGCGAGGTCGTCGCCGTACTTGGCCACGCTCTCGATCAGCTCGCCGGCGGTGCGGGTGTAGATGCCCTTGCCCGCCGGCGTCCACCGGCCGTCGCGCTCGAACGCCTCGGTGACGTAGCCCACCACGTCCTCGGGGTCGAACAGCGCCGACAGGTAGCGCGTGAGCTGCTCGCCGGGGTGCCACTCGTCGGCGGCGGGCTCGCGCAGCTCCTCGCCCTCCAGCCACGTGGGGTCCACCACGACGTTGGCCGGCTTGGCCTCGGGCGCCGCCTGCGGGCGGGTCGTGCGCCAGTCGCGGGCGCCGGGCTGGCCGGGGCCGTCCCACGGGTCGGCCTCGCACACGTCCCAGTCCAGCGCCACGTCGGCGGCGGCGGGCGGCTCGTAGCCGGCCTCCATGGCCATGTGCACGAGCGTGCCGCCGTTCACGCGGCCGTCGCCGCCGGCGCGGAAGGTGCGGTACTTGCGCTCGCACTCGCCGGCGTGGTAGCGGGCGGCGTCGCGGGCGCTCCACGCGTCCCAGACCTCCCACGGCACGCCCTCGGCCGCCAGCGCCATGCCGACGTCCACCCACCCGCGGTAGTCCAGCCCCGCGGGGTCCACGGCGTCCAGCAGCCCCTGCAGGTCGTCCTCCAGCAGGCTGCCGCCGCCGTATCCGTAGTCGTCCATCGCTTACACCCCGTTCCTCGGGTCGTAGGTCGCCGGGTCGACGCCGCGCGGGACGCCGCGCCAGCCCTGCGCCGCTATGCGGCCGATCATGTTGCTGGCCGCCTCGAACGGCCACGTGCCCACGGCGCGGAAGCCGTAGGACTCCAGCCGCCGTATCTGCTTCGGGGTCGCCAGCCCCTCGCGGCGGCGCTGCGCCAGGCGGTCCAGCAGCAGGCTGGCCTTGCCGCGGCACTCCACGGCGTCCGGGAAGATGCCGTAGCGCTCCAGCGCCGCCAGCTGCTTCTCGGTCGGCGGCTCCAGCTCGGCTGGGAACGCGGGCTCCCAGCCGGCCAGGTCCTCCGAGCGGATGCTCATGGCGAACTGCACCGGGTCCACCAGCGCGCGCTTCCGCTTGCGCATGGACGCCAGCTGCTCGGCCAGCGCCTCCTCGCGCTGCCGCACGACGTCCTCGGACGCCTGCCGCTCCACGGCGTCCAGGTCGACCGGCCCGCCGGCGGTCTGGGCGATCTGGGTCATGCGCTCGGCCACCTCGGGCGACCTGGCCACGATGTGCGCCGGGCGACAAAGGTCGTGGCGCTCGGTCATCCACAGGAAGTCGAGCACCAGCAGGTCGGTCTTGCCGGTGGCCGGGCTCAGGCGGGTGCCGCGGCCCACCATCTGCACGTACAGGCTGCGCACCTTGGTGGCGCGAAGCACCACCACGCAGTCCACGCTGGGGCAGTCCCAGCCCTCGGTGAGCAGCATCGAGTTGCACAGCACCGAGCCGGGGCCGGCGGCGTCGAAGCGCGCCAGCGTCTCGGCGCGGTCGGCGCTGTCGCCGTTCACCTCCATGGCGTCGAAGCCGCGCTCCGCGAGCGCGGCCGCGAACTTCTTGCTGGTCGCCACGAGCGGCAGGAAGGCCACGGTCTTGCGGCCCATGCACCCGGCCGCGGCCATCTCGTCGGCGATGCGCCCCAGGTACGGGTCCAGCGCCGTGCCCAGGTCGCCGGCCGCGAAGTCGCCGGAGGAGACCTTGACGCCGGCCAGGTCGATGGCCACCGGCACGGTCTCGGCGCGGATGGGGCACAGATACCCCTCGCGGATGGCGGTCGGCAGCGTGTACTCGTAGGCCACGCTCTCGAAGTACTGGCCCAGGTCGCGCTTGTCCCCGCGGTCGGCGGTCGCGGTCACGCCCAGGACCTTTGCGCCGGGGAAGTGCCCCAGCACCTGCTGGTAGGAGTCGGACAGCGCGTGGTGCGCCTCGTCGACCACGATGGCGTCGAAGTGGTCGGGGGCGAAGCGCGCCAGGCGCTTGGGCCTCATGAGGGTCTGCACGCTGCCGACGGTCACGCGGTACCAGCTGCCCGCGCTCGTCTCCTCGGCGCGCTCGACCGAGCAGCCCAGCCCGGTGGCGGCGCGCAGCTTGTCGGCGGCCTGCTGCAGCAGCTCGCCGCGGTGGGCGAGGATCAGGACGCGGCCGCCCGCGTCCACGACGTCCTTGGCCACGGTGCAGAAGACCACGGTCTTGCCGCACCCCGTGGGGAGGACCAGGAGCGTGCGCGCCCGGCCCCCCTCCCACTCGCGCTCGATGGCCTCGCGCGCGGCCTGCTGGTAGGGTCTCAGCTCCACGGGTGCCGCCTCCCTACTGGATGCCCCAGGCGCCGGGTGCCGCCTGCTGCTGGAGGGCCGGCGGCTGGACGCCCTGTGCGGCCGCCTGCGGGGCCGGTGCGCCCGGTGCGGGCGTGTACTGCGGCGCGGGCGCGAACGCGCCGTTCTGGGGCGCCTGGGACGCCCGCGGGGCATATCCGGGGGCCTGCTGCTGCGGCGCCGGGGCGGCCTGCGCGGCGGCGGCCCTGCAGGCGGCGTCGTAGGACTCCCACGCCTGCTGCTGCTCCTCGGGCTTCACGAACCATTCGACGTCGTTGGTCTGGCGCTCCTGGCCGTCGCGGCCGGTGTAGGAGCGCACCTTCAGCTTGACCCAGCCGGTCGAGCCCTCGATACCGCCCCAGTCGATGATCACCTTGCCGGCCTCGTTGCGGCCGCGGCCCACCGACTCCATGAAGCGCGAGACCTTCCACAGCTGGTTGCGCGTGATGTACAGGCGCTGCTGCACGCTGGTATCGCGGCCGTCGGCGCCGGTCACGGCCAGCGTGAGCTTGGCCATGGGGCACTGCGGCATCTTCTGCGAGCCCTGGTAGCGCTCGCGCTCCATCCTCTCGACGCGGAAGGGGTAGAAGCCCTCGGGCAGCAGCGTCCATCCGCCGTGGCTGCCGTCGTCCGGGTCCGCCTCGCACACGTCCCAGTCGAGCGCCACGTCCTGCATCTCTGCCATCTCTCAATCCTTTCTCTTTTGCCGCTCCCGCGGCCGTCTGCTAGTTGAAGGGCACGTCCTCGGCCGCGCGGTACTCCATGACCTTGGCCACGACCTGCTGCCACTGCGGGACGATCAGGCCGGCGACGTAGTCGGCCGGGTAGTTAGCCAGCGGCGTGTCGGGCGTGAAGTGGCCCTGCAGCACCGCGAAGCCGCGCACCTCGTCGGGCGTGACGCCGTCGCGCTCCATGAGCTGGACGGCCGGCGCCCAGAACGCGGGCAGCCCCTCCGTGCCGGGGATGCTCGCCGGGGCGTCGGCCGCGGGTGCCGTCTGCGGTGCCGGTGCCGGGGCCGGGGCGGGCGCCGGTGCCTGGACGGGTGCCGGGGCGGGCTGCGGTGCCGTGGCGGGCGCCTGCCGGGGCTGCTGCGCGGCCGGCTGCGCGGGCGCCACGGGGGAGGGCACGTGCGGCGCGATGGCCTCGTAGCCCAGCGGCACCTCGTCGGGAAGCCCCCAGCGGTTCTTGGCGTCCCAGGCGGCGTGGTGCGTGGTGAAGATGGTGCGCTTGGCGCCGCGCGCCTTGCCCTTGGCGCTGAAGCCCTCGCCGACCATCTCGACGACGGTCTTGTAGTTGACGAACAGCAGCGCGTCTGCCCACTCCTTCAGCAGGGCGGCGTCCCTCTTGTACATCTTCATGGTCCAGCGGTCGTAGCTCGCCGCCTCGTCGGGCTGGTCGAACTTGCTCACCGTGGCGTGCGCCGTCACCACCACGTTCATGCCGGCGTCGCGCACGTCGGTGAGCAAGTCGAGCAGGCGGCCGAACTCCTCCAGCGCGTACTGCCAGCACTTGCCGTAGTTCAGCGCCTCCATGCTGGCCCACTTGTTCTTGGCGCACAGCTCGGCGCACAGCAGGCGCTCGGCCCAGTCGGCCGTGTCCAGCACCAGCGTGCCGCACGGGCGCTCCGCGGCCACGGCGCGCACGAGGTCCTTCAGCGCCGTCCAGCTCTGCGGCGCCTGGGTGCGGGCCACGTCGTAGCCCTCGGTGCCGCCCTCGGTGTCGATGAACAGCGGGTCGGGGAACTGCGCGGCCAGCGTGGTCTTGCCGATGCCCTCGGGGCCATAGACCACCGTTTTCTGCGGTTTGACGGTGGCCCCCCGCGTGATCTGGATGCTTCCCATTACCTGATCTCCCATCCGGCCGGCGCCGCGGGCGCGGGCGCCTCCGCCGACTCGCCGCCGTCGGGCTCGCCGAGCTGCCCGCGGCCGTCCTCAATGACTAAACTGCACTCGCCGCCGGTGGACACGCGCGTGCCGATCACCTGCAGGCCCTCGGACTCGGCCCACGCGCCGAACTCGGCCAGCGTCTGCAGGTCCATCTGTTCCAGCTTGTCGACCAGCACGAAGCCGCACTCCGGCTTCAGGCGGCGCACGATGGCCGTGGCCACCTTCAGCTGCTCGCTGCCGCTCATGCAGTCCCACGGCTGGCCGCCGTAGGTCAGGCGCGCCTCCTCGTCGACGGACAGGCCCGGCAGCGGCAGGTCGGCGCCGCGCAGCAGGTCCGTGCGCTCGGCGCGGATGCGGTCCATCTCGGCGTCCAGGTCGTCGTACTGGGACTTCAGCTCGTCGGCCTCGGCCATGGCGCGGGCGCGGCGCGCGTTGGTGCGCACCTTCTCGTTCACGGCGTCGGCCGCGGCCAGCTGCGCCTGCAGCTCGTCGGTGGACTCGTCGTGCAGCTGCGCGGCGTCCTTGCTCGCCGTCGCGGCGTCCATGGTGAGCTGCAGCACCTCGGCGGCCTTGGCCTCGATGGCCGCGGCCAGCTGCGACTCCTGCTGCTTCAGCGCCGCCATCTGCTGGC
Organism: uncultured Collinsella sp.; assembly: GCA_934630385.1. GTDB lineage: Bacteria > Actinomycetota > Coriobacteriia > Coriobacteriales > Coriobacteriaceae > Collinsella. Next base: position 25,435 of record CAKTWE010000003.1, read on the forward strand.
GCGCCGCGGCCAGCTGGCCGTTGATGCGCTCCGCCTCGTTGCGCTTGCGCTGGTTCTCGCCGTTGCGGGCGAGGATGGCGGACTGCGCGGCGATCAGCTCGGCGGCGTCGACCTCCTCGGCCGGGGCGTCCGGCCAGAACTGCATCTCCTCGGCGCTCGCGCGCTTCTGGCGCTCCATCACGCCGACGTCGTGGCGCTGGTTGTAGACGCTGCTCGCCTTGGCGTCCAGCTCGGCGAGGCGGTCGCCCACGCCCAGGATGGACAGCAGCGTCTCGGCCTTGTCCTTGTCGCTCGACTCCATGAAGCGCGGCAGGTCGAGCGCCAGGCGGTCCACCAGCGAGCTCAGCAGCGCCTGCCCGGACTTGCGGCCGCTGGGGTCGGTCACCTTCAGCGAGCCGTTCTTGCCGCGGCGCTCCACCACGATGCCGTTGTCCAGCACCACGCGCAGCGCCGGGGCGCTCGCCGCGCCCTCGCGGGCCGCGTTGGACGGGCGCAGCTTGTCGCCGCCCAGCGCCCAGCCGATGGCGTCGAGCAGGCTGGTCTTGCCCTGCCCGTTGCGGCCGCCGATGACGGTCAGCCCCTCGGCGCGCGGCTCCAGGTAGACCGCCTTCACCCTCTTGACGTTCTCGGCCTCGACCGATGCGATCTTGACCATCTCTACTTCTCCTCCTCGTTCTCGTTCTCGTTCTCGTTCTCGCGCACGGCCTCCAGCCACGCCTTGGCCTCGGCCACCAGCTGCATCTGGCCCGCGCCCATGCGCCAGCCGTCCTCGACGGCCGCGGCCACGGCCTCCAGCCACGCCGCGATGGCGACGGGCGCCTGCTCGGTGCTGGTGGACAGGCCGTGCGCCACGCACAGCCACGCGCCGCCGCCCGGGGTCGCGTCGTCGAGCCAGTCGTGCAGCGTGTAGGCCCCGCACATGCCGGTGATGCGGCCGTCCGGGCGCGCGCCGTCGTAGCCCGCCGCGTCCAGGGCCTCGGACGCCTCCGTGTAGGCCGACCACTTGTTCTGTGGGTCGCCCAGGAACGACGCGGCGGCCTTGGCCATGGCGTGCTCCGGGTAGTCGCCCTCCAGCAGGCGCTCGGCGAGGTGCGCGAACATGGAGTCGACCGCCTCGCGGCACGCGTGCTCCATGCGGTCGGTGTCCTCGCGCAGCTTCGCCGCGGCCGCCTTCTCCTCGGTGTCGGCTGGCACGTAGCGGTAGGCGTACGGCACGGCCGTCGTCGGCAGCACCAGCACCCACGCGGCGCCCTCCGGGTCGTCGACGGCCTTGGCCTCGAACACCCTGGGGTTGTCGGCGCGGCAGTCGTAGGCGTAGCCGGCCGTGTCGAAGGACTTCTGGCCGTGCAGCTCGATGCCCAGGCGCTCGGCGGCCTCGTCGAAGGCGGCCACGGTGCGCTCGTTCTCGACCTCGCGGCGGCACTCGTTGGCCACGCGTATCCAGTCGCGCTCGCTCGCGTTCGCCACGCGGACCGCGCGCTGGCCGGTGAACTCGGCCACGGCCAGCAGGTGGTCCAGGCTCATGGTCTCGGCCTCGGCGCCGATCTCGGACGCCACGCGGCGCACGCGGGCCATGCCCTTCTTGCGCACGGCGCGCTCGACCTTCTCGGGCTCCACGCCCAGCAGCAGGCAGCGCTGCGCGCCGCGGCTGCGCTCGGCGTCGTCCAGCGGCTTCTTGTCGTCGGTGGCCAGCATCGCCAGCGCGGCGTCGGCGTCGCCCCAGTCCTCGCACACCACGGCGTCGAACTCGGCCGTGCCCGCCTTGCGCATGGCGCGCCAGCGGCGCTCGCCGTCGACGATGCGGTACACGCCGCCGTCCTGCACGAGCAGCGGCGGGGTCATGGGCTCGCCGGGGTGTGCCGGGTTCAGGGCGAAGCTGGCGGCCAGCGCGTCGAGGTCGCCGAAGTCGCGGCGGGGGTTGCCCTCGCTCGGGTAGACGTCCTCGGTCTTTACTCTCTTCAGTTGCATGTTTCCTACTTCTCCTAGCTGGGAAAATGCGTTTGTGTCATTGATTTGAGATTTTTTTAATCATGCGTTCGAGGCGTCGGCGCCTCGCCTTCAGCAGCCTGGTGAGCGTCCTCACCTCCCACCGCTCCAGCGCCTCGCGGTAGGCGTCGCGCGCCCTCGCGGCGCGGTAGGGCGTCATGCCCTCGGTGCGGGGCGGCGCGGGCCTCGGGTCCGGTGCGCTCTGCAGCCTCGTCTCGGTAGACGCGTACACGGCGCGGTCTGCCGGCCCCAGGCGCTCCATGGCCTCGGCCGTCTCGGACTCCGCGCGGGCCACCAGCGCCCGCAGCTCGCACGGGCGGCAGGTGCCGCTCGCCCTCAGCTCCGTGCGGGCCATCCCGCACGCCGGGCACGTCTCGGAGCACCTCGGCTCCCAGTGGCGCAGGCTCACGCCCATGCGGGACGCCTTCTGGCGCACGGCCTCGTTGGACCTCCGCAGCGCCCTGGCCACCTCGCGCCTCGGCATGGTGCCGGCGATCTCGGCCAGCCTGCGCTCCTCGGAGGCCGTCCACGGGCGGCACCGCTCACCCCTCCTCATCTGGCGCGCCCTCGCCGGTGTGCAGGTAGTACCAGCCGTGGGCGAAGGCGCTGCGCTCGTGCTCGTTGGTCACGAGCCCCTGCCCCAGGTAGAACTGCCGGCGGTTCCTCAGCCAGTCGACGGTCCACGCGGCGTTGCCTCGCGTCCTGCCGTTGAGCACCTGCCTGCTGGTCTGCAGGACGACCTCCTCGCCGGCCTCCCGCAGGTGGCCCAGCAGCTGGCCGCACAGCCACGGCGTCTGGTGCGAGCCCTTCACGCCGCCGCAGCGGCCCGGGTAGGGGACGAAGCCCTCCATCACGACCGGCCCGTGCTCGTGGGTCTCCAGGAACCTCCGCAGCAGCGTCCAGATCTCCTCGCAGCGCGCGGCCAGCAGGTCGTTGTCCGCGCCGCAGCCCACCTTGAAGGCGAACGTGCGCGAGTCGAGCACCCGGCGCCCCGTCATGTGGACCACGCCGGTGTTGAGCGCGCCCGGGTCGATGGCCACGACGGCCTCTACTCCTTCGCCCATTCCGCAACACCCCCCTGGTAGTCGGAGACCGCGGCGGAGTAGCCGCGCTCGTACGCCCGGTCCGCGCCGTCCGCGCGGCCCTCGCCGTAGCCGGCCGCCGTGCCCTGCGTGTAGCCGAGCTGCCACGCCTGCCCCACGGCCAGCGCCACGAGCAGGGCCACGGCCAGCGCCGTGCGGACCGTGCGCCAGAACTCGGCGCGCCTGTGCGATACTTGCGGGTACCCGCTCACGCGGGTCTCTTCAGGGGACTGGGCGCGCTGTGCTTGGCGGCCTGTGCGCGCTCGGCCCTCCACCTCTCGTACTCCCGCCGGACCTCCGGCAGGGCGAACGCGGACCTTGCGGCAGTCAGCGCCGCCCGACGCTCCGCGGCCGTGGCGCCCATATACGATCACCTCCGCCATCACTCCTCCTCTTCCAGCAGCTGCTCCATGGTCACGCCCAGGACCTCGGCCAGCTTCCTCAGCTTGGGCACGCTGGCCACGGTGCAGCCGCGCTCCCAGCAGCTCACCTGGGTCACGCTCGACGCGCCCACGGCCACCGCCAGCTGCATCTGGGTCATGCCCAGCGCGCGGCGGCGCTCCTTCATCAGCTTCCCGTTCATCTACTCCTCCTTCTCCTTGTCGTCGTCCCACTCGGGTGCGCGCACGATGGTCTCGAAGTCCGTGGCCCAGCCGACGCCGCGCACGGTGAAGCGGATGCCGGCGCAGGCGTAGTGCGTCTTGCCGCCCAGCTCGAAGGGCTTGCACATGTCGGACTCCATGAGCTTCATGGCGAACATGTCGAAGCCCCACTTCGCGTTGATGCGCGAGGCGATGGAGCTGTGCGTCTCCTCCATGCACCCGTTCTCCGCCAGCGCGAAGGTGATCATCTCCGGCGCCATGGCCTCGTAGCTCGGGCTGTACTTCTCGTCCATTGCTTCTCCTCTCATAAGGGGTTAGTGACAGGTGACTATTTACCTGTCGTTGACGATTAGAAGATAACCAGTAATAGGTTGGTAGTCAATAGGTAATTTTGTTTTTATAATCAGTAACAGGTAAGCGATTGCCTATTGGAGGTGACTTGGATGCTCTTCGAGCTAAAAGCGATCAGGAAGAAGTCAGGGCTGTCACAGGAGGCTGCAGCAAAACAGCTGGGTGTTCCTCTGAATACCTATAGGAACTGGGAGCAGCTGAAGACGATGCCGCGCGACCGCGGCGATATTCCGCGGCTCGCCCGGTTCTTCGGCGTGACGGTCGAGGACCTGTTCGGCGATGACTTCGTGGTGCCCGGCACGCTGAACGATATGTACGAGACGCCGAAGGCCGAGAAGCCGCAGTACCGCGTGATAGACAAGCGCCTGGAGGCCATCGAGGGCGCCTACGAGGCGATGAACGAGAACGGCCGGCACGTGCTGCACAGCGTGGCCACGTCGCTGGCTCGGGACCCGGCCAACGCCGGCGGGGAGTAGTCCCGGCGGTATCCGATCGATATGTGAGGGGAGGCGCCCGGCCATGGCCACGGCGGCGATCTACGCCCGCTACAGCTCGGCGGGCCAGCGCGAGGAGTCCATCGAGGACCAGGTGAGGGTGTGCCGCGCGGCCATCGAGGCGGCCGGCGACGCCGTGGGGCACGTCTACGAGGACCGCGCCACGACCGGCACGACCACGGACCGCCGCGCCGGGTTCATGCGCATGGTGGCCGACGCCCAGAGGGGGCTGTTCTCGGCCGTGTACGTGTACAAGCTCGACCGCTTCGCGCGCAACAGGTACGACGCGGCCGTGTACCGCCGCCGCCTGAAGCAGGCCGGCGTGCGGCTCGTGAGCGCCACGGAGCGCACCGGCGACGGCCCGGACGGCATCCTGCTGGAGTCGATGCTGGAGGGGCTGGCGGAGTACTACAGCGCGAACCTCTCCGAGAACGTGCGGCGCGGGCTGGCGGGCAACGCCATGAAGTGCCGCCACAACGGCATCCGGGTGTTCGGCTACGACCACGGGCCGGACGGCCGCTACGTCGTCAACGGGGGCGAGGCCGCGGCGGTGCGCCGCGTGTTCGCCATGTACCAGCAGGGCGCCTCGTTCGCCGAGATCATCGCCGCGCTGCCGGCCGTGCGCTCGAAGGGCGGCGGCCCGCTCACGGTGCAGATGGTCGGCAAGATGCTGCGCAACGACAAGTACGCCGGGGTGTACCGCTACGGGGACACGGTGGTGGAGGGCGGCATGCCGCAGATCGTCCCGCGCGACGAGTTCGACGCCGTGCAGCGGCGCCTGGCGCTGCGCACGAGGAGGAGGAGGTCCACGGTGGACTACCTGCTGTCCGGGAAGCTGTTCGACACGGAGGGCCACCGCTACCAGTCCAGCAGCGGCCACGGGAAGTCGGGCAGGAAGTACACGTACTACCGCTGCCCGGCGACCGGCCACCAGGTGCGCCGCGACGCGCTGGAGGCCGAGGTGGCCCGCATGGTGGCCGACGCCCTCGCCGCCGACGACGGCGCCGTGGAGGGCATCGTGGCCGACGTCATGGCCGAGCAGGAGGCGGCGCTGGCCGACGACCTCGCCGCCGTGCGCGCCATGGAGAAGCGGCTGGGGCAGAACGCCCGCGAGCAGTCGCGCATGGTGGACCTGGCCGCGAAGACCGGCGCCGTGGACGCCGTGGCCGAGAAGCTGAACGCGCTGGCGGCCGAGCGGGCGGCGCTGGAGGCCGAGATGGCCGACGCGCGGGCCGGCATGGGGGCGCTGGACGCCGAGCAGGTGGAGTTCTGGGTTCGGCGCGTCATGGGGCGCTCCGACCCGCTGGAGGCCGTGCGGCTGTTCGTGCGCCGCGTGGTGGTTGACCGCGCCGCCGGCACGCTCACCGCGGAGTTCACGTTCGACAAAAAGAAGGAACCCCCGCCGGACGGTCCCGGCAGGGGTTCGCGTAAGTATCTGGGGGCTGGGACGGAGGGATTCGAACCCCCAACAGCCGGCACCAAAAACCGGAGTTCTACCGTTGAACTACGTCCCAATGTCTGGTGTTGCCCAAAAGCAACTCGTCTAGTTTACCTAATCTGCGAGGGCATCGCAAACGCCATCGAGCAGGCGGACGGCGAGGGTCTGCGCGTCGCTTGCGGTAAAGGTGCCGTTGTAACGCGTCATTCCGGTGAGCTCGATGCGAATTCGTGCCGGCTTTTGCTGTGCGGCAACATTGGCGGTACGGATGCGCTGGGCCAGGTTGTGGCACTCGGCGAGGGCGATCGTGGCGCGCGGGGCGGCGTCTGCGGGCAACTCGTCGCTTGCGATCTCGAGCACCAGGTCAACGTCGGTCGGAACCTCGGAATCGCAAAGCATCATGCCGCTGCTGTCGGTCGTCGCCGTGGCGATGTTCCACATGCGCGATGCTACGCTGCGCGCGATAGGGTCCTCGCCGATGACGGCAATCTGGAAGCGCTCGAGCACGTTGGCGGCGCGAGCAAAACCGATGCGCGATTCGGCCTCGGTGACCGAGGGCTTGCCCTCCCACACATGGTGCAGGCGGTTGATGTAGGCGTAGGTGTCCTGGAAGGCCATGCCGTCGGCAAACAGGCCGACATTTTCCTGGAACTGCTGCAGGGCGGCCTCGGTATGCGGACCAAAGTAGCCGTCGTCTTCGCCACAGGCAAAGCCCAAAACGTTGAGAGCGCGCTGCAGGGCCTTGACGTCGGCGCCGTGAAAATTGGGCATGCGAAGGTAGAGCGTGCGGTCGCCCAACTTGTATGAAGCGTCTACAAGGGCGCTCCAGCAGGGGATATCGACAGCATAACCGGCCGCAAGGCCGCTATCGAGCCTAAACGTGCCAACGGCCTGCTCGGTGGTGGTGCCAAAGCGCTTGTCGGCGACCTCGTCGGCATCGATGGTGTAACCGAGCTGCAGAAGGCGGGACTGAACATCCTCGACGGCTGCTCCCTGCATGCCCGTGGTAATAGGTTCCATGAACGAACCCCTTTCGGCGTACGATTCGTACTATTTTGAGCGCGTGTCGGATAGACAACGCGAGACAATGCATAAACATGCACTCAACAGTGTAGCAACTTGTACCCAAACGCGCTGCCCACAGGTTTTGTGACCCCCGCTAGTTGAGGCGCTCCACAAAGAAATCTGCCATGGAGAGGAACAGCTCGCGTGCGTGCGGGTCAAGCTCAACATCCTCGATGGCAGCCTTGGCTTTTGCGGTCAGGTCCAGCGCGTAGGCGTGAGCATATTCGATGGAGCCGGTCTGCTGGAAGATCTCCACGGCACGCGCGAGCTGCGCGGGGTCCTCGGTGCCCGAGGAAAGAATGGCCTCGACCTCGTCGTGATAGCGCTCATTTGACAGGGCATGCACAGCGACGAGCGTGCGCTTGCCCTCGGTGATGTCGGTGCGGAAGTCCTTGTTGGCGGCCTCTTTGGTGCCGACCAAGTTGAGCAGGTCGTCCTGAATTTGAAAGGCAAGGCCAGTGTGCAGGCCAAAGGCGCGTAGCGCCTCGACCTGCTCTTTGCTGCCGCCACCGATAATGGCTCCGGCGGCAAGTGGCGTGGCTCCGCTGTAATACGCGGTCTTGTGCGTGGCCATGTCCAGATAGTCGTCGACCGAGATATCAAAGCGCTCGTCACGGACCCAGCCCAGGTCGAGCGCTTGGCCCTCGATGGTTCGGACGATCATCTCGGTAAGCGCGTGGAGCACGCGAAGCTTCACGTCTGCCTCGAGCGTGGGGTCGTCGAGAACCGTCTTGGTGACCATGGTGAGTGCCAGGTCACCGCAGTTGATGGCAAGCCCCGTGCCCTCGGTGAGGTGCATGCAGGGTTTGCCGCGACGCAGCTGTCCATTATCTGCGATATCATCGTGGATCAGTGCGCCCGACTGGAAGTGCTCGATAGCCGCCGCGGCGCTGCGGGCGCTCTCAAAGCTACCGCCCACTGCGGTTGCGGCGAGCATGCAGATAAGCGGGCGGTGGCGCTTGCCGGCGTTGGCCGTAAAAGCCGAGAGCGGCGCGTACAGGTAGCGCTCGATATCGGCAGAGGTCGCCTGTCCGTCAAAGAACGTGGCCAGATAGTCGTTGATCTGGTCAAAGTGCTGGGCTAAAAAGCTGGTAAACGGACTGGACACGGGTTCTCGCATTCTTTCTTAGGTTGCATCGTTGCGGTGTGCAGATACCATATTGCCACATTGGAGTTGCCGGCGCGTCTGTTTTGGCGATTTGGGGAAACGGGACGCGTGCGCGTGCCGGCTGCTTATATAAGCCTAAAGTGCTCGAGCGCCTTGACGACGCCATCTTTGTCGACCGAGTCGGTGATGTAGTCGGCGCGCTTTTTGAGATAGTCCGGCGCATTGCCCATGGCGATGCCGACGTCGACGGCGTTCATCAGCGAGATGTCATTGCTGGCATCACCGATGCCATACACCGTTCCATGGTTGGGGTCGAGAGCGTCGAGTACGGACTGGATGCCCTCGCGCTTGGTACATTCGCGAGGCGAAATCTCGGTCACTTCGAGCTCGAGCTCGTTAAAGCAGAGCAGAGGCTCAAACGCTTGATCCTGAGCGATGCAGTTGGCAAGCGACGTGGACATTAAGATCTTGTAGGCGCTGTAATGTTGCAGTTGCGTAATTGCATCGCCCACGGTGCGGGCGTATCCGGGGGCGTCGGGTGCATCGGCACTCATGCGAACGACGCTATTGAGTCCCTCAAAACGAATCACTTCGTCCGATTGCTCAAGAATGGGAGCAAGGCGCTGCAGCATGCCGGGTGTCATCGCCAAATCGCGAATCACGTGTCCCTCAAGCTCGACATAGCCACCCGCGAGGCAGACGATGCCGGTCCAGGGCAGCTCGAGCAGCTTTGGATGGATGCAGCTCAGCGTGCGCCCTGTGCAGATAAACGCCATATTGCCCTTGGCAACAAAATCACGGATGGCTTGCGAGACCGCTTCATTGGGATAGGGTGAGAGGTCTCGCTCATCCTCGGGGAGCTCTTGGGCGAGTTTGGGATCTTGCCAGGCGAGCGTGCCGTCGATGTCGAAGAAGCAGATGTCGCCGTTCTTTTTTGCGATTCCAGCGGTGGGGGAGGGTGGAGTGGCGGGGACAAAGCCCGGTTCGAGCCCCATGATTCGATCAAAGTGTTCTTTGATACGGGGAACGGAGATACCAATGATTACCTGAGCCGTTTTGCCGGTGACGATGAGGCCCCTGGCGCCCGCCGCGACGAAGGCTGTGTTGTCTGCGACAACGGAAGGGTCTGCGACCTCAACGCGCAGGCGCGTGGCGCAATTGGTCGCTCCTACAATATTGCTAACGCCACCCAAGAGCGCAACGACTTGCTCAGCAAGCAGATGATCTTGGGATGATTGGTTGTCGGCGCCGTTTTGGGCTGCGCCTTCTTTGGCAGAGCTTTTTCCCGTCAGACGTGCGAGCGCCGCATCGCTGGCGATATGATCCTCGCGGCCTGGGGTTTTTAGGTCGAAAGCCAGAATGAGGCTCCGGTAGACCAGAAAAAAGACAGCGCTAAACATCAGCCCGATACCGAGCGCTAAAAGGTAGGAGCCGGCATGCATCCGCATGAGCGGGATGAAGTTAAAGGCCGTCATTTCCATGAGGCCGCCCGAGAAGATGCCGACGATGCCAAAGAAGTTCATGGTCATGGCAAGGCAGGAGGATAGGACGGCGTAGAGCAAAAAGAGTCCGGGATAGGTGAACATAAAGAGAAACTCGAGCGGCTCGGTGACGCCGCAGACCACCGAGGCGACGATGGCGGGCAAAAGGATGACCTTAAGGCTGGCGCGGCGTTCGGGTTTGGCGGTGAAATAGAATGCTGCCGCGATGGCGGGAAGGCCAAAGAGCTTGCCCCAGCCAGTGGCGGTAAAACCTGCCCAGGGCGCAAGCTCATTTAAAGGGCGCGTACTATGGGAGAGAATGGGGAGCAGGTTGGTCCACGTGGCGTAAATACCGTCGTGAATGACCAGATTGTCGTAATAGATGGGCATATAGAGAAGGTGGTGCAGCCCCATGGGCTCGAGTGCTCGCTCCAAAAACACAAAGATGCCCACGCCGAAGGGGCCGACGCCCGCAAGTGCGTGGCGCAGCGTTTCGGTCACAGCGTATGCGAAGGGCACGATGGCGGCCGAGATGGCGGCAAGGGCAAACACGGCAAAAAAGCTGATGAGGTAGATCAGCGAGGAGCCCGAGAAGGTGCCGAGCCAATCGGGAACCTTGGCATCGTAGAAGCGGTCATGGATGGCGACGACGGTTGCCGACACCGCCAGCGGGCCGATAATGCCGGTGTCGAGCGTCTTGATGCCGTCGATGACGGTGATGCCGCTAGCGGAGGTCAAAAACGACGGGTACTTAAGCCCAAGGTTGTCTCCGCTCAGCTTAATGATCTCGCTCAAAAAGAAGCAATAGGCAAAATAGGCCACGAGTGCCTCGAGGCAGCAGCGTGCCGGTTGCTTTTGGGCAAGACCGATAGGCAGCGCTACGGCAAAAAGGAGCGGGAGACGTTTAAAGACCGTCCACGAGCCGCGCTGGATGATGGTCCAGAAAACGTACCAGGGGGTTCCGTATACGGCGAGATCGCCGACGATGTCTACGGTCGTGGCGAGGGCGGAGATGCCGACCATGAGGCCTGATATAGAAAACAGCATGGCGGGCGCGAACATTGCCCCGCCAAAGCGTTGGATTTTTTGCAGCATAATATGCCTTCCGGATGCAACATGCTGTACGAGCAAGAACGTTTAAACAATGAACTCATTGTAGAGGACTGGCTGCTTGCCGCATTGACGGTTTTGATTCGAATCGATTGGAGCATCACGGGCGCCGTTGACAGTTAATAATCGGTGCTTTGCCGATAGACGGTTTAAACAACCTAAAGAAATGCTATCGTGCCTAGCCATACATATTCATTAGAGGTGAAGTCATGCCAAAAGCGATATACGAAGGAATCTACCGAGAAATACGCTCGCGCATCATTAATGGGACCTATGCGTTTCAGGAGATGCTGCCAACCGAAGCTGAGTTGACCGCGGAGTTCGGATGCACCCGAAATACCGTCCGTCGAGCACTTGCCATGTTGGCCGACGGGATGTTTGTGCAGCCCATACACGGCAAGGGCGTGCGCGTTATTTGGCTTAAGGGCGAAACCGACATGTTGGGCGCACTCGAAGAGGTTGAGTCGTTTGGCGAGTTCGCAAAACGCAACAATGCCGTCGCATCGACCGAGGTCAAGTCTTTTGAACATTTGACTTGCACTGAGCAACTTTCTCGTCGCCTGGGCTTTAAGGTGGGCGAGGAGCTGATTCGTGTAGTGCGTGTCCGAAGCCTCAACGGCAGTGCTCGCCAGGTGGACCACGGCTACTTTTTGGAGTCGATCGCCAAGGGCCTGACGCCCGAGATCGCCGAGAAGTCTATCTACGACTATCTGGAGCACAAACGCGGCGTCAAGGTGATGGCGAGTCGTCGTACGGTGAGCGTCGAGCTCGCCAACGATGAGGACTGCAGCTACTTGGACCTTGGCAAATACAACTGTGTCGCCGTCATGGAGAGCCAGTCGTACACCTCGGACGGCATCTTGTTCGAGGTCACGCATGCCCGCACGCATCCTGAGATCTTCCACTACCGCGTCAACTCCAAGCGATAGCCGGCTAGCTCGCAGCCTGACGAGACTCATGTCCTCAAAGAGAAAACGCCCGGTCAAACCGACGATGCATCGGCTTGACCGGGCGTTTTCTCTGCATTCGATAACAAATAATTGTTTATACAAAACTTGTCAAGTATCAAGTTGAAATTACCGTTCACCGAAGTTTTTCTACCGCTCTAGTAATACTTGTTCAAACAACTAGCCAAATAGCGTATTGTGCAAATTAGCAAAAGGGGCAAAGTCCCCGAGCCAATCTCCGAAGGCGGCGGCAAAGGGTGCCGCCACGGTGTGAAAGGGTGGATTGTAATGAAGAACGAAATGAGCAGAAGGCAGTTCCTGGGCTTTGCTGGTTCCGCGGCTGCGGTTCTTGGTCTGGGTCTCGTGGGTTGCGGCGGTTCTGCCGGCTCCGGCTCCTCTGCTTCTGGTGACGCTGCCGAGGTCTACTTCCTCCAATTTAAGCCCGAGGTCGACAAGGAGTGGAAGGAGATCGCCAAGGCGTACAAGAAGGAGAAGGGCGTCGAGGTCAAGATCGTGACCGCCGCCTCCAACACCTACGAGGAGAAGCTCAAGTCCGAGATGTCCAAGAGCTCCGCTCCGACGCTGTTCCAGGTCAACGGCCCCACCGGCCTTAAGAACTGGAAGGACTACTGCGCCGATCTTTCCGACACCAAGCTCCGCGGTGAGCTCATCGACGACTCCCTGGCGCTGCAGTCCGACGGCAAGGATCTGGGTATCGACTGGGTTCAGGAGAGCTACGGCATCATCTACAACAAGGAGCTCCTCGAGAAGGCCGGCTACAAGGCCGAGGACATCAACTCCTTCGACAAGCTGAAGGCTTGCGCCGATGACATCCAGGCCCGCAAGGACGAGCTCGGCGTTGACGGCGCCTTCACTTCCGCCGGTATGGATGACTCCTCCAGCTGGCGCTACACCACGCACCTCGCCAACCTCCCGCTCTACTACGAGTTCGAGAAGGAGCACAACCAGGAGGACGACGAAATCAAGGGCGAGTATCTCGATAACTTTAAGCAGATCTTCGACCTGTATATCACCGACTCCACCTGCGATCCTTCGCAGCTTGCCTCCAAGACCGGTGACGACGCCACCAACGAGTTCGCAACCGGCAAGGCCGTCTTCTACCAGAACGGCTCTTGGGCCTACGCCGACCTCACCAAGGCCGGTATGACCGACGACCAGCTCGGCATGCTGCCGATCTACATCGGCGTCGACGGCGAGGAGAACCAGGGCCTGTGCTCCGGCGGCGAGAACTACTGGTGCGTCAGCTCCCAGGCTTCCGAGGATGCTCAGAAGGCCACCGAGGACTTCATGTATTGGTGCGTCACTTCTGACACCGCCACCAGCATCATCGCTGACAAGATGGGTCTGACCGCCCCGTTCAAGAGCGCTAAGGAGACCACCAACGTCTTCTCTCAGCAGGCCGTTGCCATGGCCAAGGACGGCAAGAAGACCGTCGCTTGGGACTTCGTCTACATCCCCTCTGAGGAGTGGAAGAAGAACCTCAAGCAGGCTCTGATCGCCTATGCTGCCGACAACAGCAAGTGGGACGGCGTCAAGAACGCCTTCGTCGATGGCTGGAAGACCGAGAAGGCCGCTTCCGAGTAAGCAGTTGCTGCCCAAGCTATCTGATTAGCGACAGGGGGCGGGCAGACGCAGGTTTGCCCGCCCCCTGCATATTGAAAGGACCCTTCTATGGGCAAAGCACTCAAGCGCTGGTGGCCGCTCTTTATGCTGCCCACGTGCCTGGCGTTTATGATCGGGTTCGTGATCCCCTTTATCCAGGGCTTCTATCTCTCGTTCTGCCAGTTTATTACCATTAACAACGCGCATTTTGTCGGTATCGAGAACTACGTGCGCGCACTGTCCGATCCGCAGTTTGCTACGTCGTTCTTCTTTACGGTGGCGTTTGCCTTCCTGTCGACGGTGCTCATCAACGTGATTGCCCTCGCCATCGCGCAGGCGCTCACCCGCAAGGCGCTCAAGGGCACCAACATCTTCCGTACGATCTTCTTTATGCCTAACCTCATCGGCGGCATCGTGCTGGGCTACATTTGGCAGATTCTGATCAACTGCTTGCTCTCCAACGTGGGTGCCCAGCTCATCGCCCTTAACTCTGCTGCTGGCTTCTGGGGCCTTATCATCCTGACCCTGTGGCAGCAGGTCGGCTACATGATGATCATCTACATCGCCGGTCTGCAGTCCATTCCGTCCGACTACATCGAGGCCGCCAAGGTCGACGGCGCCACGGCATGGCAGACGTTCTGGAAGGTTAAGATCCCTAACCTGATGCCGACCATCACCATCTGCCTGTTCCTGTCCATCACCAACGGCTTTAAGCTGTTCGATCAGAACCTCGCCCTTACCGGTGGTGCCCCCGCGCACTCCACCGAGATGCTCGCCCTGAACATCTACAACACGTTCTACTCGCGTGCCGGCATCGCATGGCAGGGCATTGGCCAGGCCAAGGCAGTCATCTTCTGCATCCTGGTCGTAGCCATCTCTATGATCCAGCTTAAGGCCACGAGGTCCAAGGAGGTGCAGCAGTAATGAAACGCGATAAGGTTATCAACCGCGCGCTCTCGATTTTCTTTACGATCCTGTCGCTCGCATGGATCTACCCCGTGTTCATGATTGCGCTCAATTCCTTTAAGAAAGCGACCGCAATCAGCACCACCACGGCGTTCGACCTGCTCACGCCCGAGACGTTCAACGGCCTTGCAAACTACGTGCACGCTCTTAACGAGCAGGGCTTTGCCTCGGCATTTATGTACTCGCTCATTATCACGGTCACGTCGGTCGTGCTGATCTTGGTGTGCTGCTCCATGTGCGCTTGGTACGTGGTTCGTGTCAACAGCAAGATCTCGAACTTCTTCTATTACCTGTTCGTGTTCTCGATGGTCGTACCGTTCCAGATGCTCATGTTCACGCTGTCCAATTTGGCGGACCGCATTGGCTTCAACACACCGTTCAACATTTGCTTTATCTATCTGGGCTTTGGCGCGGGCCTGGCGGTCTTTATGTTCGCCGGCTTTGTAAAGAACATCCCGCTCGAGATCGAGGAGGCGGCCATGATCGACGGCTGCAACCCGGTCCAGGTGTTCTTTAAGATCGTCCTTCCCATCATGAAGCCCACCTATCTTTCGGTCGGCATCCTCGAGACCATGTGGGTCTGGAACGACTACCTGCTGCCCTACCTTACGCTCGACTCCACCAAGTACAAGACCATTCCTATCTTGATCCAGTACTTCCGCGGCGGCTATGGCCACGTCGAGCTCGGCCCCATGATGGCCTGCATCATGATGGTCGTTGTCCCCATCGTCATCATGTACATCTTCTGCCAGAAGTACATCATTGACGGTGTGGTGGCAGGTGCCGTCAAGGGCTGATGCCGTAACTGTTTTGCAAGTTTCTGCGGCGCCCCTCAGCGTGGCGCCGCGTATCGAAAGGTAGAGACATGGCCGAGATCGTTCTCAAACATGTTCAGAAGGTGTATCCCAACAACGAGTCCAAAAAGAAGGGCTTCTTTGGCAAAAAGAAGAAGACCGAGGAGAAGAAGCACAACCTCAAGGTTACCGAGGACGGTGTGCTCGCTGTAGAGGACTTCAACCTCACCGTTCACGACCAGGAGTTCATCGTCCTCGTTGGCCCCTCTGGCTGCGGTAAGTCCACGACGATGCGCATGGTCGCTGGCCTGGAGGATATCACTTCGGGCGACGTGCTCATCGACGGCAAGCGCGTCAACGACGTGGCGCCCAAGGACCGCGATATCGCCATGGTGTTCCAGAGCTATGCTCTGTACCCCAATATGACGGTGTACGAGAACATGGCGTTTACGCTTGAGCTCAAGAAGGTCCCCAAGGACGAGATCGACCGCAAGGTTCGCTCCGCTGCCGAGATCTTGGGTATCACCGAGTACCTCGACCGTAAGCCCAAGGCGCTTTCGGGCGGCCAGCGTCAGCGCGTTGCTATCGGCCGCGCCATCGTGCGCGATCCTAAGGTCTTCCTGATGGACGAGCCGCTGTCCAACCTGGACGCCAAGCTGCGTAACCAGATGCGTGCCGAGCTCATCAAGCTGCGCCACGAGATCAAGGGCACGTTCATCTACGTCACCCACGACCAGACCGAGGCCATGACCCTCGGCGACCGCATCGTGGTCATGAAGGACGGCGTCGTCCAGCAGATCGCCACCCCGCAGGAGGTCTTCAACCATCCCGCGAACATCTTTGTCGCAGGCTTTATCGGCGTGCCGCAGATGAACTTCTTCGATGCCCAGCTGGTGCGCTCGGGCAACGGCTTTACCGTCAAGACCGAGGATATGAACGTGGCGCTCGCCCCCGAGACCTGCGCTCAGCTTGCTCTCAACTGGGATGGCGGCGACGTGAAGGAGATCACGGCCGGCGTGCGCCCCGAGCAGATCCTGCTTGCCGACAAGGACGAGGAGGGTGCGCTCCAGGGTACCGTCGAGGTGACCGAGCTCATGGGTTCGACCGAGCATGTCCACGTGACTGCTCCCGATGGCCAGTTCGTCCTGATCATTCCCGTTGTCGACCTTGAGGCCAAGGGTGCGCTCAAGGCGGGCGACCCCATCTGGTTCAAGTTCGAGAAGAACGCGACCCATCTCTTCGATAAGGTGTCTGGCAAGAACCTTATCTAGGCCCGGTGCATCCAGGCCCTCCCTTTGGGCGACTGCGGTATTGCCATCCTTTTGCCGCGGTCACATATAAGGCTCCCCTCCCGTCCACTAGGCGAGAGGGGAGCCTTTCTTTGTGTTGGGGCTTTCCATCTATCAGTTTGTCTTGATCTGTAACGGGAGGAGGGTCAAATTGGGCCTAGGTGTTACAGATTGAGACAGTGTCGAGCTGTCTGTCCTTTCATCTCGATCTGTAACACGAAGGACTGATTTTGGCAGCTACCTGTTACAGATTGAGACGGTCCATCAGGACAAACCTGTTTATCTCGATCTGTAACATCTGGGCCCGTTTTATCTGAGTAGTTGTTACAGAACAAGATTGTTTGGCGGGGCGTCTCTGTTTATCTAGATTTGTAACAGGTAGACCCAATTTTGCCTGCTAAATGTTACAGGCCGAGATTTTTTGGTCGAGGCAGGCCATGGGCCGGCGTATGGACACAAAAAGCGGAGCCGCGTTGCCGCGACTCCGTTTTCAAGAGGATGGGTAAGGGAAGCGAATTAGCTCAGGTGCCAAATCTCGTCGTTGTACTGGGAGATCGTGCGGTCGGACGAGAAGGTGCCGGCGTTGGCGATGTTAATCAGCGCCTTGCGCATCCAGGCGTCCTGGTCCTCGTAGTCTGCCAGCACGCGCTCCTTGGTCTGGATGTACTCCTCAATGTCGAGCAGGGCCATAAACCAGTCCTTGCCCTTGATGTCGTCGTGCAGACGCTGCAGGCGCTCGGCGTTGCCGGTCGCCATAAAGGCGGGATTGGTGATGAAGTCCACCAGCAGTTTGATGCCGGGCTTGCGGTAGAGCGCGCCGGCGTCATAGGTGCCGTCGGCGTAGAGCTTCTCGACCTGTTTGGACGAGGCACCAAAGGTGTAGATGTTCTCGTCGCCCACGAGCTCAGCGATCTCCACATTGGCGCCGTCGAGCGTGCACAGGGTCAAAGCACCGTTGAGCATGAACTTCATGTTGGAGGTGCCGCTCGCCTCCTTGGAGGCCAGGCTGATCTGCTCGGAGATGTCGGCAGCGGGAATCACGCGCTCGGCGGCGGTGACGTTGTAGTTCTCAATCATGACAACCTGCAGGTAGGGGGCCACGTCGGGGTCGTTGGCTATCCACTGGGAAAGCGTCAGGATTAGGTGAATGATGTCTTGGGCGATGGTGTAGGCTGGGGCCGCCTTGCCGCCAAAGATGATGGTGACGGGGTGCTTAGGCTTATTGCCGTTCTTGATGTCGAGATACTTCCAGATGATGTAGAGCGCGAGCATCTGCTGGCGCTTGTACTCGTGGATACGCTTGACCTGAACATCGATGATGGCGTTGGAGGGAATGGTCACACCTTGCTCGAGCGCCATGAACTGGCGCATGATGGCCTTGGCCTCGGTCTTGGTGGCAGCCAGGCGCTCAAGAACATCTTTGTCGTCGGCGAACTTGGCGAGTTTGCTCAGATCGCCGGTGCTGCGCCAGTCGGTGCCGATCACATCGTCGAGCAGGTTGGCGAGCGCGGGGTTGGCTCCCTGGATCCAGCGGCGGAAGGTGATGCCGTTGGTCTTGTTGGAGAACTTCTCGGGGTAGATCTCGTAGAACGGATGAAGCTCGGTGTCCTCCAGGATCTTGGTGTGGAGTGCGGCGACGCCGTTGATGGAGAAGCCAAAGTGAATGTCCATGTGGGCCATGTGGACGGTATCGTGCTCGTCGATGATGGCGACGCGCGGGTCGTCGTGCTCGGCCTTGGCGATCTCGTCGAGCTTGACGATGATGTCGGCGATGGCGGGCGAGACCTTCTGCAGGCTGGCGAGCGGCCACTTCTCGAGCGCCTCGGCAAGGATCGTGTGGTTGGTGTAGGCGACCATGGAGCGCACGATGGTGACTGCCTCGTCAAACTCGATGTCGTGCTCGGTGGTGAGTAGGCGGATGAGCTCGGGAATGACCATGGTGGGGTGCGTGTCGTTAATCTGGACCACGGCGTAGTCGGCCAAGTCGTGCAGGTTGCTGCCGCGCTCGACGGCCTCGTCGATCAGGAGCTGGGCGGCGTTGCTCACCATGAAGTATTCCTGGTAGATGCGAAGCAGGCGGCCCTGCTCGTCGGAATCGTCAGGGTAGAGGAACAAAGTGAGGTTCTTGGCGATCTCGGTCTTGTCGAAGTCGATGGAGCTGCCGGGTACCAGGCCGTCGTCGACACTCGCCAAGTCGAACAGGCGCAGACGATTCTTGGCGGGCTGGCCGTAGCCAGGCACGTCGATGTTGACGAGCTTGGAGGTGACGGCAAAGTCGCCGAACTCAACAGTGTAGGAGCGGTCGTCATCGATCAGGATATCCTGCTCGCCGAGCCACTCGTCGGGGACGGCCTTCTGCTGATTGTCGACAAAGCGCTGGCGGAACAGGCCGTAATGGTAGTTGAGGCCCACGCCGTCGCCGGTAAGGCCCAGTGTGGCGATGGAATCCAAGAAACACGCGGCCAGACGGCCCAGGCCGCCGTTGCCGAGCGAAGGCTCGACCTCGAACTCCTCGATCTTATTGAGGTCGTGGCCGGCGGCGACGAGCTGGTCCTTAACCTCGCCATAGATACCGAGGTCGATCATGTTGTTGATGAGTAGCTTGCCAATCAAGAATTCGGCGGAGATGTAATAGAGCTTTTTCTTGCCATTGTTGAGCGGGCAGGCGGCTGAGCGCTCCTGCACGAGCTTAACGAGCAGTTTGTAAATGCGACGGTCATCGAGCTGCTCGAGCGAGATGCCAAAAGACTGCTCGGCGAGTTCTGCGAGATCGATACGGGGCATGTTTCCTCCTGTAATGGGTTGATTACATGTCTGCAATTCATAAGAAGCCCGCGCGAGGGGATTGGGGTGGCCTTGCGCGGGTAAGCAAGCGCGTCCGCACGGTGTGGTGGGGTCGGGCGCGGTGGCTCCTATTGGGGAAGCTCGATTTCGGCTTCCGACGGGATACGGAAGTAGGTCTCGGTCCAGTCGGTAAGCTTGTGCTCGAGCTCGCGGGTGATGGCACCATCAAGCATGCGCCAGGTCCAGTTGCCACCCAGGGTGGCAGGGGTGTTGATGCGCGCCTCGTTGCCCAGATTGAGCAGGTCCTGCATGGTGTAGATGCAGGTATCGCTCACGCTGGCGGCGATGGTTCGGTTGAGCGCGTCGGTTATGGACTCGCCTGCCTGCTGATGAGTGTACAGGGCTGCCTGTTCGCGCTGACGCGGAGTGGCCGTACCCTCGAACCAACCGCGCGCCGTCTCGTTGTCGTGCGTGCCTACATAGGCGACGGTATTGGCGATGTAGTTATGCGGCAGGTAATACGAGTTTGTACCCTCAAAGGCAAACTGCAAGATCTTCATGCCGGGGAAGCCCGAGGTGTCGCGCATATCGATGACGCCGGGGGTAAGGAAGCCCAGGTCCTCGGCGATAATAGGCAGCGTGCCGAGCTTTTCCTCGAGCGTCTTGAAGAGCTTGAGGCCGGGACCCTGTGTCCACGAACCGTAGGACGAGTCGGGCGAGGAGAACGGCACCTCCCAGTAGGCCTCAAAGCCACGGAAGTGGTCCAGACGGATAACGTCGTACATGTTGAGTGCGGCGCGGATGCGGCCTTCCCACCAGGAGAAGCCGTCTGCTTCCATGGCGTCCCAGTCATAGATGGGATTGCCCCAGTACTGGCCGGTGGCAGAGAACTGATCGGGCGGCGTGCCGGCGACACTGACGGGGTTGCCGGCGGCGTCGATCTTAAAGAGCTCGGGGCTTGCCCACATCTCGACGGAGTCGCGCGAGACGTAAATGGGCAGATCGCCGATGATCAGGATGTCGCGCTCGTTGGCGTATGCCTTGAGGCGGCTCCATTGGCGGTCGAAGAAGTACTGCGTCATCTGGTGGTAGAGCATGTGCGCGGGATGGGCGGCGCAGACCTTGGCAGATGCTTCGCCGCGGGTGCGCAGTTCTGCGGGCCACTCCCAAAAGGCCTTGAGTCCGCACTCCTCTTTGACGGTCATGAACTCGCAATAGGGAATGAGCCAGTCTTCGTTTGCCTGGACGAAGTCGTCGAAATCGGCTGGCTTGTCGGAGGCGAAGCGTTCGACGGCACGGTCGAGAATCTGGCGGCGACCGCTAAAAATCGCGCCATAGTCAACGTTGTTGGGATCGGAGCCCAGATACACACCGTCGATATCGCGCTGCTCCAGATAGCCGGCCTCGATAAGCTCGGCAAAATCGATGAAATTGGGGTTACCCGCACGGGCCGAGAACGACTGATAGGGCGAGTCGCCATAGCTTGTCGTCGTAAGGGGCAGAATCTGCCAATAATGTTGTTTGCACGAGGCGAGGAAATCGACAAAGTCGTAGGCATTCCAGCCAAAGCCGCCGATGCCGTACGGTCCGGGCAGGGACGAGATGGGCATGAGAACACCGCTTGCACGCTCCATGGATGTGCTCACCAACCTTCTTGTTGTGGGATCGGCCTGCAGATGGGTGAACAGCCCGTCCCGAGTTTTAGAGTCGATGTCCCTATTGTAGAACATGTTGTTTAAACATGTATAGGCGAGATTAAAAAGTTGGCCCATTTTCGGTAAATGGTTACGCGCCATGAAAAAAGCCCCGGTCTCACATCGTGAGATCGGGGCAAGAGCGGTATGTAGGTTTTTTGCTACTCGGCGTCGGCGAAGCCGTTGGGGTTATGGCTCTGCCAATTCCAGCTGTCGCGGCACATGTCCGCGATATCGTACTGGGCCTTCCAGCCCATCATGCGCTCGGCCTTGGAGGCATCGCACCAGTTGGCGGCGATATCGCCGGCACGGCGCTCGCGAATCACATAGGGCAGCTCCTTGCCGCACGCCTTGGAGAAGGCGGCGACGACCTCGAGCACCGAGGTGCCGGTGCCGGTGCCCAGGTTAAAGATCTCGACGCCGGTTTTGCCGTTCATCCAGTTGAGGGCGGCAACGTGACCAGATGCCAGGTCGCACACGTGGATGTAGTCGCGCACGCCGGTGCCGTCGGGGGTGGGGTAGTCGTTGCCAAAGACCTGAACGGCCTTGAGCTTGCCCACGGCGACCTGGGCGACATAGGGAACCAGGTTGTTGGGGATGCCCTTGGGGTCCTCGCCAATCAAGCCTGACGGATGGGCACCGATGGGGTTGAAGTAACGGAGCAGCACGACGTCCCACTCGGGGTCGGCGGTGTGGACATCCATGAGGATCTGCTCAATCATCCACTTGGTCCAACCGTAGGGGTTGGTCGCGGGCTTCTTGGGGTCTTCCTCGGTGACAGGCGGATTGTCCGGATCGCCGTAGACGGTCGAGGAGCTCGAGAAGATGATGGACTTGCAGCCATGGTTGCGCATGACGTCAATGAGTACCAGGGTGTTTTCGATATTGTTGTGGTAGTACTCGACGGGCTTGCTCACCGATTCGCCGACGGCCTTAAAGCCGGCGAAGTGGATGACGCGGTCGATCTGGTGGGTATCGAAGATCTTGTTCATCGCATCGCGGTCGAGCACGTTGGCCTCGTAGAAGGTGAGGTTCTTGGCGGCCTCGTCGCCCACGATGGTCTTGACGCGGTCGATGGCGACGGCGCTGGAGTTGGAGAGGTCATCGACGACGACGACCTGGTAACCGCCCTCGAGCAGCTGAACGACGGTATGGGAACCGATGAAGCCGGCACCGCCGGTAACGAGGACGCAGGTGTCTTTGGGGTCGAGTGCTTGGGACATGTAGTCTCCTATCGAATCAGGAACACTTCTTGAGGGGAGTATAGCGCAGCTAGGTGCGGTGCAACTGTTTGACACAATGAAGAGCAGAGCAATGCTAACGTACTCATAGGACGGGAATGCATAACGGTTCATGGTAGTTCCAGGCTGTTCGCATGCCGCCGGCCGTGCGGTTTTCTGCCGTTCGTGGAAATCGTTGGGATGCGTCGGATGTACGGTAATATGTATGTCTTGAGCGACATATAAACAAAACATGTAACGGAGTACATATGTCACCAAACAGCGATTCCATCTTCACTCAGGAGCTCTCGCGCCGCACCGCCCTCAAGGCCCTGTTCGGCGCCGCTTCTGCTGCAGTTCTTTTTGGCCTGCCTGCCCGCGCCCATGCTGCCGAGGCCAGCCAGGAAACCACCGACAAGCTGAATGCCGCCCAGGCCCAGCTCGACGAGGTTCAGGCCCAGCTTGATAGCATCGCCAACGAGTACGCGGCGCTCGCTAACAAGAACGCTCAGACGCTCAACGACATCGAGGGCGTTCAGGGTCAGATCGACGACACCCAGGAGCAGATCGACACCAAGAAGTCGGAGCTCAAGAAGAAGCGTAACGAGCTTTCCGATCGCGTGGCGGCAAGCTACAAGTCGGGCGGCACCAATGTCCTGTCGTTGCTGCTCGCTTCTGGTTCGTTTGAGGAGCTCGTCGCCAACGCGCATTACGTCGAGAAGATCAACAAGAGCGACCGTGACGCCATCGAGGACATCCAGACCATCCAGAAAGAGCTCGATACGCAGAAGTCCGAGCTTGAGTCGCAAAAAGCCGACTTGGAGAAGCTCAAGGACCAGCAGACTGCTCAGATGCAGGACATGCAGGCCAAGCAGCAGGAGGTCCAGACGGTTCTGAACGGCCTCTCCGACGATGTTAAGGAGCTCATGGCCCAGCGCGATTCCGAGATTCTCGCCGCCGCTCAGGCCGAGGAGGCTGCCAAGAAGGCTGCCGCTGCCGCGGCTGCCGCGAACAAGAACAATTCCTACTCAGGTGGTTCAAGCTCGGGTGGCGGATCGTATGCCGGCGGTACCCCGCAGCAGAATGCCGGCTCGGGCAAGCAGCAGGCCGTCGTCAACGCGTGCTACTCCACGCCCTCGCCTGGCCAGAACTGGTGCGCGGCGTGGGTCTCCAACGTCTTCCGCAACGCCGGCGTTGGTTACTTTGGCGGTAACGCGTGCGATATGTTTAACGCTTGGTGCTATAGCTCCGATCGTTCGGCGCTGCAGGTGGGCATGATTGTTGCCGACTCATCGCATAGCGGTACCGGCATGCCGGGTCTGATCTATGGCCACGTGGGCATCTACGTTGGCGGCGGCATCGTTATGAGTAACGAGGGCGCCATCACGTCGAGGTCGCTTGACTCGTTCATTGGGTTCTACGGCACTGGCTCTGGCGTGCGCTGGGGCTGGCTTGGCGGTATTGCGCTGTCGTAACGCAAGTTGGGCCGCGTGCCCGCCCGCAATATATTTGATTGCCTGCTCGGGCAGTCCTGCGCAAGACGAAGGCCACATTAAGTGGCCTTCTTTGCGTGCGGAACTCGCGATCAATCAAATAT
>CAKTWE010000004.1 GCA_934630385.1 uncultured Collinsella sp.
GGCTGGAAGGTCGCTGGCGACAATCTGAGTGAAAGCGTCGACCCGTCCGAGATTTATAAGCCGGGCGTTGTGGTCGAGGGGGGCATCAGCCACAGGGGCGTTCCGGCGACCCTCACCGCGCAGTGGACGCCCATTAACAACAACGTCGATATCGAGGACGGCTCGTTTGACATCACTCTGCGTGCGGGCGAGGCCGGCGTGATCGACGGCCTGCCGGCGGGCACGGGCTACAACGTATACGAGAAGACGCCCGCGGGCTACAAGCTCGTGAGCTCGTCCGATACGTCGGGGACTATCGATCCTGCGGGCATGAAGACCGCGGTGTTCACCAACGCGGTCTCGAATGGCGAGCAATCTGCGAACGCGTCGATCACCGCACTTAAGACGCTCGACGGCGAGCCCGCCACGGGCGGCGCCTTCAACTTCACGCTCGCCGCGAAGGGCGGGGCTCCCATGCCCGAAGGTGCTGCGGGCGGCAGTCTGAAGGTCGCCAACGGTACTGGCGGCGCGGTGAACTTTGGCTCAATCACCTATGACAAGGCGGGTACGTATTGCTACACCATCGGCGAGGTGAAGGGCGACGATGACGGCGTGACGTACGACGGCAAGACCGTCGACGTGACGGTGGAGGTCAAGGCTGCCGGCGACGGTTCCCTGAGCGCGGACGTCACCTACGACGGCAAGTCCTCGCTGCCCGTGTTCGCCAACAAGACAAAGACCGTTGAGCCTCACTACGGCTCGCTCACCTTCACCAAGAAGGTCGAGGGCGCGCCCGAGAGCGATGCCGGCAAGAGTTTCAAGTTCCGCATCGACTGGGACACCGCGCGCGAGAGCGAGGAGTTCACCCTCGCGGCCGGCAAATCCAAGACCTGGAAGGACCTGGAGCCGGGCCTGGGCTACACCATTACCGAGCTCGATGTCCCCGCGGGCTACAAGGCGAGCGGCGCAGTGACGGGCTCGATTGAGGCCGATAGTGAGGCCATGGCGAGCATCGCCAACACCTACACCGTGAAGCCCAAGGGCAGCTTTACCGTGAGCGCTAAGAAGACGCTCGAGGGCCGTGAGCTCAAGGCCGGCGAGTTCACCTTCGAGCTCGTTGGGGCCGGGGCGGACGGCAAGACGGTTGCGACGGCCACTAATGACGGCGACGGCAACGTGGCGTTCCCGAGCGTCACGGTGGCCTCCGCCGGCACGCACCGCTACCGCATCTGCGAGAAGACTGGTTCCGAGACGGGCGTTACCTACGATACCGATAATAAGCACTATGTGACGGTGACCGCTACCGTTGCGACCGATGACCCCGCCAAGCTCGACTGCTCCGTCAAGTACGAGGACGGCGGCATCTTCAACGCTTCGCCGACGTTCACCAATACGTACAAGGCTCCTGAGGGCAGCTTTACCGCGAAGGCGGTCAAGAAGCTCGACGGCCGCAAGCTCACCGCGGACGACAAGTTCTCCTTCGATCTGCTCAAGGTGAAGGCCGACGGCTCCGACGGCGATGTCGTCGCGACGGCAGAGAATGACGCTGACGGCAATGTGACGTTCCCGAGCGTCACCGTGGCCTCCGCCGGCGAGCACCGCTATCGCATCCGCGAGAAGGCCGGATCGGCGGCCGGCATCACCTATGACAAGCGTGCGTACGACCTGACGGTGACTGCGCGTGCGTCCCAGGCCGATGACAGCAAGCTCGAGTGCACGGTTGCCTATATCGGCACCGACGCCGCTGCGGAGCCTCCCGTGTTCACCAATAGCTACGAGGCGAAGGGCACGTTTGCCGCCCATGCGACCAAGAGCGTGAAGGGCGCGGACCTCAAGAAGGATGCCTACACGTTTGAGCTGCTCGAGGTGGAGACCGACGGTTCCGACGGCGAGGTCGTCGCCACCGCGAAGAATGACGCCGAGGGTAACGTGACGTTCGGCGACGTGACCGTGACCTCGCTGGGCGAGCATCGCTACCGCATGCGCGAGGTCGTCGGCGACGAGGCCGGCATGGCCTACGACACCGCGGCGCGCGACCTGACAGTTACGGCGACGGACGTCGGTAACGGGAAATTGGACTGCGAGGTCGCCTACGAGGGCGGCGCCGAGCCCAAGTTCGTCAACGTGTTTCAGAAGCCGGGGACCTTCGTGGCCCGCGCCTACAAGGCGCTCGACGGCCGTGACCTCAATAAGGACGAGTTCGAGTTCGAGCTCGTGAAGGTCAAGGACGACGGCTCTGACGGCGAGGTCGTCGCCACCGCAAAGAACGACGCCACGGGCAACGTGGTGTTCGGCAAGCTGAGTGTCGACGCCAAGGGCCGCTATAAGTACCGCATCCGCGAGAAGAAGGGCAAGGACGGATCCGTCATTTACGACAAGACCGAGTACGACCTGGACGTGGTGGCAACCGACGACACGGATGGCAATCTCAGCTGCCAGGTGGTCTACGGTACGCCCGACCACGTTGTGCCGACGTTTACGAACAATATCAAGACGCCCGAGGGTTCCTTCAAGGTCGAGGCGAGCAAGGTCCTCGAGGGGCGGAAGCTCAAGGATGGCGAGTTCGAGTTCGAGCTCGTCGAGGTCGAGGCTGACGATTCCGACGGCGACGTGGTCGCCACCGCGAAAAATGGCGCCGACGGCAAGATCTCGTTCGGCAAGGTCGAGCTGAAGGGCGCTGGCGAGCGCAGCTACCGCATCCGCGAGGTCAAGGGCGGCAAGCCCGGCGTGGCCTATGACGGAAATGAGTACGGCCTGACCGTCAAGGCGACCGACAACGGCGACGGTACGCTCACCTGCAGCATCGCCTACGCGAATGAGTCGGAACCGCAGTTCGTGAACACGTACACGCCGCCGACCAACCCGCCTGCTAATCCGCCATCGACCACGACGACCACGCAGACGACGACTACGCACAAGCGGAAGCGCGGCACGATGCCTTCGACGGGCGACGATACGTGGGCGCTCGCCTGTGGCGTGGCACTTGCGGGCTCCGTGACCTGCGCGCTTGGCATTGCCTCCCGCCGTCGCAAGCGTCGGTAGAATCTGACCGGAGGGCGAGTCGTGCGAGTGTACACGGCCGCCCGCCGGCTAACCGGTGCAGTTGCCAAAGAAAACCCGGTTCCGTTGCTGCGGAACCGGGTTTTCTATTCCGCCTGTCTCGTCACAAAGATGTTTGTCTGCGAGGCTCGGGATCGGCACAATGGATAACGTCATCGAAAGTTCTGCCCAGGCCCAGTCTCTTGACGCGTCTCGGGGGGGGGGAGGTACATTTATCTCAATAACCGTATAACGTTCCGTTTTTCAATTGAGTACAAAATGGGATGGATTATGATTCATATTGGACAATTGCAGGGAAATAGTGCTATCGACATGCGGAAACATGGCGAAACGGGGATAGGCGCATGCCTGTCGCTGCCTTGCTGCTGATTGTCTGCTTGCTTGGTGTAATGCCTCTCATGGGGTGTTCGTCTTCAAATTCTAATACTGTAAACGGATACTCGATTGAAGAATACAATGCTGATGTCGATAACCTCGAATCGCTTCTCTCCAGAGCA
Organism: uncultured Collinsella sp.; assembly: GCA_934630385.1. Lineage (GTDB taxonomy): Bacteria > Actinomycetota > Coriobacteriia > Coriobacteriales > Coriobacteriaceae > Collinsella. Next base: position 3,537 of record CAKTWE010000004.1, read on the forward strand.
CGCAATCTCTATCATCAAATTGAATCTATGGGAACGCCTAATGCCTACAATGAGGCTGCTGTCGACGCATATAACGAAGCTGTTGATGAGTACAACTCTGTTGCAAGCAAGTACACAGATGCGGCTAGATCCTTCAATAATAAATATGGAAGCGGTGTCGATGGCACTGGCACTGCACCGACAAATCCCGATAACATCTACCTCCCTAAAAAGAAATAGAGGTTTTAACCAGTTTTGTTGGCTTCTACACTAGCGGAAATAGCTGAAAGGTTGTGTTTGAATGGCGCGCAAGAGGGCAAAAAGGAAATCGAGGCATGTTCGAGGACCGATTCAGCGGTTGGCTGGCGTTGCGAAGAAACTCGGGGAAAGCGAACAAACAAAGGAAGAACCACAGCCGCCTATCATCATGAACCTTGATGAAGCTAAATTGATTGATTTGGCAGTTGACGTATGGAAGCTTGACAAGAATGTCAAGAAAGCGATGTCGCTTGATGAGAATAGACCAATCAAGTCATCACTAGGCAAGCTGTTTGCCTATCTCGGTTATTACGGCATTGACGTTCGGGATTATACGGGTGAGAAGTATTACGAGAACATGAATGTTCGAATCCTATCCACGGAAGAGGTCGAAAACCAAGCGTTCCCCATCGTTCTTGAGACAGTTAAACCTGCAGTGATCGTGAATGGGAAACTCGCATCTCATGCATCTGTGATTGTCGGAGTGCCAAAGAACAACAAGGACGAGGATCTTGAAAAGAGCGAGGAGAGCGACAATGAGTAAATCGTATATCACAATAGGCATAGACTTGGGGACAACCAATTCAGCCATCTGCGTTTCCGCAGATGATGAGTATGAGATTGTCAAGAACAGCTTTCAATTCGACTACACCCCCTCGGTGTTCGGAATAGATAAATCAGGTAAGTATCTGGTGGGAAAGCGTGCTTACGACAAGCTTGCGAATAGCTCGAATCTTGAAGAATCGCGAAACTATAAAGCCGAAACAAAACGTCTCATGGGAACGGCCACGCGCATTAGCTTCCCACGATGCGATAAAGAGTTTATGCCTGAGGAGATTGCTGCAGAAATCCTGAAATCCCTTCGGGCAGACGCGCTAAGAAAGTACCCCGACTTGTTTGCAAAGGCTGCTGTCATTACTGTTCCGGCGTATTTCGAAACATTGCAATGCGAGGCTACTAAACGCGCCGGGAATCTTGCAGGGTTCGAGCATGTTGCCCTTCTTCAAGAGCCAATAGCCGCAGCGCTCACATATGGTTTCAGCAACGACGAAGATGCCAATTGGCTTGTATATGACCTTGGTGGTGGAACGTTCGACATCGCCCTCATCCAATCAAAAGATAAGGCTTTCTCAGTCCGACAGCATAACGGAGATAACTTTCTCGGCGGAAAAGACTTCGATGCGCGAATCGTTGAGAGGATTTTCATTCCTAGGCTGAAGGCCGAGTACAGCTTGCCCTATCTTGAGCCGGATAACCCGAGGTATTCGTTCCTCCTGACGAAGTTGAAATATATCGCTGAAGAATCGAAGATCTTCCTTTCAAAGGAAAGCTCCATCACCGTTGAGCTTGACGACCTGGGCGAAGACGACCAAGGCCGAGAGATATACATGTCATTTGAGATGACGGTTGATGAGCTTGAGGAAGTCGTAGCTGATCTTATTGAAAAGACGGTTCGATTGGTGAGCGACACAATTGACGCATCGGGAATCGAAAAGACGAAGATATCTAAGATCGTTCTTGTGGGCGGTCCTACCCAATTGCCATTCATAAGAAGAAGACTAGAGGAGTCTACGGGTATTCATGTCGACTCATCTGTCGATCCGCTCACTGTAGTTGCAAAGGGCGCTGCGATTTATGGCAAATCACAAAAGCTACCGTTGCCACTCCTTGAGGCAGATCGTGTTGCATCTGCGAATGAAATATCCCTCAACCTTCAGTACGATTCAATCACATCGGATGACGAAACGTTGGTAGTTGGCAAATTCGACGTTCCGGAAGACGGCTATAGTGTTCAAATTCAAAGTACGGATAGTCAGTACATTGGAGACAGGATTCCCCTGAGGCAAGGAAAGTTTTTTGAAACGCTTCCACTGAGAAAAGGGAAAACTTCAGCGTTCCAGATCTTCCTGCTCGACAAGAGCCAGAATCCGGTTCCGACATTTCCCGACCATTTCGAAATCACACAGGGCATGAGCATTTCAAGCGCTCCGATTCCTCGCAATATCGGCGTCGTTTATTCGAAGATGCAGCTTTCAGGTGGTCTGGGCTACAAGGAGCAATGCCAGGTGTATTTCAAGGCTGGCAGCACGCTTCCTCTAAAACATACTGAGACTTTCAAGACCTTGAGGGAAGTAAGGTTGGGTACGGCAAACGAGCTTCCAATCAAGGTGTATGAGGGAGACAGCTCTAATATTGACTTCAATCGGATTCTGACCACTCTCAGCATTGATGGCAATGCATTGCCATATAGCCTCCCAGAAGGCTCCGATATAGAAATCACCATATCAATCAACGAATCTCGTGAATTCGAGGTTGAAGCCTATATCCCTGATATGGACATTTCAATCGATGCACGCGTGGCCACGTACGAAGAAGAAATCACGAATCAGCAAATCGACGAGAAGATCGATAGCTTGAGGAGTGCATATTCCGAAAATAGAGATTATCTGCCAGAGGAACGCCGCGAAGAGATTGAGCAGCGGATAGAAAGCATCGAATCAAGCTTCTCGCCAAGTGTAGCAGACGAAGACAAACGAAACCTTATTGTCAGAGAATGCAACGACGCCCTGAAAGAGCTTGAGAGGGTCGACGAGGAGTCGGCTGTTGAGAGATATGTCGCAGATGCACGCAATCAAATCCAAACAATCCGCGATTTTCTTCCTAACATGAACCTAGATAACTCAAGGAGCCTGTCCGCCCAGCTAAGCGCCATTGAGTCAGAAGTTGATGACTACAGCAGAAGCGGTAACCGTCTTGGCCTTGAAAGAAGCCTTGAAAAGCTTCAGCAATTGTTCTTTGTGATAGTAACGCAGACCGTCGATTTCTGGGCGCTGCAATTCGATATGTTGAGCTCGCAGGCATCAGAGGCATCCGACTACTATCGGTTCCAGGATTTGCGACAGCAGGGCGTTCGAGCTCGCAATGCGGGCGATGTCAACGCTCTGCGTAGCGTTTGCAGCGAGATGTGGGACCTTCTGCCTCACCAAGTAGGCGAAACATTCGACAGCACCTTATCGGGAGTCACTAAATGAGCAACGCATCATTTATTTTGAATCCATATAACGTCTTGGGCTTGCATTCGGATAGCACTCAATCCGAAGTGCGAAAACGCGCTGGCTTAATTGGGAAAATGCTCGCAATCGGCGAGAGCGTGGAATTTGATAGCGATGTTTTCATTGAGCCGTCCGATAGAACGCTGGACGCAGTCAAGAGCTGTGAAACTCGATTGAATAGCCCCCAGGATAGGCTTGCGGATGTATTCTTTTGGTTTGCGGATAGCCCCGAAGCGCTAACCGCGGCCAATATGCAAGACAGAGGTTACTTTCGAAAGCTTGGTTCAAATGCAGGGTGCATGGCAACCTGCGATTACATTGAGGAAAAGAACGCCGCAGTAGGGCTCTCTGTCATTTTTGAAAAATCGCAGAACATAGCAGATTTTGAGCAGGCCTTGCAGAGATGGGCCTCGCTCATACATCTCGATTCATTTTGGGATTATTGGGCTAAGTATTACAAGTCAATAGATTGTCTCGATACGAGTGATCGCCTAATTGAAGAGTTTCGCGAGAATATAGACGCGTTAATAACCGAGAAGTTCTTCGAGGTGTCTAAACTCGACGACCTAATCGATGCCCAAATCGTGGGGAAGTATTTTGAGGTATCGACGGAGATTGCTGAGAAAGCAGCCGAACAACAACTTGGCAGAATTAAAGAGCTCAGAATTGAGGCGGACAGGCTGCGTAATTCAAACACACTTTTGAATGGGCAGTACGTGCTAAGCGAAGCAAGTAAAGGACAGATTAGTGGCCTTCTTTCGAAAGCCATAGCATTGCATGAGGAGCTGGTTGAGAACGGGCAAAGAGATTCCCCTGCTGTAGAGCGTGAGCTTGATAGCCTATGGAGCGATATTCTTGCAATCACGGTGACAGCTCATAACATGTCTGGCCAGCATGATGCGGTTAATCTTCGTGACCTTGAGTTCCTAAAGCAAGTCATCGAAAAGCTTTATCGCGAGTCAACAGATGATTTGCTCGACTCCCGTCTCAAGAAAAACCTGTCAGTCATTAAAGAACAGATGGAGACACTTGAAGAGCAAGAGCGAGTAGAACCTCAGTTCAGCCGTTTGACCGCTCTAGTCGAAAAGCTTGCGAATGGTAATTCCCCGAATAATGGGTATGTAAACCCCCGTTTGACCGCTCTATTAGAAAAGCATGGGATTATAAATTCCCCGAATAAAGAGTTTGTTGAAGCAAGGCTAAGCGAGTTCGAATCCATATATAAAGAGATAGTGAACTCTGGCAAGCTCAAGTACGAAACGCTGGCCGATGCGGTAACGATGACAGCCGGAATATTCAATATGCTTGCCGTGACCATCAGCAATGATGCTCAAGAGTCTGTCAATCGCGTAATGCAGCGCATTGAATATACCCCCCAGAATCAAAGGTTTTCGCTGCTTGCCGAATTAAATGGAGCGATTAATTCGGCGATATCTGATTTAGAGTTTTCGAAAAAAGTGCTCGGTCGATTAAAGAACATGCAAATCGATTCAACGTTGAAGAGCACAATAAACCAAAACTATTCCAGCGTATCATCAATGATAAGCTCGCTAAACCAGATGATGATCAAAATTGGTCTCACTCAATCATCAAGCGGTGGCGGCGGTTGCTATGTCGCGACAGCTGTTTACGGCTCGTACGATTGCCCTTCCGTTTGGGTGTTACGTAGATTCAGGGACAATGACTTAGCCAATTCTATATTTGGACGGGTTTTCATCCATGCATACTATGCCATAAGCCCGAGTCTGGTTAGGATGTTTGGAAATACGAGCTGGTTCAAAACATTGTGCAGAAAACCATTGGATCGGCTTGTCGCTAAATGCAAAGCCAAGGGGTACTCAGATTTGCCATATCAAGACCAGCCATGGTCTTAGTGGCCTTTTGACCAACTGTTAAAGCAATCGCCGGATCACATATAGTGCCCCGGCGATTGCTGAGATCGGGGGATGCGGACGTTTCTTTGGACCGGCTGTGCCGCCATCCTGAGGCCCCTGCGCTATTCGCTCGCTACGTTCAAACAGTCGCGTCCGTGCTGCGCGAAGAACAACGGCATGGCTTCCATTGCCGCAGACGGGGAGTTGTACCCCTGTCTGCAATGCTCGGGATGGTTTTTCCGCACATGGCGAAAGCTTCGGGAACGTTTTTGATCAGGGATTGCAGAGCGCTCTGGCTGGTGAAGCATATTGCCCGGTGGCACACGCAACCGTAGCCGATATGCTGGCGCACTTGCAGGCACAGATTGATACGAAGTCGCAAACTTTTATCAACTGCCAATGGCTCGCTTGGTGCGCCGGCGGCTGCTTTGCCATGGGCGGCCTTGCGCATAACGGCGACATGCTCACACCCGAGCCTTATAGCTGTGTCTTCTTCAACGACGGCTGGATGCAACGTTATGTAAAGGCTCTTGTCCCCTGGCGCTGCTTAACTCTGTGCTTCGAACCGGCAAACATCTCGATCTGTAATGCCAAGCGCGCAAAACCGCTCATAACTGTTACAGATTGAGATTTTCGGCTGAGCCTGCGTGGTTAATCTCGATCTGTAACATCTAGCCGAGTATTTGGGTTCTAACTGTTACAGATCGAGATGAACCGGCAAAACGATCTGGACAAGCCGGTCAAAAACCGCCACAAAGGTGCCTGTCCCCTTTGTGGTGCTTACCAGGGGGTTCTGGCGGTCGAGGACTCAATGGCCTCGTGGCGCTTGAGCTCGCGGCGCATGGTTTGCGAATTGAGCCAGGCTGCCTGCCATCCACGGATGGGGTAGCGCGTCTCGTTGAGCTCAAACTGCGTATAGCCGCAGGCGTTGATGATCGTTGCTCCGCATGCGTGCTGACGCTTGCGTTGAAAGTCGCGACCATAGCATTGGTGCACATGCCCGTGCACCATGTAGTCGGGATTCCAGGACTCGAGCGCTGTGTTAAAGCATTCGAATCCTCGATGCGGCAGATCATCCAGATCGCCCACGCCGGCAGCGGGCGCATGGGTGAGCAGGATATCGCAGCCGCCGACCATCCTCACTTTGCGTGACAGCTTGCGCACGCGCTTGGCCATCTCGCGCTCGGTGTACATGTTGGCGCCATCTCGATAGCGCATGGAGCCGCCAAGCCCCGCAATGCGGACGCCGCGATACACGTACACGCTGTCTTCCACGCAGATACAGCCGCCCGGTGCATGACGTGCGTAGCGGTCATCGTGATTGCCTCGCACGTAGATGAGCGGTTTGTTGATGACCGTGACCAAAAACTCAAGATAGTCCGGGTCCAGATCGCCAGCGGACAAAATCAGGTCGACACCCTCAAAGCGCTCCTTGCGAAAGCACTCCCATAGGCATCGTTCTTCGGTATCGGCTATGGCAAGGATCTTCATAGGGCGGTAACTCCCGGCTCATCGTCGAGTTGCGGAATGGTGCCCACCACGTTGTCGGCCAGCCAGTCCATCTCGACGATTTGTGTGCTCGGCAGTGGGGGAAAGCCTTCGATCTGCACCACGCCGTCTTGGCTATGGAGCTCGCCGCCAAATGGATTAATGGAGCCCTCGACGATGCCATTGCGGAGGAGCTGAACAAGCTTTCGCGTCTGATAGGGCAGGCCCGGAGCGTAGCGAATGTCGATAACGCCCGAGCTCATGCCGTACCAGTAGTTGACGGCGCGAACCTGGCTGGCGTCACTGGTCTCATCCCAGGTGCCATGCAGCAGGCTTCGCACGATAAGCTCGTAGTATCGGCCCCAGTTCCATACCGGCATGGCAATGCCGGTAACCTTGCCATTGACCAGGCGGTGAAGTCCGTAGGCCGTGGGGTCTTCGAGCGACTTTGACATGTCGGCACCGGTCATGACGCTTACACCTTCGCGGCACATGGCCTCGGCAAGGCCTCCGGCGGGCACATCGCCCCAGGTCAGGATAATTTGCGCACGGGGGTCGAGCAGCGAGGCGCCAATCGCAAAGGCGTTGATCTCGCTGAGTGCGCCCGAGGCGAAGACCGACGCGTGGTAACCGATGCGGTGGTTGTCCGCCATACTGGCGGCAAGGGCGCCCAGGAGAAACTTGGCCTCGTACATCTTGCCAAAGTACGAACGGACGCTTTGATGGGGAAGGCCGATAGAGCAGTTGAGGAACCGAACCCGGGGATATTCAACGGCAGCCCTAAGCGTGTATTCCATCAGGCGGTGCGAGGTCGAGAAGATGACATTTGCTCCATGTTTGACAGCCGTTTCCACGGCGGCGTAGAACACGTCCGGATCGTGACAGTCCTCGAACGCCTCGGTGCGCACGATACCGCCAAAGTGCTCATCGAGATACTGACGTCCTTGGTCGTGCAGGCTGTCCCAGCTCGACGTCGCACAGGGGAACTCATGGATAAAGGCGATGCGCAGGGGATTGGCCGCCGAATAGACGGTCTTGCCCATAAAGAAGTTGAGCATGCCGGAGGTGGACTTGGCGGGCGATTCCTCCTCATCGACGCTTGGTGCTTCGACAAGATCGACCTTGTCCTCGTCATTTTTGCCGGCAATGACCAGCTCGCGCCAAATCTTGCACAGGCGGTTTACGACGATATCCGTCGGCGTATCCAGCAGGCGGTCCTGGTTGTACACATTGAGGTAGACGAGCATGGCGTCGGCGGGCGTAATGTCCAGGTGGTCGCCGCCTGCGCGAAGGTAGGCGCGCTTAAAGAGCAGGAAGGTGTGGCGCAGGTAGTCGACCTTTTTCTGCGGCCATTTTTCGATAAGGTTCTGACCGAGCATCTTGGCGAGCGTCTCGTAGCTTCCCTCACGCGAGAACTCTATCTCGTATAGGGGACAGACGCGCCAAAACGCGCAGAACTCGCCGTACAGGCGGCTTTCGACGGAATCCCATTTGCCGGGATAGAGGCGGGTGACCTTGGCCGAAACCGTTGGAGCGTCCAGGAATTTGAGGACACTGACGCGTTTGTTGCCTTCCTGGACATAGAACCGATGCATGAACTCGGTGACGATGATGGGGTCGCGATAGCCCTCGGTTACCTGGATGTCGTAGAGGTTGGACCACTTGCGGGCGAACTCGGTGTTAAACGGCAGCAGGGGCATAAAGTTGCATGAAAAGGCGGACTGACGGCCCTTGGTGACCGTGCCGACGACCATTTCGAGCGGAATATCCCGAAGGCCGACGTTCTCTCGCTGACCTAAGGGGAGCTGAGCAACCAAACTGTCGAGGTCAGTAAGGTATGGATGCTCGCTTTGGCTAATGGCGCGTCGACGTCCTTGCTCGCCGCGCTTGCGTGCTTGACGATAGGCCTCTTCCATAGTTTTGCTCCCTTAGTCGTTTAAACAACGATATGAACCATGGTATCACGATGCGAAACCACCACAAAGGTGCCTGTCCCCTTTGTGGTGGTTTAGGCAATGATGGGGGCGATGGCGCGGATGCAGGCATCGGCTGCCGTAAAGGTGGTGCTGTCGTCGCTGACGATAAAGATGATCTTGCCCTTGATGCCAAAGTCGCCAATCTCACTAAAGAGCACGTAAGGCTCCTTATCAAAGCTCGAGATGGGAAGCACGGCCGCCTTGGTGGCGTCGGTGAGCTCATCTGCCAGCGCGTCGAGCGAGGCCCACTTGGACGTGTCCTTTACGGCAACGGGCACAGCCACGCGTCCAAAGGGCATCAAATGCACGAGCGTGTTCTTGGAGATGTTGGAGTTGGGGACGATGATGGTCTGCCCGCAGGCGTCCTCGATGGTCGTATGGCGCCAGGTGATGTCTTGGACCACGCCCGATACGCCACCGACCTCGATATTGTCGCCGGGCTTGATGATGCCCATAAACGTTACCTGCATGCCGCCGATGAGGTTTGAGAGCGTGTCCTGAAAGCCCAGCGAGATGGCGATGCCGCCGACGCCAAGAGCGGCGACGAGGGCGTTTGCGTTAATGCCAAAGCAGTTGTCGAGGATAAAGCTGCCGCCGATCATCCAGATGACGGCGCGCGCGATGTTGATGAAGATACTCGATGCGGGAAGCGGGTTGTCGTCTCGGTTAAGCAGATGGTGCAGGGTCTTTGATGCGACCTTGGCGGCGACGGCGGTGCCGCTGGCTAAAATGGCCGCCCAAATGATGTTGCGGACCCACTGCTGCCCAAAGAAATGAAGAATCGGTTCAAACAATTCCATGTAAGGAGTACCTCCTAAAGATTCGTTCATCCATGATACCCACCAAAAAGCACGTTCGATCACATCGGACGCGCCGATAACTTGAGATGGAGTGGCCGCGGTGGCGTAAGCTGGGGTGCCGGCGAGCACGCCGGCAAGGAGTGCGGCGGTCAAGCAAGACGGGGAAGAGGTCTTCTCACGGCAGTTTCCTTAGTTCTTAACCAGTGGTCCCTGCTTGCGCTGGATTATCGACATAATATGCGAAAACCGCCGCAAGGGCGTCTGTCCCTTTGCGGCGGTTTTAACGTTTGCGCAGGTAAAACCTACCAAAATAAACCAGTCTCTTTTTGGCAGGTTTTAGCTCAGCAGCATGCGGTCGTTGGCGAGCTCGCCGCCCGAGACCTCCTCGAACTTCTGCAGTAGGTCGGCGACGGTGAGCGACTTTTTCTCATCGCCCGCCACGTCGTAGATCACGTGGCCCTCGTGCATCATGATCAGACGGTTGCCCAGACGGATGGCGTCGTTCATGTTGTGCGTGACCATGAGCGTGGTCAGGTGGTTCTCGTCGACGATCTCCTCGGTCAGGCTGAGCACCTTCGATGCCGTCTTGGGGTCGAGGGCCGCCGTGTGCTCGTCGAGCAGCAGCAGGCGCGGCTTGGTGAGCGTGGCCATCAGCAGGGTGAGTGCCTGGCGCTGGCCGCCCGAGAGCAGGCCGACCTTAGCGTTGAGGCGCGTATCCAGACCAAGGTCCAGGCGCTTGAGCAGCTCAACATACTCGTCTTTCTCGGCCTTGGTGACGCCCCACGAAAGGCCGCGACGCTGGCCACGGCGCTTGGCGAGGGCCAGGTTCTCGGCGATCTGCATGTCGGCTGCGGTGCCGCGCATGGGGTCCTGGAACACGCGGCCTAGGTACTTGGCGCGCTGCGACTCGCTCAGACGCGAGATGTCGGTGCCGTCGAGCTCGATGACACCCGAATCGAGCGGATACACGCCGGCGATCATGTTGAGCAGCGTGGACTTGCCGGCGCCGTTGCCGCCAATCACGGTTACAAAGTCGCCGTCGTTAAGGGTAAGGTCGACGCCGGTAAGGGCGCGCTTCTCGGTGACGGTGCCCTTGTTAAAGGTCTTTTTGACGTGCGAGAGCTTAAGCATCTGCCTCATCCCCCCTCGTGTAGGAGCTGCGGAGTTTGTAACGCTCCCAAACCACAGGTACGCACAGGGCAACGGCGACGATCACGGCGGAGAGCAGCTTCATGTCGTTGGCGTCCATGCCCAGTTGCAGCACGATGGCGCGGATGAGGAAGTAGACCACGGAGCCAAAGACGGCGGAGGCCAGGCGGACGGAGAACTGCGTGAGTCCGCCGGGCAGCAGGCGGCCGAGCACCTCGCCGATGACGATGGCGGCAAGGCCGATGACGATGGCGCCGGTGCCCATACCAATGTCAGCATACTTTTGGCTCTGGCAGATAAGCGCGCCAGAGAGGCCGATGAGGGCGTTGGAGAGCACGAGGGCGATCATCTTGGTGGAGTTGGTGTTGACGCCCAGGGCGCGGATCATGTACTCGTTGTTGCCGGTGGCACGCAGCGCCGAGCCGATCTCGGTGCCAAAGAACCAGTACAGGATGGCGACGATGGCCACGGCCAGCACAATGCCCAAGATAATGGCAACGGTGGACTGCGGCAGGCCGGTCATGTTGCTGACGGACGAGAAGATGGTGCCCTTGGCGAGGATGGGCGTGTTGGACTTGCCCATGATGCGCAGGTTGATGGACCACAGGCTGATCTGCGTTAGGATTCCGGCAAGGATCGCGGGGATCTCAAAGACGGTGGTCAGAATGCCCGTGACGGCACCCGCGATGGCACCGGCACACATGCCGGCTAGAACGGCGAGCAGCGGGTCGACGTTATTGTTGACGATGAGCACGGCGCAGACACAGCCGCCGAGGGCAAAGCTGCCGTCGCAGGTCATATCGGGGATGTCGAGCAGGCGGAACGTGATAAACACGCCAAGCACCATAATGCCCCAGAGGACGCCCTGCGAAATGGCGCCCTGCAATGCAATGAGCATGCTTCATACCTCCTAGGATAGGGTGGACATGTGAGTCACCATGATAGCGGTAACAATGCATGAAAGAGCTGCGGCCGGATGTTTTGTCTCATCCGTAACAAGCAGGGCGAACGCCGGTCTTTGGCGTTCGCCCCTGTGGCTCAGATATTGAATAACACGGCAACGGCGCGAGTATGGGCCCTAGGCACATCGCCGCGCATGCCGCTACTCGTCCAGAGCGGAGAGGTCGATGCCCAGCGCCTCGGCCATTTCGTCGTTCTTGACGACGACCAGGTCCTTGCTCGAGAGGTGCTTGATCGGCATATCCTCGGGCTTGGCCTCGCCCTTCAGAATCTTGACGGCCATCTCGCCCGCGGCGTAGCCCAAGTCCTCGTAGTTGATGGAGAGGGTGAACAGGCCGCCGGCCTTGCACATGCCCTCCTCGCCGGTCACGAAGGGGAGCTTGTTCTCCTTGCAGATCTGGCCCACCTGCGAGGCACCCGCGGCGATGGTGTTATCGGTGGGGGAGTACAGTGCGTCGACCTTGCCCACGGCAGATTCGACGACGGACTGGATCTCGTTGGAGCTCGAGACGGTGAAGTCGGTGTACTTCAGGCCCAGCTTGTCGAGTTCCTTCTTGGCGGCCTTGATCTGGACGTCGGAGTTGGACTCAGCGGTGCAGTAGAGCAAGCCGACCTTCTTAACGTCGGGCAGGACCTTCTGCATCATCTCGAGCTGCTCGGCGACCGGGGTGAGGTCGGAGGCGCCCGTGACGTTGGTGCCGGGCTTGTCGTTGTCCTGGACCAGGCCCGAGGCGGCGTAGTCGGTGATGGCGCAGCCCACGATGGGGATATCGGCGGTGGCGCCGGCGGCAGCCTGCGCGGCGGGCGTAGCGATGGCATAGATCAGGTCGACGCCATCGCCCACGAACTTGTCGGCGATGGACTTACACGTGGACTGGTCGTTCTGGGCATTTTTCTGGTCGATCTTGACCTTAAGGCCGCTCTTCTTGATGGCCTTGACAAAGCCGTCGTTGGCGGCGTCGAGTGCGGAGTGTTCGGTGAGCTGTAGGACGCCGACGGTGTAGTCGGAACCGGCGGCAGCGGAGCCGGAACCAGAGTTGCCGCCGCATCCGGCGAGCGGAGCGAGCGCGAGCAGGCCGGCAGAGACCAGAAGGCTCCTGCGGCTGATGGTGATGTCCTTCATATCATTACCCCCAGTATAGAAATGGCTGGAAACACTGCACTCAAACAAAGTGCAAGTGGGTCTATAGTAGCGCCGATGTCCATTTTTTCAACAACCTGTCGGGTTTTTTAATACTGAACCGGATGGACGGCGGGGGATTCGGCGGGCAACGGCAAGACTTAGGCGGCGGGCGCGGGCCGCTCTCCCTCGTCCAGGGCGGCAAACAGTTTCTTGCCGTCGAGCAGACGCGTGCAGACGTTTCTCATGCGGTTGACCTCTACGGTGCGCAGGGTATCGTCGATGACCCGGTCGTCGTGGACGGTACCCAGCAGATACGAGATTCCGTCTCGCTGCCTGATGGCAAACGGCTGTATGGTCACTCTGATTGCCTCGTCCGTGCCATGGGGCCCGGATCCCAAGAGGTCAAAACTGACAGAGGTTCCCTGGTCTATAGCCTGTTCGATAAGCTCGCAGGCGTCGATGCGCGTGACGGGTGGCTTGGTACCCTTGGCGGGTGCGCCGGAGATGGCTGGTGCCGGTTCGGGCGCATTGAGGTAGCCGCGAACGTCGACACTCGCCATGTCGACAAGGTGCTTGGCCATGCGCTTTCTAATCGCGATGGGGGTGGAACGGTTGCGCATGACCATACCGTGCAGGCGGACGATCTCCTCGTCTGTGAGCGGGCGGGTCAGCAAGCGGTAGCCCACGCCGCGCTTGTATTCGATTTCGTATCCGGCATGACGCAGTGCGGAAATGGCGGTGTAGATGCTGCGGCGTGCTGCCGAGATGGGCATCTGGGCGGGATTATCGGGATGGGCGAGATGTTCTGCCAGCTCATCGGGAAGCAGGGCTTTGTCTTCGCCGGTGTGGTCGCTCAGAACCTGCAGGATTCGCACGGCGCGGTAGGCAGCAAGTGAGGCAGCTCCCCTGGTGGTGGTCCCGTAGCTTTCAACAGCGATTTCGGTCATGGCGCCCACATCCTTTCCGTCCCGGGCGATGGCGGCTTTGAGCCTAAGATGTCGCCGCCGCCTGGGGGTGCCGGGCGTCTTGGACGGTCGGTTTGCGCCGGCAGACGGTAGAGTAAGTTTTCAACAGGCCTGCTCAACTGACCGAAAGCTTGCCAAAAGCTTGACGGATGCTGTTGAAAAAAGCGTCTCTCGACCGATGTCGAGAGACGCTTGTGCGATGAGCGTTGGTGCGTGGCGACGCGAGCTAGCGTCCGACGATTAGAAGTCGGCGTTGCCCACGGTGCGCGGGTGCGGCAGGACGTCGCGGATGTTGCCTACGCCGGTGAGGTACATCACCAAGCGCTCGAAGCCCAGCCCGTAGCCGGCGTGCTTGCAGGAACCGTAGCGGCGCAGATCGAGGTAGTACTTGTACTGCTCGGGATTCATACCCAGGTCCTTGATGCGGGCCTCGAGCAGATCCAGACGCTCCTCGCGCTGGGAGCCGCCGATAATCTCGCCGATACCGGGAACCAGGCAGTCGGCGGCGGCGACGGTCTTGCCGTCCTCGTTCATGCGCATGTAGAAGGCCTTGATCTCGGCCGGGTAGTCGGTCACGAAGGTCGGGCGCTTAAAGTGTTCCTCGGTCAGGAAACGCTCGTGCTCGGTTTGCAGGTCGATGCCCCAGCTCACGGGATAGTCAAACTTGTGACCGGCGGCGACGGCCTGCTCCAGGATCTCGACGGCCTCGGTGTAGGTGACACGGGCAAAGTCGGAGTTGGCGACATGGTCCAGGCGCTCGAGCAGACCCTTGTCCACAAACTTGTTGAGCATATTGAGCTCGTCGGGGCAGGTTGCCATGACGTCCTTGAGGACATACTTGAGCATGGCCTCGGCGTTGTCCATGTAGTCGTTGAGGTCGGCGAAGGCCATCTCGGGCTCGATCATCCAAAACTCGGCGGCGTGGCGCGTGGTGTTGGAGTTCTCGGCACGGAAGGTGGGGCCAAAGGTGTACACGTCGCCAAAGGCCATGGCAAAGTTCTCGGCGTTGAGCTGGCCGGACACGGTAAGGCTCGCGTGCTTGCCAAAGAAGTCCTGGCTCCAGTCGACCTCGCCGGACTCGGTGAGGGGCGGATTTTTGGGGTCGAGCGTGGTCACGCGGAACATCTCGCCGGCGCCCTCGCAGTCACTCGTGGTGATGATGGGGGTGTTGACATAGACAAAGCCCTGCTCCTGGAAGAAGCGGTGGATGGCGGCAGCCGCGACAGAGCGGATGCGGAACACGGCGCGGAACAGGTTGGTGCGCGGGCGCAGGTGCTGCTGGGTGCGCAAGAACTCGACGGTTGCGCGCTTCTTCTGCAGCGGGTAATCCGGGGCGCTGACGCCCTCGACCTCGATGGAGGTGGCAGAAAGCTCGAAAGGCTGGGGCGCATCGGGGGTCAGCTTGACGGTACCGGTGCAAATGAGTGCGGCCGAGACGTTTTGATGGGCGATCTCGTCGTAGTTGTCGAGTGCCTCGCGGTTCATGACGACCTGCAGGTCGCGGAAGCAGCTGCCGTCGTTGAGCGTAACGAAGCCAAAGTTCTTCATGTCGCGGACGGACTTGACCCAGCCGGCGACGGTGACGGTTTGACCGCCGAGCGACTCGGCATCGGCATAGAGCTGCGCGATTTTGGTGCGGTTCACGTATCCTCCCAGAGCGGTTGTACGGATTATTTCCAAACAGTTAACCATTCTAACCCGCGAGCGGGAGCGTAGCAAAACGGCGGTGCCGATGTATGGGCGTGGCGTGGGCGCCAAACAGGTTCCGGCTTTACGTTGTCTAGTGCCCGCAGATGGCTTGGCGGATGAGGGCTGCGTAGGTGTCGATCCCCGCCTGGGTGAGGTGCGTGCCGTCGTCGACGAGGTATTCGCTGTGGCCCTCGGACGCGCCGTTCCAGTCGATGACGCCGGCGTTGTCGTTTTGGGCGCATACGTCGCGGATCGTCTGGTTGTTGCGGTCCTGCAGCTCGAGCGGCACGCGCACGGTCACAAAGTAGATGGGCTTGCCGCCCACGGCATTGATCACGTCCTGCACCTGCTGCGGATCGCGAATAAGGCCATTGGTGCCAAGTGCACAGATGACCACACTCGGGTCGTAGTTGGCGCGGTCCTGCGCGTAGACATCCTGGAAGGTGTAGAACTGGCGGCTCACCACGCCGTCGATGTAGGCGTTGGGAAGCGCCGCCTGAATACCGGACTGTGCGCCCGCGGTGACCGAGTCGCCGATCATCAGCACGCGGGCATCGCAGGTTCCGGTCGCCTCGTCGTAGGTAAAGCTCTTCCAGTCGAGGTTCTTGGGGACCTTTTCGGCGATAGGACCTTCTTTGGGCTTTTGCTGAGCGGCGTCGTTGGGCTGAGCGTCTTGGTTGGATGCGGACTCGGTGCTCTTGCCGCCGGCGCCGTTGTCCTTGGGCGAGGTTGCGTTTTGGGCAAGCTCGGGGCGGAGCTGCTCGGCGCGGGCGGTGGCGATGCCCGTCCAGTCGAGTGGTGCGAAGGCGAGTGCGAGGACGCATGCGGCGCCAAGCGCAGAAAGTGCCATGGCGGGCGAAGGGACGCGTGTCTTTGCCGTGCTGTCCTGCTGGGCGGGCTTGCGGGAGCAAGGACGTTCGACGAGACGATAGAAGACCTCGGCAACCGCAAGGATCACCACAAGTTGTAGCGCCTGCTCCCACCAGGCGATGCGGGTGGTGCGGGTTGCGGGGTTCATAAGGATGAGCAGGGGGTAGTGCACCAGATAGACCGAGAACGAGCGCTGACCCAGCCAGACGAGCGGCTTGACCGACAACAGACGACGCACGATGCACTCCGTATTCTGCACGCAGATGATGAGGAGTCCAGTGACGAGGGCAAGCAGCAAAAAGCCGCCGCGGTAGAGCCAGGCGCTCTCTCCGGTCAGCATGAGTGTGCCGGCTATAACGGCAACGAGCCACGCGATGGAAATCGAGTTGACCTTCGAGATGCCCTTGTTGGCGCCGGGGGTATGGATGTCACCGCTCAGCATCTCGCGCAGACGCGGTGCGGCGATGGCGGCTAAGGCTCCGCATAGAAGCTCGGCGGCACGGGCGTCGGTTCCGTAGTAGACGCGCGATGTGTCGGCGGTGGGATTAAACATGAGGACCATGGCTGCCGTCGATACAAGCGCGAATGCGATCGTGATGCCGATGGCGGTGTTGCGAGACCTGGTTTTGCTGCACAGCGCCATAAGGATAACCGGCCATACCAGATAGAACTGCATAGTGACAGCGCAGAACCACAGGTGCGTGAGCGGCGAGGGGAGCCCCGCAGCGGCGAAATACGAGACGTTGCGGAAGATGTAGAACCAGTTGCTCAAAAAGAGTGCCGATGGCAGGGCGTCCTGTTGCACCTTAGGGAGTAGGCTCGGGGCCGCGATGTAGGTGGCGACGGCGGTAAGCGCGATGGTCACGACGATCGGCGGCATCATGCGCGCAATGCGGCGGCAGATATAGCGCGGGTACGAGAATCCGTCGCGTGCCGTGGCCCGCATAATGCTTTTGGTGGCGAGATAGCCACTCAGCGTAAAGAAGAGTGTAACGCCCAAAAAACCGCCGGTCAGGCGGCTGGGGCGAAGGTGATATAGGACGACACCGGCGATGGCGAGGGCGCGGAGCCCGTCGAGCGCGACGATGCGTTGGTTGCGTTGAGGCACGGCATATGCGGTGCCCGTGGGTGTGTTTTGCATCGATCTTTCCTCCAATGTCGACCTAGCAGTCTAGCGCTCTGTGCGGACAAAGGAAGGGGGGTTCGTGCGGTTGAACAACATGCCGCGGGGCGATGCTTCGCTACGCAAAAGCCGCACCTGCGTTGATGCTCAGCTGCCTATATAGAAACGTTTCAGAACCTCTACATAGGCAAAACAACAACACAGATGCGGCAAAAATGCACGGGTGGTTGAGCCTTTATGCGATGATGATCGGCTACTTGGTCTTGGCAACCAGCAGCGGATCGCCAAGCTTGACGAGCGGATTGCCGCCGATAAGCGTGCCAGACTCGCCGACGTGGTCGATGCTCTTAAGACGATCGAGCTCAGAGACGATGACGGTCACGATGTCCTCGTGGCCGGCGGCCTTGATAGCGTCGCGGTCGAAGCTGATGAGCGGCTGGCCGGCCTTGACCGTGTCACCCATCTCGACAAAGCGAGCAAAGCCTTTACCGTTCATTTCCACGGTGCCCAGGCCAACATGGATGAACACGCGAAGACCGTCCTCGGTGATCATGCCGATGGAGTGGTTGGTGACGGTGGTGGCGCCGATACGGCCGTTGGCGGGGGCGTAAATGGTGCCGGTAATGGGCTCGATGCCGTAACCCTGGCCGAGCATGCCCGAGGCGATGGTCTCGTCGGGAACCTCACTCAGATTGACGAGCACACCGTTGACGGGAGCGTAGATGACGCCTTCGCGGGTGGCGAAGCTTGCTGCGGGCGGAACGGACGCCTCGCCCGACGAAGTGAACGTGGACTTGAGCGAATCGAGCAGACCCATAGATGCCTCCAACGTATCAGGCGCGCATGTTGCACGCGTGTGGTTTGCCGGAAACGTTTCGTACGTGTTTCCCAGCACGGTCAGCGCTCCTATTTTACGCTGCTTAACGATGGTCCTGAGCTGGGATTATGTGATATATCAGTTGAAGGTCAACTTATTGCGGGGGTGTTTCTGCGCCGCGGGCTCAAGTGGGGTACGCTAAGGTGCGAAAAACGAGTGCGCACGAATCGCACGGAGGGAGCACCTATGATTATTGAGAATCATGCGCTGTGGGGCGAGGAGCCGACCGAGGATTATCCGGCGACGTTTACGTATCTGGGTGCCGAGCCGCTGCCCGACAAGCCCAATGGCCGCCGCCCCGCGGTGATCATCTGCGGCGGAGGCGGGTTTACGCATATCGCTCCGCACGAGCAGGACCCGGTGGCGTTTGCATTTTTGGACCGTGGCTACCAGGCCTTTGTGCTCAGCTATGTGACGAGCGCCACGGGCGACGTGAGCTTTCCGCACCCGCAGGCGGACCTCGCCAAGATGGTCGCTACCGTGCGCGCCAACGCCGACGAGTGGCATGTCGATTCCAAGCGCGTGTGCATCGTGGGTTTCTCGGCGGGCGGCATGATCTGCGCCTCGTTGGCAACGCAGTGGAAGACCGGACCCTTCGCGGGCCTTGCCGGGGCTCGTCCGGAGGATATTCGTCCCGACGCCGTGGTGCTGGGCTATCCGTTGCTCGACCTTGCCTATGTGCGCGATATGCAGACGCGCGACCCGCGCATCGACCTGCGCGTGCCCAAGACGGGTGGCAAGACGGGGCGCGATTTGCTCAACGACTATCTGTCGATGGTGACGGGCGGCGAGGCGACCGATGAGCACCTGGCCGACATTTGCCCTACCACGCACGTTTCGCGCCAGATGCCCCCGACCTTTGTGTGGGGCGTTTCGGACGACAAGACGGCGCCGGTCGCGCAGGTCTACCCGTTCGCGCAGCGCATGGCCGAGGAGGGTGTTGCATGCGAGATGCACGTCTTTGACCAGGGTGGCCACGGCCTTTCGCTCGGCAACGCCAATACCGCGGTCGACAACGAGGACAAGCAGGTTTCCGTCCGTCCCTGGATCCGCCTGGCCTTCCGCTTCCTGGAACGCCACGGTTTCTAGTTACGCGGTTTTACCAAACCGCGTAACAGCTCGACGCTGCAAGCCCGCCAGAGCGGCAATCTGCCTTTCAACTTCGGCGGCATGACCAGAAGGTCAATGCCGCCTCGTTTCAAGGCACCTTGCTCGCTCTGGCGGGCTTTCGCTGTCCGCGCCAAAGCATCGGCGTTGTCTTGGCTGCCAGAAGAATGATCCCTCGGGGACGGAGGAAAGCGGATTAGTTTGGGCGGTGCTGTCGCCAAGGTTTAAGACCGACGTCGTCCCTTGTTGCTTTCCTACCAGACGGTGAACTGGGCGTTTTCTGTGTTCCAATGGACATCGCGAACGTAGTCGCGCACGCCTGTCGCATCTCGGGCTTCGAACAACTCAAGAATATGAGCATGTTCGTTGTTGGCTTTATTGAGCAGTTTGCACGCCGTCTCCTGGTCGACAGTCTCGTAATCGCGCTTGATAAAGCAGCGCTCGAGCTGCGAGATCATATCGCGCAGACGGTCGTTGCCGCAACGGTTGAAGTACGTGAGGTGAAAGTCTCGCTGAATGTCGTCGTACTTTCGGATAAGACCGCCTTGGATCGCAAGGTCCATGGAGCCGACGAGAAATTTCAGCTGCGTAATGTCATCGTCGGTTAGGTTCGGACAGGCGAGATACGCGGCCTGCCCATCGAGCGGCCCCATAATCTCAAAAACTTCGACGGCGTTTTGCTGATCGAACCCACGGACACGGAATCCGCGGCGGGGGAGATTGTCCAGATAGCCGTCGCTTGCGAGCTGGATGAGCGCTTCGCGGACCGGCGTGCGCGACACGCCCATGGCGTCGCAGATCGCCTGCTCGCTCAGCCGATCGCCGGCCGAAAGCTCGCCGGCGTCAATACGGCTCGAAATGTAGTCGTATACGTGGTCTTTCAGGGGCCTTCTGAGCGTCTCCATGAGCTTATGTTCCTTAACGGTATATTTCTAAAAGTAAATACGTTTCGCTTGAATAGCTCAGTTGAATTATAGAACGACCAGCTAAATCGTGCTACTTTGCGCCGATACGTAAGAATACGCTTACCGATGAATACCTACCGTTTAGGATTGTATACAATATACAAAACTGGAAAACCGCTCTAAGATAAAGCCATAGAAAGGAAGGCGGGCGCGAAGAAGCCCCGCTCTCTGCTAAGAGATCCAAGGAGGATCATCATGACCAAGTTCAGCCACGTTATCATCCGCCGTCCCGGCAAGTCCCTGAGCAATGGCATCACGAGTGCCCCCGAGCTTGGTCAGCCCATCTACGAGCGCGCCATCGAGGAGCACTACGATTACGAGCATGCGCTCGAGCAGTGCGGCGTTGACGTGTCGGTGCTGCCGGCACTCGAGCAGTATCCCGACAGCTGCTTCGTCGAGGATCCGGCCGTCATTACTCGCTGCGGCGCTATCATTACCAACCCCGGTGCCGACAGTCGCAACGGCGAGAAGGACGAGATCGAGCCGGCCGTCCGCCGCTTCTTTGACGACGAGCATGTCAAGCACATCGTTTCTCCCGGCACGCTCGACGGCGGCGACGTCATGATGGTCGGCGACCATTTCTACGTCGGTCGCTCCGCTCGCACCAACGAAGAGGGCATCCGCCAGTTCTGCGAGATTCTCGAGGGCTGGGGCCTCGAGGGCTCCGAGGTTCCGCTGGAGGAGGTCCTGCACCTCAAGACGGGCGTCAACTACATCGAGGACAACAACATGCTCGTCTCCGGTGAGTTCATCGATAAACCCGACTTTGCCCAGTACAGCAAGATTGTCGTGCCCGAGGATGAGGCGTACGGCGCCAACTGCATCTGGGTCAACGGTACGGTCATCGTTGCCGAGGGCTATCCGACCGTGCTCAAGGCCGTGCAGGATCTGGGCTACAAGACGCTCGTCGTCGACACCTCCGAGTATCGCAAGGTCGACGGCGGCCTCTCTTGCCTGTCACTGCGCTTCTAACGCGATAGCTGTAACAGTCTGATGATCGCTTGACCGATGGCCCGGCACCTGATTCGGGACGTCCGGGCCATCTTTCGTTCGATCACATGATGAAGGGGGTGCACATACAAATGGCCTCTAAAGCTCAAAATGAAGAGATTATCGACCCTAATGGCCTCGATCTCTTTCGTCTGACCATGATGGTCATTACCGCCAGTATTTGTGGCGGTATCTTTTCGCTCGCCGGCGATATGGCGGCAGGCGGGGCAAATACCGGTGCGGTTATCGTCTCGTGGGGAATTTGCTTTATTGGCGTCTTTGCGCTGATGATGGTGTTCAACGGTTTGTCTCAGGCCCGCCCCGACCTGACCGGCGGCATCTATGCATACGCTGCGGCCGGTTTTGGCGATTACATTGGATTCAACTCCGCCTGGGGCTACTGGATCAGCGCATGTCTTTCCAACGTGAGCTTTGCGCTTTTGCTATTTAGCGCGCTGGGCTATTTCTTCCCTGCGTTTGGCGCGGGCAACAACCTGCTTTCCATCGTCTGCGCCAGCGTGTTTTTGTGGTTCCTTACCGCCCTTGTGCTTCGTGGCGTTAAGGAGGCTGCGGGCATTAACACGATCGTCACGTTGGCAAAGCTGGTGCCGCTGTGACTCTTTGTGCTGAGCATCGTGCTCCTGGGCAAGTTCGACGTCGATATCTTTATGGACAACTTCTGGGGAGAGCCGGCGGGTCCTGGCTTTGGCGAGCAAGTCGTCTCGACCATGATTGCCCTTGTCTGGGTCTTCACGGGCATCGAGGGTGCTGTTGTTATCTCGGGTCGCGCGAAGTACGTACGCGACGTCGGGCGCTCGACGGCACTTGGATTCGCGGCTGTGTTCACGCTGTATCTGATCATCTCGATGCTGTCACTCGGCATTATGCCGCGCGAGGAGATGGCGCAGCTCGCAACGCCCTCCATGGCGGGAATTCTCGAGTGCGCAATCGGTCCGGTTGGCGCTGCCATCGTAAACCTTGGCGTTATCCTTTCGCTGGTCGGCGCACTGCTGGGCTATGTCATCATTGCGTCCGAGACGCCGTTCGAGGCAGCGCGCCAGGGATCCTTCCCTCTGGCGTTTGCCAAGACGAACAAGCACGATGCCCCGGTGGTAACGGTTCTCGTGAGCTCCGGCATCACGCAGCTCTTCTTGATCGTGTCGTATGTGGCGGCGAGCACCTACCAGTTCTTCTATAGCTGCGCAGTCAATACGATCCTGGTTCCGTACGTGTGCTCGGCAGCCTATTACATGGTGATCGGCTGGAAGAACGAGCATCTGGATGGTCCGCATGCGCCAAGCGTCGGCAAAGCGCGCTTCTTCGGCACGCTCGGCTTCGTCTACACATTGTTCTTGGTGTGGTCGACGGGTCTTCAAGGCGTCATGATCACGACGATTCTTTTCGCTCCAGCCATCCCTGTCTATATTTTGGGCGAGCGAGGTCGCGGCAAGCCGGTGTTTCCGCATCTGCACGACAAGCTGATCGCAGCGGTGGTAATTGTCGTGGCAGTCATCTCGTTGTATCTGCACTTTGCCGGCATTGCGCCGATTGTCTAGGACTATGGCGGGTTTCATTGTTTGGTAAGCCGGCGGGCATCGCGTATCGGTGCTGCTTGGCATTCCATAACTGATGTGGGCCTCAATAACGTGCCTTTGTGAGCGCCCACCAAGCCCGCGCAGGTGATATTTGTTGCCAGCGCGGGCTTTTGCAGTTGCGGTGAAATAGTTCCTGTTTTTGCTGGTTAAAGCATCAAACAGGAACTATTCCACCGCAACTTGTTTTGATTCGCTGGGGGACGGAGGAAGCGACGATCCAGAATCTACCTGCACGGTTGCTCCGCATCCCGTCCGTTGGCGCAAGTGGTGCCAAATGTAATCTGTCCCCCTTGAAGCGATCTGTTGATTGAACGTCGTTGTGCGCTCGCAGTTTCTGGGCAAGCCGTCTCGCAGCAAAGTAGACTAGATAGCCATTTCAAAAAGCCTACTCAGAGGAGGAGCCATGCTTGAGGGTACGTATGTGGTTTCGGCCCAGACGCCGGTGGGGAGTAAACGCGGCGAGGTGACGTTTTCACATGGGGTGAACGGCGTGCTCAGGGCAGTTCTAAACGTCAGGGGTCTCAATATCGCTCTCTCGAGTGCCCGCGCTGGGGGCGATTTCTTTGAACTCTCGGGTACTATCTCCCACGTCTTGATGGGCAAGGCGCCCTTTACATGCACGGGGTCAGTCGAGGGTGATCGACTTACTGCTACCGCGCGGTCGGGTTCCGTTTCGATCTCGCTGAGCGGTATGCGCAAAGAGCTTTCGGGGCGCACCGCATAAAGTTTGCGCAGGTAAACATCGGTATTTGACTTTATAAAATAGTTCAGAGCGCTATCATTTGTCGTTACGAGTTGGTTAGCCCCGGTAAACGGTTAACCGCGTCTAACGAAAGGATGAGCGCGTGAAGCTCGATACACTCGAGATTGGAAAGGACGCCGTTGTCGCATCGGTGACATCCGATGATCAGGCGCTCCGACAGCATATTTTGGACATGGGCCTAACGCCGGGCACCGAAGTCACCATGATGAAGTACGCTCCCATGGGCGACCCGCTCGAGATTCGCCTGCGTGGCTACGAGTTGACGCTGCGCAAGGACGATGCCGCTCGCATCGAGCTCGTGGGTGTTCACGACACAGATACGGGTCCGCGCGCTAACGCCGCAATCGGTACGACGGAGCACCCGGCGCTCGGCGAGGGGACGTATTCGCCCCGCGCGGCCAAGACGGCCGTGCCCGAGGGTGCGCCGCTGCATTTCGCCCTCGCCGGCAACCAAAACTGCGGTAAGACCACGTTGTTCAACCAGCTGACGGGCTCCAACCAGCACGTCGGTAACTTTCCCGGCGTGACGGTCGACCGCAAAGATGGCACCATCCGCAACCACCCCGAGGCAAGCGTTACCGACCTGCCCGGCATCTATTCGCTGTCGCCGTACACGGGCGAAGAAATCGTGAGCCGCCAGTTTATCCTGGATGAGCATCCCGATGCCATCATCGACATCATCGACGCCACCAACATCGAGCGTAACCTGTACCTAACGCTGCAGCTCATGGAGCTCGACCGCCCCATGGTCATCGCGCTCAACATGATGGACGAGGTGACGGCCAACGGCGGCGCCGTGGACGTCAACCTGCTCGAGAGCCTGCTGGGCGTGCCTGTTGTCCCCATTAGCGCTGCCCGCAACGAGGGTATTGGCGAGTTGGTGGATCATGCCTTGCACGTGGCGCGGTTCCGCGAGCGCCCCGGTCGCCTAGACTTCTGCGCGCCCGATGGTCCAGACGGTGGCGCGCTGCATCGCTGCATTCACGGCATCGCCAACCTTATCGAGGACCATGCCGCGACGGCGCATATCCCGGTGCGTTTTGCGGCGACCAAGCTGGTTGAGGGCGACGATCTGGTGACCGAGGCGCTTCATCTGGACCGTAACGAACTCGACGCCATCGAGCACATCATTACCCAGATGGAGGGCGAGGCCGGCACCGATCGCCTGTCCGCGCTGGCCGATATGCGCTTTAGCTTTATCGGCGACGTGTGCGGGCGTTGCGTCGTCAAGCCGCACGAGAGCCGCGAGCACGTGCGCTCCGTCAAGATCGACCGCATCCTGACGGGTCGCTATACGGCCATTCCGGCGTTCCTGGTAATCATGGGTCTCGTTTTTTGGCTGACGTTTGGCGTGATCGGCGCGGCGTTGCAGGGACTCATGGAGGACGGCATCGCTGCCATCATCGCCTCGGCCGATGCGGGCCTCAAGGCGTTCGGCACCAACGACGTGGTGCGCTCGCTGGCTGTCGACGGCGTGCTTACGGGCGTGGGCAGCGTACTGACCTTCCTGCCGATTATCGTCGTGCTCTTTTTGTTCCTCTCCATTCTGGAAGACTCCGGATACATGGCGCGTGTGGCCTTTGTCATGGATAAAGTGCTGCGTCGCTTTGGCCTGTCGGGCCGTAGTTTCGTGCCTATGCTCGTCGGTTTTGGCTGCACCGTGCCGGCTATCATGTCGACCCGTACGCTCCCATCCGAGCACGACCGCAAGATGACGGTCATGCTCACGCCGTTCATGAGCTGCTCGGCCAAGTTGCCGGTCTACGGTCTGCTGTGCGGGGCGTTTTTCCCACAGGCGACGGTTCCCGCCATGGTCTCGCTCTATCTGATTGGCATTACGGTTGGTTGCATCGCGGCTTTGGTGCTCAACCGCACGGCATTTAAGGGCGACCCGGTGCCGTTTATCATGGAGCTTCCCAATTACCGCCTGCCGAGCGTCAAGACGACGGTGATGCTGGCATGGGATAAGGCCAAAGACTTCATCACCAAGGCCTTTACCATTATCTTTGCCGCTACGGTGGTCATCTGGTTCCTGCAGACGTTCGATATCCGCTTTAACGTGGTCGCCGACCAGTCGCAAAGCCTGCTTGCGGGCCTCGGCAGCATCATCGCGCCGGTGTTGGCCCCGCTCGGGTTTGGCGACTGGCGCGCCTCGACGGCGCTCGTCACCGGACTTATCGCCAAGGAGAGCGTCATTTCGACCCTCACGGTGCTTTTGGGCGCAACGTCGCCCGCGGTGCTGTCAACCATGTTTTCGCCGTTTACCGCTTACGTGTTCCTGGTCTTTACGCTGCTATACCCGCCCTGCGTGGCGTCCATCGGTGCCGTCAAGAGCGAGCTGGGCGCGCGCTATGCCGTTGCCGTGTTCGCGTTTCAGGTGACGGTCGCCTGGATCGTGGCGTTTGTCGTGCATTCGGCGGGCATATTGCTGGGGTTGGCTTAGCTATTAATTGACGCCGCCACCTCTGTGTATTGAGTTGATTGCGGCCCCGCATCTGTACTGACGGATGCGGGGCCGTTGCTATATAATCGCCCACCGCTCAAGACAATCGGAGAGGTTTCCTACATGACTCAGGCAAGACAAGATGGCATCTCAGTCAAACAGTGGCTCCCGCTTATCGGGCTCGCCTGTTGCGCGTTTGTGTTCAATACGTCGGAGTTCATGCCCATTGGCCTGTTGACCGACATTGCCGCGTCGTTCTCGCTTACCGAGTCCCAAGCCGGCATCATGATTTCGGTCTACGCCTGGGGCGTCATGCTGCTGTCGCTGCCGCTCATGGTGTTCGCCTCGCGTTTTGAGTTCAAGCGTATGCTGCTCGGCGTGCTTGCCGTGTTCTCGCTCGGCCAGTTCCTGTCCGCTGTGGCACCGACATATCCCATCCTGGTCTGCGCGCGCCTGGTGGTCGCTTGCGCACATGCCGTGTTCTGGTCGGTCGCCTCGATTATGGCCTCGCGCCTGGTCGACACTCGTCACGGCGCGCTCGCCATTAGCATGATCGCCACGGGCTCGTCCATCGCGCAGATCTTTGGTCTGCCCCTTGGTCGCGCCATTGGCCTGGCCGTGGGCTGGCGCATGACATTCGCCGTGGTCGGGGCCCTCTCAGCTATTGCGGTCGTCTACCAGGCCGCGGTGTTCCCGGCCATGCCGGTGGGCGAGCGCTTTACGCTCAAACAGCTGCCCGAGCTGCTCAAGAACCCGTTCCTCATCGCGCTTTATGCGGTCACGGTCTTTATGGCGACCGGCTATTATGCGGGTTACAGCTATATCGAGCCGTTCCTGGCACAGGTCGCGCACGTCGACGCAAGCGCTATTACCATGACGCTGACGGCGTTTGGCTGCTCCGGTCTGCTCGGAAGCTGGCTGTTTGGCCGCCTGTTCGATGGGCATCGCTTCCCGTTCTTGGCTATCACGCTCTCCGGCGTGCCGGTGGCTCTGCTGCTCATGGGTCCGGTTGCACCGTCGCTCGTCGCCGTTCTCGCTGTTTGCGCGCTATGGGGCTGCTGCTCCACGGCCTTTAACGTGGCGTTTCAGGCCGAGCTCATCAAGTACACGCCGGCGGACTCGTCGGCTGTCGCCATGTCGATCTTCTCGGGCCTGTTCAATCTGGGTATCGGTACGGGCACCGCAATCGGTGGCGCCGTGGTTTCGGGTCCCGGTATCGCTTGGATTGGCTTCGCGGGCGGGGCGATTACCGTCGTGGGCGTCATCCTCGCCATCACCGTACTGTTCCCGGCCATACGCCGCGCAAAGCCTGTCGCCTAATCATGTTCCCTCATCAGTTGCGGTGGAATAGTTCCTGTTTAAGGCCTCTGAAGGCTCAAACAGGAACTATTCCACCGCAACTTATTTTGGGGAAGAGGATACAAGCCGGGCATACAATGGATGTCGTTGTGTTGAGCTTACCGGGAGGTTGCTATGTGGGCATACGAGACGACGTTCTATCAAATCTATCCGCTGGGCTTTTGCGGAGCTCCGCGCGAAAACGCCGCGCCCGTTGCCGAGGATGAACTCGCCCAGGCTGCCAACGCCGCGCCAAACCCCGATGCGCCCATCATGAAGATCGCCCAATGGGCCGACTACCTGCAGGAACTCGGTATTGGCGCTGTGCTCATCAACCCGCCGCTCGAGTCTGATAGCCACGGCTACGACACGCGCAGTCTGCGCCATATCGACCGTCGCCTGGGTGGGGATGCCGATTTTGCCGCCGTGTGCGAGACGCTGCACGCCCATGGCATCCGTGTAGTGCTCGATGCCGTCTTCAACCACGTCGGTCGCGGCTTTTGGGCCTTCCGCGATGTGCAGGAGCGCAAGTGGGATTCGCCGTACAAGGATTGGTTCCACATCAGCTTTGACGGCGACTCGTGCTACGGCGACGGCTTTTGGTACGAGGGCTGGGAGGGCCATTTTGAGCTCGTGAAGCTCAATCTGCAAAACCCCGCCGTGGTCGATTACCTGCTTGAGTCCGTGCGCCGCTGGGCCGAAGTCTTTGGCGTCGACGGTCTGCGCTTGGACGTTGCCTATATGCTCGACCGCGACTTTATGCGCCACCTGCACGCCTTTGCCCGTGAACTCAAGCCCGACTTCGTGCTGATCGGCGAGACGCTCCACGGCGACTACAACCAGATCGTCAACGACGAGATGCTCGACTCTTGCACCAACTACGAATGTTACAAGGGCCTGTACTCCAGCTTTAACTCGGTCAACATGTTCGAGATTGCCCATTCGCTGCACCGCCAGTTTGGCGGCGATCCGTGGTGCATCTACCGCGGCAAACATCTGCTGTCGTTTGTCGACAACCACGATGTGCCGCGCCTGGCAAGTATCCTCACCGACAAGTCATGTCTGCGTCCCGCCTACGGCATGCTCTTTGGCATGCCGGGCATCCCGTGCGTCTACTATGGCAGCGAGTGGGGAATTGCCGGCGAAAAGGGTGGCCCCGATGGCGACTGGGCACTGCGACCTGCGCTCAATGAGCCTGCGCCCAACGAGCTGACGGCGTTCATCACGCAGCTTGCGCACCTTCGCTCGGCCGATGACGCGGCGGCCTGTGCTCTCAACTACGGTGCCTATCGCAACGTGGTGATCCAGAACAAGCAGCTGCTGTTCGAGCGCGCCTGTGATGACGCGACGGTGCTCGTGGCGGTGAACGCCGTGGGCGAGCCTTACACCTTTGGCGCCGGCGAGCTCAACGGGTCCTTTGTCGACCTGCTTGCCGACGATGCGCCCACGGTTGAGCTGACGGGTGCCCTTGAGCTTGCGCCCTACGAGGTGCGTTATCTGCTGAGGGCCTAGGCCATGGCAACGTCTGACGAGGGCTATCAACATATTGAGCATGGGTTTGAGCCCGTGTTTGACGAGCGCTCGCGCGTTTTGGTGCTGGGGTCGTTTCCCTCGGTGCTTTCGCGCGCCAATGATTTTTATTACGGCAACCCCCAGAACCGCTTTTGGCGTGTGATGGCCGCGTGCCTCGGTGTGCCCGTGCCGCCTAACGAGGGCGACCCTTTGGCAAGCAGCGAGCCTGCGACGCTCGACGCCTCGATTGCCGCCAAACGATCCATGCTGCTGAACGGCGGCGTAGCCCTGTGGGATGTGATCGAGAGCTGCGACATTAAGGGCTCGAGTGACGCTAGCATCAAAAACGTTGTGCCGGCACATATTGAACGCATTGTGGATGCCACGCCGATCGAGATCGTTGTCTGCAACGGCGGCACGGCCGGACGGCTCTACAAACGCTATCTACAAGAGCGGACGGGGCTACCCGCCATCGTGCTGCCGTCGACGAGTCCTGCCAACGCGGCGTGGCGTTTGGAGCGGCTTGTCGAGCGTTGGAGTGAAGCCGTTGACTGGGCAGCTCATTAATTTAGATTATTGATTGAGTGCGGGCGCCGAGGTGTTTCAGAACGCCTCGCCAGATCGGCACGGGCACGGCTGGCTCGGCGCAAGCCATGCCGTCGGCGTCGACGTCCTCGGCATTACCACCACCAAGTCGCTGCGCATGCTCAACCGAACAGCCCATACGAACGGCGCCTACGAGCTTGTCCATCGCTTCCGAAAACGGTCGCCGCAAGAGTCCCATGCGCGGTGAGTGACGAAGCGCCGCGAAGCCGCTGCCGGTACAGGCGACAACGCCGCCGCACCATGACAGCCCACGAAGGTCGCACGCCGCTCGCAGACGCACGACGAGCCCGTGTGCTCGCTCCAGGCCGCCGATGTCGGCCTGGACAACAACGTAGGCACGCGTCCCTGCGCCGCCAAAGCGGTCGAGCACCTGCTCAATGGGCGCCATCGCTTCATCATTGGGTGCATCTTCAACGGCGAACACAATGCCATCGGCGGTACCGGCAACGCTGCCGGCATCATCCGCCTCCAAGTCGACTGGATGGGGGAGTGCGGTGCCGGAAATCTGTGCATAGGCGGCGATGGCATCCTGCAGGTCCCAGAGCAAAAACTCAAGATCGGCGCTCTTGGGAATACTGATATACGCAATGGTTTGCAGCGTTTTTGGTACATCGCCGCGTGCGGTCGTCTCCATGCCGCCTTCTTTCCGGTCGGTTTCCGTTTAGGTTACACCGTCTGACGGCGTCCCGCCGCGCTATCCTAGTGCAACCCATACGAAAGGAATGCCATGCGTCTGCCCATGAACACCTCGCTTGCCACGCTCAAGCCCTCCGGTATCCGCCGGATCAACGCACTCGCCGCCCAGCATCCGGGGTGCATCGCGCTCGCGCTCGGTGAGCCCGATTTTCCCACGCCCGATGTGATTAGCGCCGAGGTGACTGCTTCGTTGGACCGCGGCGACACGCACTATCCGCCCAACAACGGTTGCCCCGCCCTGCGTGAGGCGTTATCTGCCTACATGGGGGACGCGGGCCTTATGTTTTCGGCCGACGAGGTCATCCTGACCGACGGCGCGACCGAGGCCCTGTCGGCAACATTTATGGCTATGCTCAACCCCGGCGACGAGGTCATTATTCCCACGCCGGCCTTTGGCCTGTACGAGAGCATCGTTGTGGCCAATCACGCCAAAGCGGTCTTTTTGGATACGGAGCCTGCGCAATTTCAGATTGACGAGGATGCGCTTCGCGCCTGTGTGACCCCGGCGACCAAGGCCATCGTTATCTGCTCGCCCAACAATCCCACGGGCTGCATTCTCAACGCGGCATCGCTCGACGCCGTGGCGCGCGTAGCGGAGCAGTCGGGCATCTACGTGGTCTGCGACGACGTATACAACCGCCTCGTCTATGTGGACGGCTACGAGCGCTTTGCCCAACGCCACCCGGAGCTACGCGAGCAGACGGTCGTCATCGAGAGCTTCTCCAAGCCATGGGCCATGACCGGCTGGCGCTTGGGTTGGCTCGCAGCGGCAGCCCCCGTCATCGCCGAGATCGCAAAAGCTCACCAATACCTAGTATCGAGTGCCGTCTCCTTCGAAATGGACGCCGCAGTCCGAGCCCTCACCGTCGACCCAACCCCCATGCTCAAAGTCTACCGAGCCCGCCGCAAATGCGTGCTCGCAGCTTTAGATGCCATGGGCCTGGACGTCGTAGAGCCCGCAGGCGCCTTCTACGCCTTCCCCAGCATCAAAAAGTTCGACCTAACAAGCGAAGCCTTCTGCATCAAAGCCATCAAAGAAGCCAACGTAGCCCTAGTCCCCGGAGACTGCTTCGGCACCGAAGGCCACATCCGCCTCAGCTACTGCGTCTCCGACCAAGATTTGGACGAAGGCCTCCGACGCCTGTCCACCTTCGTTTCAACCCTGTAGCCCAACGGGACCCAACCCATCAGCCCACCGACTTAAGGCTTATGAGTGGGGGCGTCAGCCAACGGAAACCCTAGCTGCCCCAAAGTCACCACAGGCCGCGCCGCCAAAGGCCAGGCGCAAACTTTTCGTAGATTCCGCACGAGCCGAAGAGCACTAAATGTGCTCTTCGTGCGAGCCCAGGACCTGACCGAGCGAAAAGCTTGCGCCTGGCCTTTGGCTGCGCGGCCGGATGGTGGAATTGTGTACAGCCCGGTTTTCCGTTGACCGACGCCGGGGTCCCCGCCATAATACTTTCGGTTCACGCACGAATCCGCTGCCAGAGACAGCCGGCGCAAACGGGCTTTGCCTGCGAGCTTAATGGGATATCCCGCCAGCCGAGGTGGTCGAGTAGATATGTCTTCTCGCCCCCGTCGCTCATGCAGCGCGGGGGCTTTCTTTTTGGACATGCCCCCGTCACGTCCTTGTGGCGGACCGTGCCCGGAAAGAATTCGAGGAGGTGTAATTCATGCCCCAGCAGTACAAAATCGACAAGGTTGCAGAGATCGAGTCCCGTATCGCCGAGAACGCCGGTCTGTTCGTCGTCAACTACAACGGTCTGACGGTTAAGCAGGCTCAGGAGCTGCGTCATCAGCTTCGCGAGTGCGGCGCCGAGATGAAGGTCTACAAGAACAACCTGGTCAAGATCGCTCTCAAGAACCAGGAGCAGCCCGAGCTCGACGAGATCCTCGCCGGCCCCGTCGCTTATGTGTTCTACGAGACCGAGCCGGTCGAGGCCGCTAAGGCCCTCAAGGACTTCTCTGCTAAGTCCAAGGGCGTCCTTGAGATCAAGGGCGGTATCTCCGACGGCAAGGCCGTTTCCGCTGATGATGTTAAGGCTATCGCCGAGCTGCCCACCAAGGATCAGCTTCTCGGCCAGATCGCCGGTCTCATCTCCGGTTTCGCTCGCGACATCGCTGTCTGCGTCAACGGCGTTTCCTCTGGTCTCGCTCGTTCGATCCAGCAGGTCTCCGAGCAGAAGGCAGCCTAGTCGCTGTTTTCACCCGCGGCGGCAACGCCGCACCCCAGGCGCATTCGCGCTGTGTTTTAACTGATCTCC
The DNA here is from genome assembly GCA_934630385.1 of uncultured Collinsella sp. Taxonomy (GTDB): domain Bacteria; phylum Actinomycetota; class Coriobacteriia; order Coriobacteriales; family Coriobacteriaceae; genus Collinsella. The sequence continues at coordinate 36,000 of CAKTWE010000004.1, forward strand.
GTGCACAGGCACGGAAACCGAAAGGACTTAGAAATGGCTAAGCTTACCACCGATGAGATCATCGATGCTCTTAAGGAAATGACCCTTCTCGAGGCTTCCGAGCTCGTCAAGGCTATCGAGGACACCTTCGGCGTTTCCGCCGCCGCTCCTGCCGCTGTTGTCGCCGCTCCTGCTGCTGGCGCTGCTGAGGCCGAGGAGAAGACCGAGTTTGACGTCGTGCTCGAGGGCTTCGGCGACAACAAGATCCAGGTCATCAAGGCCGTCCGCGAGCTCACCAACCTTGGCCTGAAGGAGGCCAAGGAGGTCGTCGAGGGCGCTCCCAAGGCTGTTCTCGAGGGTGCCAAGAAGGAGGACGCCGAGGCTGCCAAGGAGAAGCTCGAGGCTGCTGGCGCCGCTGTCACCCTCAAGTAATCAGGCTTTCTCGCCAGATTTCTTTGCAGACGGGGTTCGCATTGCGAGCCCCGTCTTTTTTGTTTTGGCCCCTCTATTTTGCTGGCTCGGCATGCAAATTACTGCCGTTTGCAGTGCTTTGGGGTCGCTACCGTTGGGCGATAAAATTGCACCGTTCGAGCAATAATTTGCGTTGACCTGCTGAAGAATGGCGTTTGCCTGCATTAACGTTAATTAACAGCGATAAGATAATTCGGTATCGCAATTTGGTCTGCGGCCGCTGTGCCGCACGCACAGGGCGCATCCTGCGCCTGCGAAAGGATCCTTGAATAATATGAAGGCAATCATCCCCGCCGCCGGTCTTGGCACGCGTTTTCTGCCTGGCACCAAGTGCACGCCCAAAGAGATGCTGCCGGTTCTCGACAAGCCGGTCATCCAGTATGTCGTCGAGGAGGCGCTCGACCCCGAGGAGGTCGACGACGCCATCATCGTTACCTCGCCCGGCAAGCCCGAGCTGCTGAACTACTTCCAGCCCGACCGTTCGCTCGAGAACCTGCTGCGCGAGCGCGGTAAGGACGCCTACGCCGACGCTGTCGCCCATGCGGGCGGTATGCCGGTCGACTTCCGTTATCAGTACGAGCCCAAGGGCCTCGGTCACGCCATTCGCTCTGCTGCCGACGCTGTGGCAGGGGAGAACTTCCTGGTTCTTCTGGGCGACTACGTTGTGCCCAACCGCGACATTTGCGACAAGATGCTCGCCGTCTCCAAGGAGCACGGTGGCGCTTCGGTTATCGCCGTTGCCGCGTGCGCTCCCGAGGAAGTCAGCCGCTACGGCGTTATCGCCGGCGATCGCGTGGGCTCTCTCGAGGGCTTTGAGAATGCCGTCGACGACGAGCCCGGTGCCGTTTGGCGCATCGGTGGTCTGGTTGAGAAGCCCGCTCCCGAGGCGGCTCCGTCCAACCTGTACATCGTCGGTCGCTACCTGCTGAGCCCGCTGGTCATGGACCTGCTGGCCGATCAGCAGGCCGGTAAGGGCGGCGAGATCCAGCTGACCGACGCCATGGCACGTTCGCTCGACCGCGAGGCCATGTACGCTGTCGTCATCGACCCGCTGTCGGGCTACGATACCGGTACCCCGTCTGGCTGGATGGCCACCAACGCCCTCATGGCTGCAAACGATCCTCGCTTTGCCGGCGCCTTCTGGGACGCTATCGACGAGCGCGGCGGTTTGATGCGCAAATAAGCCTTTGGGCATCGACATTTACGGGTGCGGGCTTCGGTCTGCACCCGTTTTTTATGCGGCTTGCGATTGCGGGTCCGGAACCTACATTCCGCTATTTGGCTGAATACTGGGCCGCAGTTTCCGCATGATCTATCACGAACAACTTGGCGCTCGTCCATGACGGTGTCGTTCGCTGGTCTTCCAAGTAAAAGGGCCGTCCCGTGAGGGACGGCCCGATTTGGCTGTGGGTTCGCTTGTCAGGTGCTATTCGACCGGATGGCCGCACTTGGGGCAGAACTTGGCTTCTGGTACGAGTGGGGTGCCGCAGTGGCGGCAGAATTTCGAGGCAGAAACAGGGGCCTGTGGCTGGGGAATGCCGCCGACCGATGCAGTGGAAACAATCTCCGGTTGGGCATTTTTCTTACGCAAGTCGTGTTTTTGCTTCTTGGCCTTGGGGGCCTTGTCTGAAGCGTCACCCTTGACGCCGGAGCGCTTCTTGCGACGGCGCACGCAAACGATTAGTGTGCCGCTGATAACCAGTACAAGAACAATGCCACCACCAATCACAACCGGCAGGTTGTTCTTGGCAAAGAAAATAGCATCGCCGATTATGCTATGCGGGATATTCGACTTATAGATATCGATATGCAGCTTGTCGGAATCGTCTTTGTCCTGGTAAGCAGCTAGTATCTTTTGATCTTCATCTATAAACTGAAGTTTGTTAAGGTCGCTATAATTTTCAGTCTTGATCGGCAATTTGGTTTTCTGCCCGGTGCTTGTCTCTGCGAGGTATGCAGAAATGGACGTTTTGCTATCCTCGGCATCTGCTTCGGAGTCCGAATTAGATTCTGAATTTGAGGCGGTGCTTTTTTCGAGACTGACAAGCGTCATGTCACCATACTTGGAAAAGTCCCTGAAACCGTAATGAGAGTCGTCTGTATCCTTAAACGCGGGACTGATCGTTCCGATTTCCTTGCCATTGTCATTGATCAGTGCGTACTGGATGGAATCAAAATCTGCCTCATTATTTTTCCGGCTAATCTTGGCGGCAAAAAGGAAGTTGTCATAAGGGCTCACGAAGTTAAACAACTGGCCATCAGCGAGGAATTCGACATTTCCATCGTAGTCGAATTTCGCCAGAGTGTCGCAAATGCTACCGCCGACATATACAGTGTCTGACCCTGCTTTTCTTACCATGAATTTGCCGCCCGTAAAGGGAATTGTTTGAGTCTTCCTCGAGCCACTCGACGTATCTATAGTCGTCAGCTTGGACGATCCGTTATCGCCTAAAGAGGTTACATAAAGCCGCTTCCCGTCGTTCGACAACAGATAACGCTCGTCGTTTTTGCCGCATTTATATGATTCGATCATCTTGTTGGCTTCAAGATCGTAAACGTCAATCCGCTTTAAATCAGAATCCTCATTTTCGTATGCAATGGCGGCAACTTTGCCGTTCGTTGAAAGATCAACATTTGTTTCTGCATATTTTTTAAGTTCGATGGGGTGGGTGCTTGTCTCCTGGTCATCAACCGAATAGATGGCGAGGTTGTTGCCGTCAAGCCAAGTGACATATCCCGCTTGCGTATGTACGGATTCAAGACTGGCTTTCGGTATCTTGATGTCCTTGGTCGATCCATTCGAGAGATCGAGAACGGAATAGCCGACGGTGGAATAGTCATCATCCTCATCGTCGGCGCGCTGATAGGTACTTAAGATCGCATAGTCCTTGTCGTCCGTAAGACCCTCGATGGTCGTGTTCTTAAAGGTGTACGACTTCTCCAGCTCCGGTGTCGGTAGGCCGTCTGCTAATGCCGCGGGGGCAGCCAGCGGGGTCAGCGCCGCTACGATGCCGATTGTGACTGCGGCAATCCTCCCGCCTTTTCGGATGCTCTTAAACATGGCAATCCTTTCGTTGGGTTATAAGTAACTATCCAGTATCTTCATGCCGGATTCGAAGAATCTGTTGCGCAACATTGCCAAACGGATGCAACAAGGCGGCCGTCCCTTTGCTATAACCTGCCGGAAATCGCATCCCACAATTTGGCCGAATTCTGGGACGCGCTTTCCGGCTGAGGCCCCTAGCGGAAACTGCGACCCGGAATTTCGGCTCAGAACGGGATGCAGTTTCCCAAACAGGGCTCAACCGGAAACTGCGTCCCAGTTTGGGGCCTCAAAACGGGACGCAGTTTCCGCTCGATCAACCCTCGCTGCCATTCCGCCGATCAGCGGCCCGCACCAGCGGCCTCGTTCACAGAAAATATATGAACAGATGTTCGTTATATACTTATCTACCTGCACATTTTCTGTCGAAAAACTTTGCTACTCCAAAAACTCAATTGCGTCAAGGCTTTTCTTGCTCAACGGTCGGTACCTGATAAACTATTAGGTTGCGATAACTGGCGAAGCCATGCCTCGCCAACCCACCGAGCATTTCCGTGAAGGAGGAAAAACCTGGTGACCTACGCATACACTGCCACTGAGCGCAAGCGCGTCAGCTTCGGGAAAATCCCGGAGGCCATGGAGCTCCCCAACCTTATCTCTGTTCAAAGGGAATCCTTTGAGCGTTTTAAGGACGAGGGTCTTCGTGAGGCGTTCAAGGAATCCAGCCCCATCCAGAGCCAGAACCATGTTCTCGAGGTTACCTTCGGCGAGCATCAGTTTGGCGACCCCGCGCACACCGTCGAGGAGTGCCGCGAGAAGGATATGACCTATCAGGCTCCGCTTCTGACCGACGTCCGTCTCACCAACAAGGAGACCGGCGAGATCAAGGAGCAGCTCGTCTTCATGGGCGACTTCCCCATGATGACCGATCAGGGCACCTTTATCATCAACGGCACCGAGCGTATCGTTGTCTCGCAGCTCGTCCGCTCCCCGGGCGTGTACTACAGCTCCGAGATGGATTCGGGCAAACAGATCTACAAGGCCCAGATCATCCCGTCCCGCGGTGCCTGGCTTGAGTTTGAGGTCGACAAGCGCGACCAGCTCATGGTCTCCATCGACCGTAAGCGCAAGCAGAGCGCCACGATGTTCCTGCGCGCCCTTGGCATCGCCGTCACCAACGACGACATCATCGAGCTGCTCGGCAACTCCGATGTGATCAAGCGCACCCTGGAGCGCGACACCGCCCTCACTCGCGAGGACGCCCTCATCGAGATCTACCGTCGCCTGCGCCCGGGCGAGCCTCCCACCGTGGACGCTTCCCGCAGCCTGCTCGAGGGCCTGCTCTTTAACCCGCAGCGCTACGATTTGGCCCGCGTCGGTCGTTACAAGGTCAACAAGAAGCTCAACCTCACCACCGAGGAAGAGGTCACGGTGCTCACCGACGAGGATATCGTCGCGACGCTGCGTTACCTGCTGTCCCTCGCTGCCGGCGAGCAGGGCTTCAAGGTCGACGACATCGACCACTTCGGCAACCGCCGCATCCGTACCGTCGGCGAGCTCGTCGCCAACCAGTTCCGTATCGGCATGAGCCGTATGGAGCGCGTCGTCCGTGAGCGCATGAGCTCCCAGGACATCGACGAGATCACCCCGCAGTCGCTCATCAACATCCGCCCGATCGTGGCTTCCATCAAGGAGTTCTTCGGTTCCTCGCAGCTCTCGCAGTTCATGGACCAGGCGAACCCCCTGACCGGTCTGACCCACAAGCGCCGTCTGTCCGCACTCGGCCCTGGTGGTCTTGCCGGCCACAAGTCCGGCTCCAGCCGCCGCACCAACGTGCCGACGGCCGTCCGCGACGTTCACAACTCGCACTACAGCCGCATGTGCCCGATCGAGACCCCCGAAGGCCCCAACATCGGCCTGATCGGCTCGCTCGCCCTCTACGCCCGCGTCAACGAGTATGGCTTCATCGAGGCCCCGTTCCGTCGCGTCGAGAACGGCGTTGCCACCGACCAGATCGACTGGATGACCGCTGACGAGGAAGAGAAGCACGTCATCGCGCCGGCCAACACGCCGCTCGATCCCAAGACCAACGAGTTCATCACGACCGATGCCGAGGGCAAGCTTGTCCGTCCGCACACCGTGATCGCCCGTACCCGCGACTTCGACGGCTCCTTCGGCGCTCCCGCCGACGTGCCCGTCGAGGACGTCGACTACATGGACGTCTCGCCGCGTCAGATGCTCTCCGTCGCAGCCACGCTGATCCCGTTCCTTGAGCACGACGACGCCAAGCGTACGCTGATGGGCGCTAACATGCAGCGTCAGGCCGTGCCGCTGGTTCACCCCGCCGCTCCCTATGTCGGTACCGGCATGGAGCGTCGCGCCGCCCTGGACTCCGGCGAGGTCACCCTGGCCAAGAACGCCGGCGAGGTCATCTTTGCCGACGCCGCCAAGATCATCGTCAAGCATGCCGGCGGCATGGACGAGTATCACCTGGCCAAGTACCAGCGCTCCAACCAGTCCACCTGCATCAACCACCGTCCGCTCGTGCGCGTCGGTGACACCGTTGAGCAGGGCGAGCCCCTGGCTGACGGTCCTTCGACCGATCATGGCGAGCTCGCACTGGGTCAGAACCTCACTGTGGCCTACATGCCGTGGGAAGGCTTTAACTACGAGGACGGTATCGTCGTGTCCGAGCGCCTGGTGGCCGAGGACCTGCTGACGACCATCAACATCACCCGTCACGAGATCGACGCCCGCGACACCAAGCTCGGCCCCGAGGAGATCACCCGCGAGATCCCGAACCTCTCCGAGGACATGCTTGCCAACCTCGACGAGGACGGCATCATCCGCATCGGCGCCGAGGTCGGCCCTGGCGACATCCTGGTCGGCAAGGTCACGCCTAAGGGCGAGAGCGCTCTGACCGCCGAGGAGCGCCTGCTGCGCGCCATCTTCGGTGCCAAGGCCCACGACGTCCGCGATACCTCCCTTAAGATGCCTCACGGCGCTTACGGCCGCGTCATCGATGTCGTCCGCTTTAGCCGCGAGAACGGCGACGACCTGGCCCCCGGCGTCAACGAGCAGGTGCGCGTCTACGTCGCCCAGCGTCGTAAGATCCAGCAGGGCGATAAGATCGCCGGCCGCCACGGCAACAAGGGTGTTATCTGTAACGTTCTGCCGGTCGAGGACATGCCCTACATGGCTGACGGTACCCCGATCGACGTTATCCTCAACCCGCTGGGCGTTCCTTCGCGTATGAACGTCGGCCAGCTGCTCGAGTGCCACCTTGGCTGGGCTGCTGCCTGCGGTTGGGATACCGAGCAGGCCGACTCCGACAAGTACGTCCCCGGTCCGTTCTTCACCGCCACGCCCGTCTTCGACGGCGCCAAGGAGGACGAGATCGCCGAGGTCATCCGTCGCGCCAACAAGAACATGCTCAACAAGGCCACCGCTGCCTTTGGCGATCACATGCGTCCCGAGTTCGTCACCCAGCTTGACGAGCGCGGCAAGACCCGTCTGTTCGACGGCCGTACCGGCGAGGAGTTCCGCGAGCCCATTACCGTGGGTACGTCCTACATCCTCAAGCTCGGCCATATGGTCGACGACAAGATCCACGCCCGTTCGACTGGCCCTTACAGCCTGGTTACCCAGCAGCCTCTGGGCGGCAAGGCCCAGTTCGGCGGCCAGCGCTTCGGCGAGATGGAAGTTTGGGCACTGTACGCTTACGGTGCTTCCAACGTCCTGCAGGAGATCCTGACCGTCAAGTCCGACGATACCGTGGGCCGCGTCAAGACCTACGAGTCCATCGTCAAGGGCGAGAACGTTCCTGTCCCGGGTATCCCCGAGTCCTTCAAGGTTCTCGTCAAGGAGATCCGCTCCCTCGCGCTGGACATCGAGCCCATGCACGATGCCGACGAGGACGCCTCCGCCCCTGTGACCGCCGAGGAGACCTCTGCTCTCGACGACCTGGCTGCGCTCGCCGGCGTTGACACCGACGTCGAGGCCGAGGATGCCGAGACCGCCGAGGCACCCGAGGCTGTCGCCGCCACGACCACTGATAAGGAGTAGTTGACTGTGGCAGATTTCGAAGCTACTGATTTTGACTCGGTAAAGATCTCCCTTGCCTCCGCCGACCAGATCCGTTCCTGGTCGCACGGTGAGGTCAAGAAGCCGGAGACCATCAATTACCGTACCCTCAAGCCCGAGAAGGACGGCCTGTTCTGCGAGAAGATCTTCGGTCCCGCCAAGGACTGGGAGTGCTCCTGCGGCAAGTACAAGGGCATCCGCTTTAAGGGCATCGTCTGCGAGCGCTGCGGCGTCGAGGTCACCTCGGCCAAGGTGCGTCGCGACCGCATGGGCCACATCGAGCTCGCCGCTCCCGTGTCCCACATCTGGTACTTCAAGAGCCCCACGAGCTTCCCGATGAGCCGTATGCTCGACATCAAGTCCAAGGACCTCGAGAAGGTTCTGTACTTTGCCAGCTACATCATCACCGAGGTCGACTACGAGGCTCGCGAGGCCGACGCTGACGACCTGCGCGAGGAGCTCGCCGCCGATCTGGAAGAGATCGATGCCGAGTGCGCCCGCCAGATCGAGTCCCTCAAGGAGCAGGGCGACCCCGAGAACTTTGACGAGTTCTCCGACGAGGAGCCGCTGACCCCCGAGGAGATCGCCTCCGGCATCGTCGACATCGAGGAAGAGTGCAAGGACGAGAAGCAGCTCCGCACGGACGCCTTCAACGCCTTCATGAAGCTCACCGAGCGCGACCTCATCTCCGATGAGCCGCTGTTCCGCGAGATGACCCGCTACTACTCCATGTACTTCAAGGGTGGCATGGGTGCCGAGGCCGTCCGCGACCTGCTCGCTGCCATCGACCTTCCTTCCGAGGCCGAGAAGCTCAAGGCCATCATTGCCGACGAGGATTCCCAGAAGCAGAAGCGCGAGAAGGCCGTCAAGCGCCTCGAGGTCGTTGACGCCTTCCTGAAGGGTGGCAACAGCCCCGCGAACATGATCCTGGACGTCATCCCGGTCATTCCGCCCGATCTGCGCCCGATGGTCCAGCTCGACGGTGGTCGCTTTGCCGCGTCCGACCTCAACGACCTGTATCGTCGCGTGATCAACCGTAACAACCGACTCAAGCGCCTGCTCGACCTGGACGCCCCTGCGATCATCGTGAACAACGAGAAGCGCATGCTCCAGGAGTCCGTGGACGCCCTGTTCGACAACGGCCGTCGTGGTCGCCCGGTCTCTGGCCGTGGCGGTCGCCCGCTCAAGTCGCTCGCCGAGGCCCTCAAGGGCAAGCAGGGCCGTTTCCGTCAGAACCTGCTGGGCAAGCGTGTCGACTACTCCGGCCGTTCGGTAATCGTTACCGACCCCAAGCTGCTGCTGCACCAGTGCGGTCTGCCCAAGACCATGGCGCTGGAGCTCTTCAAGCCCTTCGTCATGAAGCGCCTGGTCGAGCTTGGCAAGGTCGAGAACATCAAGGGCGCCAAGCGCGCTATCGACCGCGGTGCCACCTTTGTGTGGGATATCCTCGAAGAGGTCATCGACGGCCGCGTCGTGCTGCTCAACCGCGCACCGACCCTGCACCGTCTGTCCATCCAGGCCTTTGAGCCGGTTCTGGTCGAGGGCAAGGCTATCCACCTGCACCCGCTGGTCTGCTCGCCCTTCAACGCCGACTTCGACGGCGACCAGATGTCTGTCCACGTGCCGCTGTCCAGCCAGGCTCAGGCCGAGGCCCGCGTGCTCATGCTCTCTGCGAACAACCTGCGCTCGCCGGCATCCGGCAAGCCGGTCAACATCCCCTCGCAGGACATGATCATCGGTGTGTACTACCTCACCCAGGTCCGCGACGGTCTGCCGGGCGAGAACCACGTGTTCTCGAGCTTCGACGACGCGCTGCACGCCTATGACTGCCGCTCCGAGGTCGACATGCAGGCCAAGATTCAGGTCCGCGTGTCCGCCGAGAACGCCAACGTCATCAACGAGGACGGCACCCGTATCTTCCGCGTCAAGAATGGCAAGAACGAGTTTGTCGACTACGACGTCACCGGCAACAAGACCGCGCGCTTCGAGACCTCTATCGGCCGCATCATCTTCAACCGCCAGTGCCTGCCCGAAGACTATGAGTTCATGAACTACAAGATGGTCAAGGGCGACGTGGCCAAGCTGGTTGCGGACTGCTGCGATCGTTACCCCGAGGCCAAGGTCGGTCCGATCCTCGACGCCATCAAGTACTCCGGCTTCCACTACGCTACCCGCGCCGGCCTCACCATCTCGGTGTGGGACGCTCTCATCCCTGCCGAGAAGCAGGAGCTGCTCGATCGCGCCCAGGCCAACGTCGACCAGATCAACGAGTACTTCGAGGAGGGCTTCATCAACGAGACGGAGCGCCACATCGAAGTCGTTAACGAGTGGACCGCTTGTACCGATAAGGTCGCAGCGCTCATGCTCGACTTGTTCGACGAGGAGAACCCGCTCTACATGATGGCCGACTCTGGCGCCCGTGGTTCTAAGACCCAGCTGCGTCAGCTCGGCGGCATGCGTGGCCTGATGGCAGACATGTCCGGCGAGACGATCGACCTTCCCATTAAGGCGAACTTCCGCGAGGGCCTGCTGCCGCTCGAGTACTTCATTTCGACCTACGGCGCCCGTAAGGGCCTGGTCGATACCGCATCCCACACCTCGGACTCTGGTTACCTGACCCGTCGTCTGGTCGACGTGGCCCAGGACGTCATCGTCCGCGAGGAGGACTGCGGTACGCACGAGGGCGTCACCTACAACCTCATCATCCCCGGCACCACCGACCTCAACACCGACCTCGTCGGCCGTTGCTTCATCGAGGACGTCGTGGCTCCCGATGGCACCGTGCTCTTTGAGCAGGACGGCTACATCGAGAAGATCGCCGACATCCAGAAGATGGTCGATGCCGGCCTTAAGAAGGTCAAGCTTCGCGCACTGCTCACCTGCCGCTCCAAGTACGGCGTGTGCCAGAAGTGCTACGGCTGGGATCTTTCCACCCGTCGTCCGGTCGCCATCGGTACTGCCGTCGGCATTATTGCCGCCCAGTCCATCGGCGAGCCCGGTACGCAGCTTACGATGCGTACCATTCACTCCGGCGGCGTCGCTGGCGTCGACGATATTACGCAGGGTCTGCCTACGGTCAGCCGTATGTTCGATATCGTCGGCAACGTCAACGAGAAGATCCTGGGTCGCGAGGCCGAGCTGGCTCCGTACTCCGGTCACCTCTCGATTAAGCCCGAGAAGTCCGAGTACGTGCTGACGCTCACCGACTCCGAGGATCACACCCGTGTCCTCGACGAGCGTCGCGTCCCCGCTTCGGTGCGCTTCATGCCCGAGATCGAGGACGGCTGCGAGGTTCGCGCTGGCGACCAGATCACCAAGGGCTTCGTCAACTTCCGCAACCTGCGCAAGCTGACCGACATCGAGTCGACGATGCACACCTTCGTCGAGAGCGTTAAGGACGTCTACACCAGCCAGGGCGTCGACCTGAACGACAAGCACATCGAGGTGCTCGCACGCCAGATGCTGCGTCGCGTTCAGATCACCAACCCCGGCGACTCCAAGTACCTGCTTGGTCAGTACGTCGACCGCTACGAGTTTGCCGACGAGGTCGAGCGCGTTGCCCGTCTGGGCGGTCAGGCTCCTGTGGCCGAGCCCGTCATCCTGGGTACGCTCAAGGTCGCGTCCAACATCGACTCCTGGCTGTCGAGCGCTTCGTTCATCCGTACCGCCGGCGTCCTTACCGAGGCTGCCATCGAGGGCAAGGTCGACCACCTGCTCGACCTTAAGTCCAACGTCATCGTCGGTAAGAAGATTCCGGCTGGTACTGGCCTCAAGCCGTACGCCAACGCCAAGCTGACGTATCGCACGGCCGACGGCTACGTGGACATCGACGGCCCGGCTTCGCCCAACGCCAAGTCGCTGCCCGAGTGGGCTCCTGTGGAGCTCAAGGACCTGGACGAGCAGCTCCCGCAGCAGCTCGACTGGGCCGGCTACGACGAGTTTGGTGGTGCTGACGGTTCGTTCACCCGCAACGGCCACACCATCTCCGCTGAGAAGGCTCGCCTGTACCTGTTCGACGACCTGGGCGTGTCGCAGCGCTGGACCAACAAGTTCAGCGAGGTCGGCATCGAGACGGTCGGCGACCTGGTCGGCAAGTCCGAGGAGGATCTGCTGCGCATCGATGGCATCGGTGCCAAGGCGATCGAGGAGCTCCGTGACGGCCTGGAGGCCCACGACCTGCTCTACATCCTCGAGAACAACGACGACGTTGCCGACGAGGAAGACCTCTCGCAGCTGCTGCAGATGGTCTTTAGCCCCGACGGTCCGGACGACATTCTGCTGGGCACCTCCGCCACGCCGACGCATCACGCCGACGCCGACGAGGAGCTCCTGGGCGCCCCGATCGACGACAAGAAGGCTCCTGCCAACGGTGCCATCAACGAGGACATGGCTTCCCTCGACGAGCTGCTCAACCAGCTCGTGGACACCGACGACGCCGAAGAGGCCAAGGACAACGACGAGGAGTAATTAGTTCCGCCGTTCTAACGAACGGCGGCGACCTCCGTCGCTGCGCGGCCCCCAGAGCTACAATCTGTCATTCAAAAGGCAGGGCATGACCAAAAGGTCAATGCCCTGCCTTTTTCATGCCACCTTGTACACTCTGGGGGCCGCTCGCTTGCGTATGCTCAACCTGTTGCGTTCCGTTGATCCCTTGCCAAAAAGGGACGGATTAATTTTGGTAGGTTTTTCCTGCTTGAATTTGAAACATTCTGTTCGGTCAAAGCGTATCTATGGTGAGGGCCTCATCGAGAACCATTAACGTCACCGGGAGGTGATTATGGAAGAACAAGCATTTAGACAGGCAGTCGAAGATCACCGGGATGTCGTGTTTCGAATCGCATTGACGTACCTGCGCGATCGCGCCGATGCCGACGATGTTGCACAAGACGTCTTTCTTAAGTTGCTCAAAAGCGATGGAAACTTTGAAAGTTGGGAACATCTTCGTCGCTGGCTTATCCGGGTCACGATCAATGAATGCAAATCGCTCTTTCGAAAGCCATGGAGGCGTGTGGAGGATATTGAGAACCTGGCCGATTCGCTTTCGACGGCGCAGGATGAGACCAAGGCGGTCCTGTCAGACGTTATGCGACTTCCGGAACGATTCCGTGTTCCCATCATGCTCTATTACTATCTGGGCTTTTCGACCTCAGAGATTGCCGAGTTATTGCATGTGCCAGCCGCGACCGTTCGAACGCGTTTAGCTCGTGGTCGATCGAAGCTCAAATTCATCCTAGAGGAGGGCGACCGTGAAATCCAACCAAATCAAGCAGGCCTTCGAGTCCGTCCAAGCCGATAGCGATCTTGCTGACCGTGTTCTTTATGCCGCTGCTGGTGAGCCGCTTCGCC
>CAKTWE010000005.1 GCA_934630385.1 uncultured Collinsella sp.
ACGCCGGAGGAGTTCCGGAGCCGGGCCCTTGCGGCGTAGTCGCTATTTATTCAGTCCAAGTTTCGGGGTGCAGTTCATTGTACTCATCGCGGCGGTTTTGTTTGACTGCTGTTTATTGTTCTCGGCTAGTACACCATGCCCATGGCGTCCCGAACCTCGGCCAGGGTCTGCTCGGCGATCTCGTTGGCACGACGGTTGCCCTCGTGCAGCACGTCCTTCACATAGTCCAGATCGTTCTCATAGCGCTGGCGACGCTCGCGGATCGGGGCGAAGTACTCGTTGACGGCCTCGGTCACGTACTTCTTGAGCTGGCCGGAGCCGCCCATGCCAATCTCCTCGGCAATCTCGACCTCGGAACGGCCGGTGCAGATAGCGGCGGTCGAAAGCAGGCCGGACACGCCGGGGCGGTTCTCGGGATCGAACGTGATCATGCGCTCGGAGTCGGTCTGGCTCTTCTTGATGCGCTTGGCCGTCTCCTCGGCGGTCATCGAGATGTTGATGGCGTTGCCGTAGCTCTTGCTCATCTTGCGACCATCCAGGCCGGGCAGCAGCGGGGTCTCGGACAGCAGCGCGTCGACCTCGGGGAACACCTTGCCGTAGCGGTTGTTAAAGCGGCGGGCGATGGTGCGGGTGAGCTCGATGTGCGGCAGCTGGTCGCGACCAACCGGCACCACGTTGCCCTTGCAGAACAGGATGTCGCAGGCCTGGTGCACCGGGTAGGTGAGCAGAAGGCCGGTAAGCTCGTGGCCCGAGGCCTCCATCTCGGCCTTGACGGTGGGGTTGCGCGCCAGCTCGGCCTCGGAAACCAACGACAGGAACGGCAGCATGAGCTGGTTGGCGGCGGGCACGGCGGAGTGCGCGTAGATCATGGTCTTGTCGGGGTCGATACCGCAGGCAAGGTAGTCCATGACCATGTTGTACACGTTGTCCTGGATGTGCTCGGTGGTGTCGCGGTCGGTGATGACCTGGTAGTCGGCGATGAGCACGTTGGTCTTGGCGCCCATGTTCTGCAGCTCCACGCGGCCCTTGAGGGTGCCAAAGTAGTGGCCCAGGTGCAGGCGGCCGGTGGGGCGGTCGCCGGTAAGCATGGTGAACTTCTCGGGCGTCTTGGCCAGGCCCTCGCGAATGGCGTTGCTCTTTTGCAGCGCGACTTCGTAGCTGTTCTCGTTTGGCATGATTGCTCCTAACGTATGTTCATGGGTCAAGATGATAACGCGTTTATTGGAGGGGCGGGGCGTAAGCAGGCAAGGGGCGGAAGAGGGGCGGGGGAGAGGTGGCTTGCGCGATGGGTGCGGCGTGGCTGCGCTTGGCCTGCGCCGCCACGCCGCACCCTCGGCAGCTTACCCTAGAGCTTGTGGTGGCGCTCTTCCTTACGTTCCTCGGCTGCCTGCTCCTCTTCCTTAAAAGCGGGGTCGTCGGGGGTTACCAGCTCGTCCTCGTGCGTGCGCTTGTTGTAATGATGACGCAGCACGGGCTCAAACAGGTGTAGGTGCTTGGCGAAGGCCGCCGAGCCAATGGCGAGCACGATAAAGATGAGCACACGCATGGGGACCTCGACCTGGTTGATGGCGGCGGCACCGGCCGAAAGCATAATGCACCAGGCGTAGATGAGCAGCACGGCCTGCTTTTGGTTGTAGCCCTCTTGAATGAGGCGGTGGTGGATGTGGCCCTTGTCGGCCTGCCCAATGCTAATGTGGGCGCGCTTGCGGCGCACGATGGCGCTAAACGTGTCGATGATGGGCACACCGGCCACGATGAGCGGGATGATGAGCGAGGTGAGCGCGGCGGTGCGGCTCACGTTGAGCAGCGATATGGAGCCGAGCGCAAAGCCCAGAAGCAGCGACCCCGAGTCGCCCAAGAAGATGCTCGCGGGGTTGAAGTTGTAGCGCAAAAAGGCCAAGCAGGCGCCAAACAAGGCGATGGAGAGCGCAGCGGCGTCGATGCGACCCGAGAGAACGGCCATCGAGAACATCGTGAACGATGCGATGCCACAGATGCCCGTCGCCAGGCCGTCAAGGCCGTCGATGAGGTTGATGATATTGGTGAACGCCACCAGGTAGACTACGGTGATGGGATAGGCGAGCCAGCCGAGCATAATCTCGCCGGGGGAAAGCGGGTTGACGATGACGCCGATTTTTAGGCCGCCCACGCAGGCGATGAGCGCGGCGAGGACCTGGCCGGCCAGCTTTTGCTTGGGCTTGAGCTGGAAGACGTCGTCGATCGCGCCGGTCGCAAAGATGACAGTAAAAGAAAGTGCAAGTATGGGGTAGCTGATGTGCAGACGGGGGTGGGGCACCAAAACGGGTGGCCAGCTCAGGTACCAGGTGCCTAGGATCTGCACAATGCAGGCGACGACGAGGCCCAAAAAGACCGCCGTGCCACCCATACGCGGGATGGGCTTAGTGTTGATACGGCGCTTGGAAGGATAGTCGACGGCGTCGAGCTTGATTGCCAGGCGCTTGACCAGGGGCACCGCAAGGAAGGTCGTGATAAAAGCCGCGACCGCCACGCACAGGTACGGTATGAAGCTCGTGGAGGAAGCCATGAATCGATAAACCGCCAAGCGTCGAAGGAAAAGGTCAAAGGATGCCACACCGCAAAGGGTATAGCTGACCCATGATACTCGACCAAGGAGGGTGTGAGGAATTGCACGGGGCGATAATCACGTGCTTACCAGATATTCGAGTGATGGTGGGGTTCTGCCTGGTGCCTTTTGGGGATCTGGGTGGGATTTGAAATGGCGAGTTTCGGCAAAAGAAAACCACCCCCCACGTTACGAAAATGAACCCACCTAAAACAGGTGGGTGCCCTCATCGACTGTTCCAGCGTCCTTAACAACGAAGGATACCTGTACTAGGTACGACTGTGTGGGCTCCCTAAATAAACGCGACGGTTCACCCAGTTGCTCCGCGGGGGGCGGAATACCTACATCATAAAGCGGCACTTTGTGGATTCCAGTCTTGACATTACAAAAATCGTGTCGGACGATTACGGCGCCTTGGGCTCGAGCCGTCTGTGCGGTTGGTCCCTTTACGTTTGAGCTGCTGAATCGTTGTTTTGGAGCATGTTTTTATGCCGACGTCGTTGACCGAACTTTTTTCGCCCGCCTGCCATTTGTGTCCGCGCCGTTGCGGTGCGGCGCGCGATGAGGGCGCGCACGGCGTATGCGGTGCTAACGACACGCTCAAGGTGGCCCGCGCAGCGCTTCATATGTGGGAGGAGCCGCCTATCTCGGGCGAGGCCGGTTCGGGCACGATCTTCTTTAGCGGCTGCTCGCTCAAATGCGTCTATTGTCAGAACCACGAGATCTCGACGGGCAATTTTGGGCTTGAGATTTCGCCCGAGCGCTTGGTCGAGATTATGTTGGAACTGCAGGACCAGGGTGCGAACAATATTAACCTGGTGACGGCGACGCACTACGCGCACCTGCTGCCGGCTGCGATTGCCGCGGCACGGGCGTGCGGGCTGGTCATCCCAATCGTCTACAACACGAGCGGTTATGAGCGCGCGAGTGCCGTGGCGGCGCTCGGTGATCTGGTCGATGTGTGGCTTACCGATTTTAAATATGCCGATGCGGGGCTTGCGCAGTCGCTCTCCCACATTAAGGACTACCCGCGTGTGGCGGTGTCGGGCCTGGCACAGATGGCGCGCGAGATCGAGCGCCGCGGGGGAGAGCTGGTGGACGACGAGGGGCTCATGAAGCGCGGCATCATCGTACGTCACCTGGTACTGCCGGGGCATGCGGACGATTCGTGTCGCGTGCTGGACCTGGTGTGGCAGACGGTGGGCGATGTGCCGATCTCGGTCATGAACCAGTACACGCCCAATGCGCTCATGCGCGAGCAGGGCGGCGACCTGGCGCGTGCCGTGACGCGCGAGGAGTACGAGCGGGTGCTCGACCATGCCGACGACCTGGGCTTTACGACGATGTTCTGGCAAGAGGGCGGTGCGGTAGACGAGAGCTTCACCCCGGCCTTCGACACCACCGGCGTCCTTACCAGCGCAAAGTAGTGCGCACGCGGATGATGTTTCTGGGACGGGGATCGAGAGGATTGCCTGCTTGAAAGGCAGTCAAAATAGCCCCGTCCCAAAAAGACTGGGTATTGGGCGTTGACAGTTGGCGAGCCGTAGGTAAAATATCAACTTGTCCTGGGGACGTAGCTCAGTTGGGAGAGCGCTGCCGTCGCATGGCAGAGGCCGAGGGTTCGACTCCCTTCGTCTCCACCCTTGGATTTGATAAGCCGCTGACATTGTGTCGGCGGCTTTTTTTAAAAAGAAAGGGCGGTACCATGGCCGAGCTTGAGTCCCAACCATTGTCTGACGAGGAGCGCGCCGAGTTGGAAAAGCTCCGCGCTGAGAAGGCCCGCCGCGAGGAGCAGGAAAAGGCTCGTCGCGAGCGTGAGGAGCTGGCCGCCCTGCGTGCCGAGCGTGCGAAGGCCGAGGAGGCCGCCGCCAAGGCCGCATCCGAGCCGGCACCCGCCGCGCCCAAACCTCAGCCTAAAAAGGCCGCTCGTCCCAAGCCCGTCGATTCCAAGCCGAGCCGTGACGAGATGACGTTTGCCCAGCGCATGGTCACCTCTAAAGAGCCTGTGGACGAGGACGATATCCCCGGCATGCCGCCGGCTCAAAAGCTCATCATCGCGCTCGCCCTGATTGGGTTTATCGTCTTTATGGGCTACACGATCACGGGCAGCATGGGGCTGCACTAACCGAGCCTCACCCGGCGCCCCGCTCACGTATTCCGCCCCGCCCAACCCTCAACCTCTGTACAACATATTCGAAAGGTCGCCCCATGGCTTTGACCGACATCTCGCATCCCACCGACATCGCAATGCTCACCGATCTGTACGAGCTCACTATGGCCCAGGGCCTGTGGGAGAGCGGCAAAGCCAATGAGCAAGGTTGTTTTACGGCGTTTTACCGTGACCATCCGTTTGGCAGCGCGTACGCCGTCATGTGCGGCACCACCGAGCTTCCCGAGCTTGTCGAGAATCTGCGCTTTACACCCGAGGACATCGAGTACCTCGCCTCGCTTCAGGCTCCCGCCGGCGGTGGGATGTTTAAACCCGCATTCCTCGACTACCTGCGCAACTTCCGCGCGCACGTGAACATTGACGCCGTGCCCGAGGGCGAGCTTGTTTTTCCGCGCGAGCCCATGGTGCGCGTCACCGGTCCGGCGCTGGAGTGCCAGCTGCTCGAGACGGCGCTGCTCAACATCGTCGGCTTCCAGACGCTCGTCGCCACCAAGACGGCGCGCGTGGTGTTGGCGGCAGACGGCCGTCCCGTCGCCGAGTTTGGCCTGCGCCGCGCCCAGGGTCCCGATGGCGGTCTGGCCGTCGCCCGCGCAAGCTATGTGGCCGGCTGCTCGTCCACGTCTAACGTGCTTGCCGGGCGCCGTTACGGCATCCCCGTCTTTGGCACGCACGCGCACAGCTGGGTGATGAGCTTCGACTCCGAGCTCGAGGCCTTCCGTGCGTTTGCCAAGTCGAGCCCCAAGAATTGCACACTGCTCATCGATACCTACGACGTGCGCGAGGGCTGCGAGCATGCCATTACGGTTGCCAAGGAGATGGAGGCGGCGGGCGAGCGCCTGTCGGCTATTCGCATTGACTCGGGCGACCTGGCCAAGCTCTCCAAGTATGTCCGCGGTCGTTTCGATGCCGAGGGCTTGCCTTATGTGGGGATCTCGGTGTCCAACGACCTGGACGAGTACACGATTCAGTCGCTGCTCGACCAGGGCGCACCCATCGACAGCTTTGGCGTGGGCACCAAGCTCGCGACCTGCTACGATCAGCCGGCGCTGGGCGGCGTGTACAAGCTTTCCGCCCGTCGTGCGAGCGATGCGGACCCGTGGACGCCGGTGGTCAAGCTCTCCGAGCAGCCCTACAAGCGCACGATCCCGGGCGTGCAGCGTGTGCGCCGCTATTACGACGGGTTTGGCGGCCCGGTCTGCGACATGATCTATGACGAGGATCATCTGGCGGGGGAGGGCGCCGCGCGCGGCAATACCCTCGTGGCCGTGAACGATGCTGCCCTGGTGACCGATGTGTCGGAGCTTGAGTATCGTGAGCTGCTGGTGCCGATCGTGCGCGAAGGCAGTGCGGTGGCTCTGCGTGAGAGCATCGAGGACGCGCGCGAGCGCTGTGCTTGGGCAATCGATCATCTGGACGCGGCTTTCAAGCGCTTCCTGTATCCGCAGACCTACGTGGTGGGTATGGAACAGGGCCTGGCCCAGGTGCGCGACGAACTCGTGCGCAAGAACATGGCCGCGGCATCGGCCTTCCCTTGGGCAAAATGATCCGCATGCGACGGAGGAAAACGGATCATTTTCTCGTTTGCCCGCTCGCTCAGCATTCGATTGGTTTGACGTATGACGACTTGTTATAAAACGATGGTGGTAAAGATCGGTTCGTCCACGGTGGTGGGCGCCGATGGCAAGGTCAACCGCGCCTTTATCGGCGGGCTTGCCGATCAGGCTGCTACCCTGCGCAAGCTCGGCTGGCGTCTGGTCGTTGTGAGTTCGGGCGCCATTGCCTGTGGCTATCCCGTGCTGGGCTTCGACCGTAAACCGGTCGGTGACCTGCCGAGCCTGCAGGCCTGCGCCTCGGCCGGTCAGTGCATTATCTCGTCGGCCTACGACGAGGAGTTTCATGCACGGGATCTGCTCACCTCGCTCGTGCTGCTCACGCGTCACGACACGGCGCGTCGCACGTCCTATCTGCACGCGCGCGACGCCCTGTTGCGTCTGGTGGAGCTGGGCGTGGTGCCGGTCGTCAACGAGAACGACACCGTTACCGTCGACGAGATCAAGTTCGGCGACAACGACACGCTGGCGGCCCTCGTGAGCTGCTTGGTTTCGGCGGACCTGTGCGTGACGCTTTCGGACATCGATGGCCTCTACACCGCCAATCCGCACGAGGACCCGACGGCCGAGTTTATCCCGGTCGTGCATAAGATCGATGCCAAGATCAT
This sequence comes from uncultured Collinsella sp., assembly GCA_934630385.1. Taxonomy (GTDB): domain Bacteria; phylum Actinomycetota; class Coriobacteriia; order Coriobacteriales; family Coriobacteriaceae; genus Collinsella. Next base: position 6,973 of record CAKTWE010000005.1, read on the forward strand.
TGCCTCGGCGGGCGATTCTTCGACGTCGTTAGGCACCGGCGGCATGATCACCAAGATCCGTGCGAGCCGCATTTTGATGACGGCTGGCATTCAGAGCGTGATCTGCTCGGGCGAGGAGCCCGATGCGCTCGTGCGTCTGGCCCGTGGCGAGAGTGTGGGTACGCTGTTCGATCCGCCGGCGGAGCGCCTGGACATCGCGCCCCGTAAGCTGTGGATCGCGCTGGGTGACAAGGCCCACGGCTCGGTGACAGTCGATGACGGTGCCGCGAAAGCGCTGGTCGGCCACGGGTCGTCCCTGCTTGCGGTGGGTATTCGTGAGGTCGATGGCGAGTTTGCCGAGGGTGATGTGCTCGATGTGTGCGACCCGAGCGGTATGGTCGTCGCCCGTGGTATCGCCGAGGCCGATTCGGACGTGCTGGAGCTTGCCGCCGGCCGCCGCCAGGACCAAATCGCCAGCAACCGACTGCTCGCAAACCTAGCCGAGAAGCCTGCGATCCATCGAGATAATTTGATCGTCTTCGCCTAACCAATTGACGCTGCAAACGCCCCTAAGCGGCAATCTGACGTTCAATCGTCGGGCATGACCAAAAGGTCAATGCCCTCCTCTTTCACGTCACCTTGCTCGCTTAGGGGCGTTTTCGCTTTCCGTCCTCTACCTGCGGTATCGTCATTGCCGGTACTTGTCCGGCACTTGGGGACGTTCCTTTTGTGCTGGCAGTTGGGGACACTCCTTTGCTAGAAGACCTGACGCAGGTCTCCGCGGTTGAGGGCTTCGTCGAAGAGGTGCTTGAACACCACGCTGCCGTGCAGACCATCGTGCTCGAATTCGTTGGTCACCCAGGCATGCGAGTTGCCCACGCGGCTGAGCGTGTCGAGCTGCAGACCCGAATCGACGTACATGTCGTCGAAGTACACGGCGGCCTGGAGCGGCACCTCGTTGCATGCTAGGCGCTGCGGGTCGTAGATCTTGTCCCAGCTGGTGTCTTCCATCAGCAGGTCCATGGCGGGCTTGAAGGGCTTGAGCTCGGGCATCTGCTCAAACATCCACGGGAACATGGCCTCGCCGGTAAACATGAGCGGGCGCGCGAGGGTGTCGAACTCGGCACGGTGTGCCTTCTCTTCTGCCGCGGCCCAGCGAATGGGCATGGTGTCGCCGTCGGCGTAGATGAACTCCTGCAGCGTCCAGTACAGTGGGTTTGTACGCGTGTTGGTGCGCTCGAAAGCGCGCATCAAAAAGCTGTCCGATACCGAGGCTCCGCAGCTCAGCGTGCCGTCGCCGTCAACAAAAGCATGGTCGATAATCCAGTGCATGCGCTCAAAGCTCGGCTTCATGCCAAAGTCGCTGCCCATGAGCTGCAGGCGCTCGACCGTCATCGACGAGCCGTCGGGCAGTGCGGGCTTTTGCTCCTCGATCGCATCGGCCAGCGCCGCCACACGCTCGACGTCGGTGGGATAGCGGTCGTAGTACTGTTGCGTCTTGGCTGCCATGCGCGGGAAGGTGTGCGCATAGACCTCGCTGGCGCTCGCCGGCACGTGCGGAATGCCGCCGCAGGTAAAGCTTGCCGCCACGCCCTCAGGGAAGAGCGACAGATAGCTCAACGTCAAAAAGCCGCCGTAGCTCTGGCCGAGCGTGACCCAGGGCTTGCCGCCAAAGCCCACCAGGCGCAGGTACTCAAAATCGCGAACGATGGAGCTGGCGAGGTGGCGCTTGAGGAAGTTCGCCTGCGAGCGTGCGGCATCGGAGCCTGCCGCCTCGGCGCGCTCGCCCAGTGCGGCAATCGTGCGCCCGTCTACACAGCTGCTGCGTCCGGTGCCGCGCTGGTCGGGCAGGACGACGCGGAAGTGTTTGACGGCTTCCTCGATCCAGCCGTCGCTGGTGGGCGACAGCGGACGCGGGCTCTCGCCGCCGGGGCCGCCCTGCAAAAAGAGTAGGAGCGGCAGGTCGTCGTTGATACGGTCGGGCGCGCAAACCACGCGGTAGAAGAGTTTGATGCTCTCGGGCGCGCCGGCGATGGGCGCCGGCATGGCGCCGCGGCGCATGGTGCTGCCGACGGCCAAAAGCATTGGCTCAAGGCCGCGCCAGTCGAGAGGGACATCGATGCTGTGGTCCTCGACATACAGGCCGGGGACGTGGTACGAAGTGATGAGCGCCATGTAATGCTTCCATTCGTTGCGGTGTTTCGGGTTGACCAATTCTAACGCCGTCGGCGAGGATGCGCATAAATCGGCTACCATGGTTGGCAAACATCTAAGAGAAAGGGCCGCCCATGTCGGTCGATATAGCCACGTATGTCCACGATCTTGCCGTTGAGGCCAAGGCCGCTTCGGGCGCGCTTGCCACGGCGAGCGATGCCCAACGCCAGGAGGCCGTGCGCGCCATGGCCGCGGCACTGCGCGATGGCGCTGATTCCATCGTTGCCGCCAACGAGCTCGATATGTCCGCCGCGCGCGATGCGGGCACCTCGGCAGGGCTCCTCGACCGTCTTCTGCTGACGCCCGAGCGCGTCGAGGGCATGGCTGCCGGCCTGGAGAAGCTTGCCGATCTGCCCGATCCCGTCGGCCGCGTGCTCGACCACCGCGTGCTTGCAAGCGGTGTGGACCTTACGCGTGTGACTGTACCGCTGGGTCTGGTTGCCATGGTCTACGAGGCGCGCCCCAACGTGACGGCCGATGCCGCGGGCATCTGCATCCGCACCGGCAACGCCTGCATCCTGCGCGGCGGTTCGCTGGCGTATCACTCGTGCGCCATGATTGCCGAACTGCTGGCCGATGCGCTTGAGGCCCAGGGTTTCCCGCGCGAGGCCGTCTCGATGATCGAGTCTACCGACCGCGAGGCCACCGGCGAGCTCATGAAGCTCCGCGGTATTGTCGATGTGCTCATTCCGCGTGGCGGTGCGGGCCTGATCCAGCGCTGCGTGCGCGAGTCGCTCGTTCCGGTGATCGAGACGGGCACGGGCAACTGCCACATCTACGTGCATGAATCCGCCGACTTTGATAAGGCGCTCAACATTATCGTCAACGCCAAGACCCAGCGCGTGGGCGTGTGCAATGCTGCCGAGTCGCTGCTGGTCGACCGCGCCGTGGCCGACGCGTTTTTGCCCGCGGCCGTGGCTGTGCTGCACGACCACGGCGTGCTCGTTCACGGCGACGAGGCCACGTGCGTCGCATGCGCCGACGCCGGTCTTGCCGAGGGCGACGACTACGTGGCCGCTACCGAGGAGGATTGGGGTCGCGAGTACCTGGCGCTCGAGATGAGCGTGAAGGTCGTGGCGAACGAGGACGAGGCCATCGCGCACATCAACCGCTACGGCACCATGCATTCCGAGGCCATCATCGCCGAGGACGCGGACGCTTGCGAGCGCTTCCTGGATAAGGTCGATGCCTCGGCCGTGTATGCCAACGCCAGCACGCGCTTCACCGACGGCGGCGAGTTTGGCTTGGGCGCCGAGATCGGCATCTCGACCCAAAAGCTCCACGCCCGCGGCCCCTTCGCCGCCGAGGCCCTCACCACCTACAAATACAAGCTCCGCGGCACCGGCCAGGTCCGCCCCTAAACCCCTCGTAAAATAAAACCACCACAAAGGTGACAGGCACCTTTGTGGTGGTTATAAGCGGCGTGGGCGGTTAGGCCTGGAAGGTATCGCGATCGGGCGCGAAGGACTGCATGGCGGCGATGGTGCGGTCAAAGAGTTCGGGGAGCTCCCAACCCAGCATCTCGGCGCCCTGCGTAATCACGTCGCGCGAGCAGCCGGCGGCAAAGCGCTTGTCCTTGAACTTCTTCTTGAGCGACTTGGTCGTAAAATCCATGACGCTTTTGCTCGGACGCATGATGACGGCGGCCCCGATCAGGCCGGTGAGCTCGTCGCAGGCAAACAGGATCTTTTCCATCTGCAGCTCGGGCTTGGGCAGCGAAGCGTTGAAATCGGACGTGTGCGTCTGGATGGCGCGGATAAGCTCGGGCGATGCACCCTCGCCCTTGAGGATCTCGGCAGCATAGATGGTGTGGTTCACGGGGTCGTCCTCATGTTCCTCCCAATCCAAGTCGTGCAGCAGGCCGACGATGCCCCAAAACTCCTCGTTCTCGGGGTCGAGCTCGCGCGCAAAGTAGCGCATAGTGCCCTCGACTGTCTCGCCGTGCGTGATATGGAACGGGTCCTTGTTGTGCTCGTTGAGCAGTTCGAATGCACGGTCGCGGGTGATTCCGGCGGTAAGCAGCTCTGCCATGACAGACTCCTTGTGCTCGTAGGTATCGATAAGAATGAATACTACTAGAACAAGAAAACCACCACAAAGGTGCCTGTCCCCTTTGTGGTGGTTTTTGGCGCGGGTGGGTTAGTTGAGGGCGGCTTGGGCTAGGCGGGCTTCGGCGTCCTCCTCGGTGACGCCCAGGGCCACAGCGAACTCCTCGATGGAGCGGCGCTTGGCTTCCTTGAGTACGCGCATGTAGTAAGAGCTGGGCTTTTTATCTGCTTCCTCGGCCTGGCGAATACGGTGCATCATGGTTTTTGCCACGCGGACCGTCTCGGGCGCACCCAGCTTGAGCTGCTGCTTAAAGTGCGTCTCCTCGAGTGAGCTGTTGCGCTCGGTAAAGGTGTCGCACTCCAGCTCGTCGTAGTGGCTCAGCAGGTGCTCGGCATCTTGCTGGGAGATGGCGGCGTGCAAACGATCGGCCTGCGCCACGGGGTACATGAGGATCGTCTGCGCATGCCCCTGCTTGGTCTCGAGCAACAGCATGGGCTGAGGCGTGTCGTCCCTAAAACCGACGACGGTGCAGACTCCCTGACCCGGATGAATTACGTGTTGACCGATTGAGAACATGCTACCTCCAACTTATACGAATTTGCGTATGTTAAGAATACCACGTTGACGTGCGCAAACCATTACTTTATGCAGGAAAAGCACACAACTCCGATAGGTTAGAGTATTCGATACTCTGAGCGGTTCATGCACATGTTTATGCATTTCCAGAACGTGTATAAACTGCAGGCAAACCGTCAACTTTGTACAGCCGCGCAAGAGCGGTAGTCATTTTTGTGCATATGCAATATCTATTAGCTTTACCCTGCGACAGTAGCTATCGCTTGTGATAGAGTGCTACAAACTCTGGCTTTTGCCCTACGAGTGACCAAGAGCTCGGGGGCTTTAACACAAGGAGGATTTATGCCCGAGAAGATTGAAGAGCTGGTACGCGCTGCGCTTGCTGCGGCCCAGGAGGCCGGCGACCTTTCCGCATTTGAACTTGACGATTGCGCCATCGAGCGACCGGCTGACACTTCTCATGGCGAGTGGACCTCCACCATGGCTCTGAAGTCCGCCAAGTTGGCTCACTGTGCCCCGCGCAAGATCGCCGAGGCCGTCGTTGCCCATATGCCCGAGGACCCCGCGATCGAGAAGGTCGAGATCGCCGGCCCTGGCTTTATCAACTTCTACCTCTCCGTCGCCGTCAAGAACGCCATCTTCGGCGAGGCCCGCGAGAAGGGCATGGACTTCGCTAAGTCCAACGTCGGTGGCGGCCTGAAGACCCAGGTCGAGTTCGTCTCCGCCAATCCCGTCGGCCCCATGCATATCGGCCATGGCCGCTGGGCCGCGCTGGGCGACTCCCTCTGCCGTGTTATGGACCACGCCGGTTACGACATCCAGCGTGAGTTCTACATCAACGACCACGGCTCGCAGATGAACACCTTCGGCAACTCCATCAGCACGCGCTATATGCAGCTTGCCGACATTATCGCCAAGCAGGGCGTGGACATCGACGAAGCTCACAAGCTGCTGATCGCCGACCGCGACGCTTTCGTTGCCGATGAGAACGACGAGCATCCCGAGACCCATCCGTATCAGGACAACTTTGCCGAGACCCTGGGTAAGGACTCCTACGGCGGCGACTACATCATCGATGAGGCTGCCGAGTTCTGGCGCACCGACGGCGACAAGTGGGTCGAGGCCGATCCGCAGGAGCGCATGGAGAGCTTCCGTGAGCGCGGCTATGTGAAGATGGTCGACAACATGCGCGACCTCTGCCACGCCGTCAATTGCGACTTCGACCGCTGGTTCTCCGAGCGCTCGCTGTATGTGAAGGACACCGAGGGCGAGACCGCCGGCACCTCCGCCGTCGACCGCGCTTTCGAGAAGCTCGACAAGATGGGCTACCTCTACACCAAGGACGGCGCCCTGTGGTTCCGTTCCACCGATCTGGGCGACGACAAGGACCGCGTCCTTATCAAGTCCGACGGCGAGTACACCTACTTCGCCTCCGACGTTGCCTATCACTGGGATAAGTTCCAGCGCGTTGACCACGTCATCGACATTTGGGGTGCCGACCACCACGGCTACATCGAGCGCGTCCGCTGCGTCTGCGATGCCTTGGGTTACCCCGGCAAGTTTGAGGTTCTGCTGGGCCAGCTCGTCAACCTGCTGCGTAACGGCAAGCCCGTCCGTATGTCCAAGCGCAAGGGTACCATGGTGACCCTGCAGGAGCTCGTCGACGAGGTCGGCTCCGACGCCGCTCGCTACACGCTCATCTCCAAGAGCTCCAACCAGATGGTCGACTTCGATATCGAGGCCGTTAAGAAGCGTGACAATTCCAACCCGGTCTACTACGTGCAGTACGCTCACGCCCGCGTGTGCTCCATCCTGCGCCGTGCCGCTGACGTTACGCCCGAGCAGGCTGACGAGATGGGCATGAAGGCCGTCGCCGCCAAGGCCATCGGTGAGAACGTCGATTACTCGCTGCTGACCGACCCGACCGAGCTCGCCCTTTCGCGTAAGCTCAATGAACTCACCGACCTCATCGCCAGCTGCGCTCGCGACCGCGCTCCGTTCCGTCTGACGCACTTTGCCGAGGAGCTCGCCGGCGACTTCCACAGCTTCTATGCTGCCTGCCAGGTTCTGCCGAGCGAGGGCCGTCCCGTCGACCCCGAGCTTTCGCGCGCCCGTCTGGCCGCTTGCGACGCCGTCCGCGTGACGCTCGCTCTGGTGCTTACTCTCGTTGGCGTCTCCGCTCCCGAGCAAATGTAAACTGCGGGTCATTTGACCGTTCAGGTTTGGTTTAACTAAGCCTTGAAAGCCCGATCTCCATCGTGGAGGTTGGGCTTTTTGCGTTTGACGGGACGATTCGGTTTGCTGGAAAATGCTACCAAATCGCAACTATACTGGTTTACTGGGCTGAATCGCCAACTGGCGACCATGGCGCCAATAGCGAAATTAAAACCGCAGGTAGACGGTTTATTGTTTCTTGAAAATGCTGGGTATGGTTGGCTCGCATCATTCTGGCCCCGTAATCCGGCATAGTTTTGAAAATTGTCCCTTAGGGACGGAGGAAAACGGATCATTTTTGTCTCGTGGAGGGGTGGCGGGATACCGTCCGCCACAAATCGCGCCCATCTACTACGTTTGGACGCATATCCCGAACCATGCCGAAAAGTACGATATTAAAACCGCAGGTAGCAGACTCGTTGTTTTTGAAAAAACAAGGGTATGGTCAGGGACCCGGGGGCAAACGTAGTAGATGGGCGCGTTTCGTGGCGCGGCTATTCCGGATGCCACGGCTTCACTCCTCTGGCGCGACATTTCAAGGCACTTTTGATCAAGACGCTTTTGAAGGTGAGTGTCCCTGATGACTAGGCGTTTAAGAACGTCCAATGACTAAGTTGCAGGTGGTTGCGGTTGTGTTACACTAACGCTGCATATATGACGCAATCATCTCGATACAGATCAATGATGTCCGTCGGTATTTGACGGAGCTAGACTGTTTAGCCGCCCTGAAGGTTTATGCAGGGAGCATGTGATCACAGGGCTTGAAAAGAAAGTTGAGCAAACACTGTGTCTGATCAACAGCAAGAAAACGAAATAACGACGACGGCCGCTCCCGCTGCACCGGCTGCGTCGGACCAGGTCGTGATGCCTGCGCCGGTGCAGGCTTCGGCTCCTGAGGCTTCCAAGGCCGCCCCGGCAGCCGCGCCCGCTGCAGTCGAAAGCGCCGCGCCCACACCTTCCGCCGCTGGCGATGAGGCCGCGCCTGCAAAGCCCAAGCGTACGCGCCGCGCATCCAAGCCCGCAGCCGAGGGTGAGGAAGCTGTCAAGCCCAAGCGCCGCACCACGCGCACGACGCGAGCTAAGCGCACTGTTGCGGCCGACCCCGCCGCGTCGATTTCCGACGAAGTTGCACAAGCCCGCGCGCTGGCGCAGATTAGCGAGGCTCAGGTTGTGCGTGCCCGTCGTCGCGCTGCCGAGCGTGAGGCCGCAGCTCTGACCGAGCTGGTGGCTCCGAGCGCACCCGAGGCGAATGCGACCGCCGAGGCACGCGTAACCGATCAGTCGGTCGAGAAGCCGGCTGCCCGCACGCGTCGCCGTGTCGCTACCAAGGCACAGCAGCCTGTTGAGCAGGGGGCTTCCGATGCCGTCGAGGCTCAGGCTCGTCCTGTAGCGGGGGAGAGCGCGCAGTCCGCTGAGCCTGCAATGCCTGCTGAGGCCAGCGCGGTCCCCGTCGTCGATCCGGCCTTGCGTCCGCATCGTCGCGGCCGCAAACCCAAGGCCTTCGTGGAGGCCGAGAAGGCTGCCGCTGCTGCGGCTGCAGCCGCAGCCCAGGGTGCTGCGGTGGCCACCGAGCCCACGCTCGTTGCCGATGCTCCTGTCCAGGACGCCGCAGCCACCGATTCCGCTGCCGAGGGCGAGCAGGCCGATGTCCGACCTGGTCGCAGCCGTCGTACCGCTTCCAAGCGCTCGACCAAGGCCAAGGGCGCAAAAAAGGACGTGTCCGAGGATGCTGCCAATGAGGTCGCCGAGGCAACCTCTGACGTCGCTCCCGAGACCGAGAGCGCCGATCAGCCGGCAAGCGAGAAACCCAAGCGCACGCGCAAAAAGTCCGCAAAGGCCAAGGCTGCCGAGCATCAGGCCGATGCCGATGCTGCTTCCGCCATCGATGGCAAGTCTGACGGCGAGGTGTCGAACAACGCCGATGGCGCTGCCTCTGACGGCGCTGCGCCTGCCGAGTCCGACGAGGGCAACCGTCACAACCGTCGCCAGCACAAGCGCAATGACGACCGCAGCGACCGCAAGGACGAGCGCAACAACGATCGACGCAACCGTCAGCGCGACCGCAAGCAGCGCAATAAGGAGCGCAATGCCGCTCCGACTGAGCCCACGCTTTCGCGCGAGGAGCTCGCAGCCATGAAGGTCGCCGAGCTGCGCGAGAAGGCCAAGGAGTTCGAGATCGAGACGACCGGCAAGAAGAAGGCCGAGCTCGTCGAAGAGATCTACACCACCGCCGCGAAGGCCGAGGGCTTCCGCGACATCAAGGGCATCCTGCAGATTCGCCCGGATAGTTCCGGCATCATCCATGCCCACGGCTACATGAAGTCCAATGACGACGCCTTCGTGCCCGCCTACCTTATCCGCTCCGCGCGTCTGCGCACGGGCGACGTGATCGAGGGCTCACTTCGTCCCTCGCGCGGCGGGGACAAGCGCGCCGGCCTTGCCAAGATCACGACCGTCAACGGTCTTGATCCCGAACAGGCCCGTAACCGCCCCAAGTTCGGCGATCTTACGCCGGTCTATCCCAACGAGCCGCTGCGCATGGAGCACGGCAAGGATTCCATCACCGGTCGCGCTATCGATATCGTGTCGCCGATCGGTAAGGGCCAGCGTGGTCTGATCGTGTCACCGCCCAAGGCCGGCAAGACCACGATCCTCAAGAAGATCTGCCAGTCCATCTCTATCAACAACCCCGAGGTGCACCTCATCTGCCTGCTCGTCGACGAGCGTCCCGAAGAGGTCACCGATATGCAGCGCTCCATTAAGGGTGAGGTCGTGGCCTCGACCTTCGATATGCCCGCCGACAACCACACTCGCGTGGCCGAGCTCGTGATCGAGCGCGCCAAGCGCATCGTGGAGCTGGGCGGCGACGTCGTGGTGGTGCTCGATTCCATCACGCGCCTTGCCCGCGCCTACAACTTGGCCGCTCCCGCCTCGGGCCGCATCCTTTCGGGCGGCGTCGATTCGGCGGCCCTGTATCCGCCCAAGCGCTTCTTGGGTGCTGCCCGCAATATCGAGAACGGCGGCTCGCTCACCATCCTGGCTTCCGCCCTTATCGATACCGGCTCCAAGATGGACGAGGTCATTTTTGAGGAGTTCAAGGGCACCGGCAACATGGAGCTCAAGCTCGATCGCGACCTGGCCGACCGCCGCATCTTCCCGGCCATCGACCCCGTTGCCTCCGGTACGCGCAACGAGGACCTGCTGGTCGACGAGCAGATGCGCCCGTTTATCTTTGGCCTGCGCCGCATCCTCGCCGGCATGAACAATACCGAGCGCGCGGCCGCGTCATTTATCAAGGGCCTCAAGGGCACCAATACCAACCAGGAGTTCCTGGTGCGTTCGGCCAAAAAGCACAGCGACTACGAGCAGACGTTCTAAGTCGCTCGCCGCACGCTAAAACCGCTTATCGCTCTTTTGAGGGGCCGGGGTTTATACCCCGGCCCTTTTGCATGGCGCCTTTGGAAACATTTTTTGAGCATAAGACCGGTAGCCAGCGGTTTTCTCGTTTCAATCCAGCATCGCCGCTTGCAATCGGGGGTGTGGTTTCGCATAATAGCTTTTAAGCTTCGCGACGGAAAACGCAGATGAAACGAACCATATACCGTTGCTTTGGGGCCCAGGCCCCGCTTCATCTTCTCTCGCGCAGCCAACTGAATGATGCGATTTGGGTGCTGGAAGATGGGGAGAGCTCATGGCTTCTTCTGATGCAACACAACGAGCAGTCCTTGCTGGACTTTCCTGCGGAATCGGCCTTGCCGCTCCCGTGGTGATGTATGCTGCCACGCTGCCGTTTTCGTCGGTGAACGAGACGGTCGTCGCGGGCGCCGTGCCGTTTGCCGTGGGTGCCGTGGCCGGCGTGGGAATCTATGCCGCCTCGCTGGGCATTTCTGAATATCGCGCTCAGCATGCCGAGCGCCTGTTCGAGCCCGACGCCATGGGCGGTGCCGCTCAGCTTGGCCGAACCCATAACGAATTCAAGACTGCCTCGATCCCGGCGCAGCAGTATGCCGCCCCTCAGACCGCTTCTTCCGCATCGTTTGGTGCCGAGCAGCCTTCATCGGTCTTTTCCGGCCTGACCGGTGCCTTCCAGCGCCGTCATGCCGACGACGGCGTCCCCACCATCGCCCGCGCCGCAGACGCCATGAGCGAGGACGACGCCTGGTCCATGATCGATAGCATGCTCGACGACGATTCGCCGGTCAGCTGCGACCCCACGCGCTCGCGCGACGTCTACCAGGTCGCTATCGACGAACTTACCTACGGCGGGCAGACCGGCTCCTATAACCGCGACGACATCGCTGCCGCCGCGCGTGCCGTTTCGGGCTCTCAGGCCGCCCCTGCGGGCAGTACGGCCGCCTTCGTGGCACTTGTGGCTAATGCCGCCAACAACGCTGCAACGGCTCAGTCCGTTGCGTATGACACCGCCGTTCCCGTGAATCCGGCATCTATGCCTGACCACTATGCCAACGAGCCCCTGGCTGCCGAAGACGAGGAGACCATTGCCGCCCGTCGTGCTGCCGAAAGCTCACTGTGGGGCGCTCCTGCCCAGCAGCAGGCAGCTGGGGCGGTGCCGTACAACACAAACATCGCCAACATGCCCATCATCAGCGACTCTTCCGCCGTGGCTATCGACCTCGATGACCTTGACGAGCCTGTTATCTCAAACGACGTGCCGTATACGGTGGCCGCTCCGGCAGATGCCCCGGCTTCTGCGTCCCAGCCCGTCGTAGCCGACGAGCCCGTCGACGCTGCCGCCGAGGAGGACGTGCCCATGGCCGATTACTCCGGCCATGAGGGCATGTGGGCCGCGGCTGCTGCAATTTTGGATGAGATCGGCGAGTCTGCTCCTGCTACCACCTTTGTGCCCACTCCTGCCCCCGCACCTGCGGCTTCCGCCTATGTCGGCCGCCACAGCGCCGTGTTCCCCGAGGACACCGCCCGCATCTCTCGCGAGGGTATCGAACGTGCCGAGGCCATCGCTGCCGGCGTTATGGAGAATCGCCGCCACGAGCGCGTCAACCAGATTCTCGAGGAAGAGATCAATCGCGTTCAGTCTGCGGCGGTGAGGCGCACGGGTCGTGCGTATCTGAGCGTTATCGAGGGCGGTACCGCCAGCCTTGAGCCGCTCTGTGCGGAGGCATAGCGTCTGCATGGTTAAAATCGATCGCAAGTGGGCAGTCGCATCCTGCCTTATGGTGCTGCTGATTTGGGGTAACTCGTTGGTTCCCGGAACGGGGTCTGGCTCACTGAGCCTGTCGATCATGGAGGCCGTTCGCGGCTTTCTGCACGGCATGGGGCTTCCGTACGAGTGGGTGACCAACTTCGTCGTTCGCAAATGCGCGCATTTCACCGAATACATGGTACTCGGCATTCTGACGACACACGCGTTTGACGTTGAGGGCCGTCGCACCTTTGATGTGCTGCTTCCCACGGCGGTTTTCCTGCTGCTGATTCCCTCGATCGACGAGACGATTCAGCTCTTTGTGCCCGGTCGTGCCGGCATGATCACCGACGTGATGATCGACTGCTGCGGCGCGATGACGGGCGTTGCGGTTCGATATCTCCTACGATCGCTCATATGTGCCAAAAAGGCCGCCTAGGACACGTTGCTTGGTCCTAGGCGGCCTTTCTTCGTTTGAGGGCTTCTATGAGGGCGTGACGGCGTTTCGCCGGGGGCGGCAGGACGCCGTCAAGCGTGCTTACTGCTGAAGCGCCTGTGCACCCAGGGCCAGACAACCCATGATGCCCTGCTTGCCCTCGAGGCTGTTGTTGACAATGTAGGAATCGATGCCGTTGACCTCGGGCGTGACGATATATCCGTTGAGCATCTCGGCGCACTTTTTCCGCGCGAGCGGCACGATAGGGGTGTGGTCGGCCACGCCGCCGCCGACGATGATCTTCTGCGGGGCATAGCACAGCGTGTAGGTCATGAGCGCTTGCGCAAGGTATCCGGCAAGCAGGTCCATGGCCTCCGGGTCGTCGGCCATCTCTCCAGCGCTCTTGCCACCCCAGCGTTTTTTGACGCCGGGGCCGGCGATGAGGCCCTCGAGGCAGTCGTCGTGGAAGGGGCAGCCGCTGCGCTCGCCGATGGTGTCACGCCGGTCGCGTGTGACCAGGATGTGCCCGGCCTCGGGATGCATCATGCCATGAACGAGCTGGCCGCCCGAGAGGACGCCGGCGCCCACGCCGGTGCCGATGGTCAGGTAGACTACGTCGGTAAGGCCCTGCGCGCAGCCAAAGGTGACCTCGCCCAAGCAGGCGACGTTGACGTCGGTATCGTAGCCGCAGGGAATGTCGAGCTCGTTTTGAATGGTGCCCAGCAGATCAAAGTAGCGCCATGCCGTCTTGGGGGTCTCCAAGATCTTGCCGTACTGGGGCGAGGCAGGGTTGACTGCGGTGGGGCCAAAAGCTCCGATGCCCAGCGCGGCGATGCCCTTGTCGGCAAACCATGCGTTGACGGCCTCAACGGTCTCTTGCGGGGTCGTAGTCGCGATCTACTCACGCTCCAGGACCGTACCGTCTGCATAGCCCGTGGCGCAAACCATCTTGGTGCCCCCCGGCCTCGAGCGCTCCGATAAGCTGCTGCTCTGCCATAGCGTCCCTCTCTCTTGGGCGAGTTACTTCACCTCTAAAGTATAGCGCACTAAAATAATTAAGAAAGCGCTATAAAAAGAAATCTCGCAGTCCAACGGACGGTGCGAGGTTTCTTTGATGCTATTAGTTGTTGGACCGTCCTTACCCGCGCGGCTTGATTTTATCTCGCAGGGACTTGAGGTTCTCGAGTGCGGCGTTGAGCGTTTCGTCACGCTTGGCAAAGTGGAAACGGATCAGGTGGTTGACGGGCTCGCGGAAGAAACTTGAGCCCGGCACGGCACCCACGCCAACCTTGGAGGCGAGATCCTCGCAGAAGTCGAGGTCGCTGTCGTAGCCAAACTCCGAGATATCCATCATCACATAGTAGGCGCCCTGCGGCACGTTGTGTGCGAGGCCGATGCTATCGAGGCCCTGGCAGAACAGGTCGCGCTTGGCGGTATAGAGGTCGAGGACCTCCTGATAATAGCTGTCGTCGAAGTTGAGTGCGGTGACGACGGCCTCCTGCAGGGGAGCGGCGGCGCCCACCGTGAGGAAGTCGTGGACCTTCTTGATGCGCTCGGTAATCTCGGCCGGGGCGATGGTGTAGCCCAGGCGCCAACCGGTGATGGAGTAGGTCTTGGACAGCGAGCTGCAGCTGATGGTGCGCTCGAACATGCCGGGCAGCGTGGCCATATAGACATGCTCGTGGGGCGCATAGACGATATGCTCGTAGACCTCGTCGGTGATGCAGTAGGTGTCGTACTTTTTGCACAGGTTGGCGATAAAGGTGAGTTCCTCGCGCGTGAAGACCTTGCCGCAGGGGTTGGAAGGATTGCATAGGACGATGGCCTTGGGATCGTTGTCGCGGAAGGCAGCCTCGAGTACCTCGCGGTCAAAGTCGAATGCGGGCGGGTTGAGCGGCACATAGATGGGCTCGGCACCCGAGAGGATGGTGTCGGCGCCGTAGTTCTCGTAGAACGGCGAGAAGATGACGACCTTGTCGCCGGGGTTCGTGACCGTCATCATGGCGGCCATCATGGCCTCGGTGGAGCCGCAGGTGACCACGATGTTCTCGTTGGGGTTGATCGGCATGCCCATAAAGTGCTCCTGCTTGGCGGCAAGCGCCTCGCGCATGGCCTGGGAGCCCCAGGTGATGGAGTACTGGTGGTAGAGCGGCTTGGGGTCGGTCGCGATGGCGCTCAGGCTCTCGAGCGGCTGCGCCGGGGGATCAAAGTCGGGGAAGCCCTGCGAGAGGTTGACGGCGCCGTACTTATTGGAGATGCGCGTCATGCGGCGGATGACCGAATCGGTAAACGTTGCGGTGCGATTGGAGAGTTCTTTCATGCTTGTCCTTTCGAACATCGGGGTGGGGCAAGTTTACTCCTATGAAACCGGTGGGATTTGCTCGAAATGGATCGGAAAAACTCTTTTCAAAATTCTTGAAAATTGGGGCTTGCATCGCGTGGCGTTCCTTGCAATAATAGTCGAGCGCGAAGCGCACAGGACACGGTGGGTGTAGCTCAGTTGGCTAGAGCGACGGGTTGTGGTCCCGTAGGTCGAGGGTTCGAGTCCCTTTACCCACCCCAGTTCTTGCTTCGTGTTGATATCGGGTCGTTAGCTCAGTTGGTAGAGCAGGGGACTCTTAATCCCAAGGTCCAGGGTTCGAACCCCTGACGGCCCACCACACGATATCTCCTCTAAAGTCCGCCACAACGGACTTTAGCTTTGGGTCGTTAGCTCAGTTGGTAGAGCAGGGGACTCTTAATCCCAAGGTCCAGGGTTCGACCCCCTGACGGCCCACCCAAAAGCATGTTAAGACGGTCAGCTTAAGTTGGCCGTCTTTTTTGTTGACCTCGCTTGGGGTCGAACCCGAAAGGGCGCGGAGCTGAGGAAATGCGTAAGTATTTACCAGCGCAGCGCGCAAGGTGCGAAGCGCCGCAGCGGCCGCCTGCGCAGCAGGTTGACCCCCTGACGGCCCACCAAAGCATGTTAAAGCGACTGGCTTCGGCTGGTCGCTTTTTTATTGACCTCGCATGGGGACGAACCCGTAAGGGCATAGCCGCTTTCACAGATTGAGTCTACCCTGGGGATCGGTAAAACCGTCAGTACCCTCCTTGAGTTTCTTCTCGTCTGCCTTCACGCGACGCTCGAGCTTTTTTGTATCCTCGGCGGGCGGTAGGTTCTCGGGGACAATTCCGCGGTCGATGAGGCTGCCACGCACGCTTGTGTTGTTCTCGACGTGCTCTTGCTTGATCTGGTCCAGACCGTACAGGTCGTGTTCCTCGGCGTTGAAGGCCGTCATCGAGTTCGTAAGGTCCTTTGCTTTGATGAGGACATCGGCTAACCTGTCCGCCAATGCCGCGCTCTTGGGTACGCCGAGCTGCTGCTTCATTTCCGCCGTGCTTCTGCCGCCGAATAACGCCTCATCGCCCTTTGACTTGATGATTGCGAATCCTTTGGAGTCCACGCCGCGTTTGAACGCAATACCCGAGAGCTGTTTCTCTGAATCGGATAGCGAGTGGCGCGCCTGCAAGCGCTGAATCTCTGCGAAGCGCTGCTCTATGAGCTCTTGGCGGCGCGTCTGCACGGCGAAGTACGCCTGTGCGAGCGCGATCTCCGGTTTGTTTGGGTCTCCGTTTTGGGCGATTAAATAGCATGCGTAGCGCGTTAACTTATAGTCTTTGACTGCTTTTTGTCCTATTCCTGTAGGTACTATTTTGCTGGTTTCAACAAAATAGGAAGCAACAGGCATTTCATTGACTTCACACGATGCCATTGCCCTCTTAATTGCAGTCTCAAAATTGCGCCATTGGGCGTATCCGAGGGGTTCCATTAAATCGCGTGCGAGCCAATACTCAACGCCGCCTTCCACATTGGCGTAGCTATCAAGTTTGACACGCCACTTCTCGATATCTCTACTGTCCATATCTCCTCCTCGCTGGCCTATTGTGTATGCGGGCTTTGCCCGCTCTGTAATCAGGATAAGGATACGCTGCCGTGAGGACATGAATGACCCCGTGTCACTTCGAGCTCACGGGGCCTATAGATATCGATTAACTGTGTTCTGCTTTAGATGGGTGTTCGATTTAGTTCGCTCGATAGTGCGATCCGAGGCTTTCTGTTCTCTTGCACATGGCTTTGACCATTTCCTGTGCTAGCTGAATCTGCGATTGCAGGCGGGCGAGGGCTGCGACTTCGCTGTCTTGAGCTTTCTGTGTGCTCAAGGTCGTTGCCTCCGTCTTCAAGCTCTCAAGCTCGTGCAGCGCCTTGGACAGGCCCGCTTCGGTCCTGTTGATCATGCAATGGGTACTCATCGTGTGCTTAAGGCTGCGGGTCAGACACTCGGCGTCTGCTGTGTCAATGCCATGCTGGGGGAGGGCGATATCCATCGGAGCGGCCGCCTCGGGAGCGTCCTGGGCTGCTCGAGCCGCTGATGCGCCCGCGATGCGCCCAAAGACGATGCCATTGGCACTCGACAGGCCGCCGATGCGGTCGGCGCCGTGCATGCCGCCTGTCGCCTCGCCGCAGGCGTAGAGGCCCTCAGCGCCCGTGTACGCGGTCTTGTCGATTTTGATGCCGCCGTTAGCGGCGTGGGCGTACATTGCCACACGCATTTCGTCGCTCGGCGCGATACCATGCTCGTCTTGCAGCCAGTTGGCAAAGGTCTGCACGAACTCGGGAACCTCCTTGCGAGGGAAGTCGTAGTGGAGTGCCAGACCTTCGGCACCCGCTTGATCGATGGCAAGATCGATGGCGCGGGACGCCAAACGCGAGGTGAAAGGACCATATCCGGAGCGCTGCTCAAGCAGATCGTCCAGCTTGCCGTCGGCAATATCGATCGGCTGGTTGAACTTGACGTAACGCCAGGTCTTTTCGTTAAAGACCAGGTTTCGCTTGGGCTCGATGAATCCGGGCATCATCTGCATGAACTCTATATTAGTAAGGGACGCACCGTGCGCCAGCGCGATTCCCTGTGATGAGCTGAGCACGTCGGCGGAAGTGAGGCTGCGCTCGAATAGGCCACCCGTGCCGCCCGCCGCGATGATAATGGCCTTGGCTGCCATAGGCACGAGATGCTCGCTTGCGCGGTCGTAGAGCACGGCGCCGGTAATCTTTCCAGTTGTGTCCTCAACAAGATCGATAAGCTCATGGCGGGGGAGCAGGCGAATGCCGAGAGTCTCGATCTGGGCCGTACACGCGTCCTCAAGGGGCTTGCGGGTGAGGCCGCGCCATTTGCGTGTCTTATGGTCAAAGCAGGGGATAAATTGCTTTTGCTGGGCGCTCTTGGCGCTTTGCGGGCGCTGGAGTTCAACACCCAGATCCTGCTCGAGCCATTGGATGGCCTTAGGAATGCCGTGGACAAACGTCTGGACGAGCTCGGGGTCGGCAACGCCGCCGCCGACGGTCTGGATGGTGTCGATGAGGTCCTGCTCGTCGTCTTCGTCGACGGGGCCAATAAGGCCAAGGCCCCAGGTGCCCGGGAAGAAGCTCGATCCGCTCATAGTCCTTCCGGCGCTTGCGACGGTAACGGTCGCGCCCGCGCGCGCCGCTTCGATGGCGGCACAAAGGCCCGCAATGCCAGATCCAATTACCAGTACATCAGTCGATTCCATCGGATTCCTTTCTAGTCCGGCGCATTGTCGCATGGGCGATTGACTAATGCGATGCAAAGGCCGCGCTAATCGGTAAAGGGCGAATATGGCAGGTGGACGTCATACGCATTCGCCGGCTTCGTCTCCGGGCATCTCGTATTTCGCTGCAACTGATATATCGGACCTCTATTTTGGAGTAGTCAATTTGAGACGGGGCTTTATGAGCCTCCCTGCGCCTCGGGTCGATCCGCTCGCCACGAAATGGGCCTATCTACTACGTTTGAGCGGTCACCCCCAACCATATCGAGAATCACAAAATCAAAACCGCAGGTAGACGGCTTATTGATTTTCAAAAAACCCAGCTATAGCCGACCCATGCGGGTTAAACGTAGTAGATGGGCCACTTTCGTGGCGCAATCCAAAGCGATTGGCTGTTTTGGAATAAAAAAGAGCCGCTACCCGGGTGGGTAGCGGCTCCAAAGCTCAACTATATGAGCATCGCGCGGGCGCGATTAGGCCTTGAGGGCCTCCTCGACGGCGACAGCGCAGGCGACGGTGGCACCGACCATGGGGTTGTTGCCCATGCCGATGAGACCCATCATGTCGACGTGCGCAGGCACGGAGGAAGAACCGGCGAACTGGGCGTCGGAGTGCATACGGCCCATGGTGTCGGTCATGCCGTAAGAGGCAGGGCCGGCGCCCATGTTGTCCGGGTGCAGGGTACGGCCAGTGCCGCCACCAGAAGCGACGGAGAAGTACTTCTTGCCAGCCTCGAGGCGCTCCTTCTTGTAGGTGCCAGCGACGGGGTGCTGGAAGCGCGTGGGGTTGGTGGAGTTACCGGTGATCGAGATGTCGACGTTCTCGTGCCACATGATGGCAACGCCCTCGCGGACGTCGTCGGCACCGTAGCAGTTGACGGCGGCGCGGGGACCATCGGAGTAGGGGATGGTCTCGACGACCTTGAGCTCGCTCGTGAAGTAGTCGAACTGGGTCTGCACATAGGTGAAGCCGTTGATGCGGGCGATAATCTGAGCAGCGTCCTTGCCCAGACCGTTGAGGATAACGCGCAGCGGCTTCTTGCGAGCCTTGTTGGCGTTCAGAGCCAGGCCGATAGCGCCCTCAGCGGCGGCGAAGGACTCGTGGCCCGCCAGGAAGGCGAAGCACTCGGTGTCGTCGGAGAGCAGCATAGCGCCCAGGTTGCCGTGGCCCAGACCGACCTTGCGGTCCTCGGCGACGGAGCCGGGAACGGTGAAGGCCTGGATGCCCTCGCCGATGATGGCGGCAGCCTCAGAAGCGGTCTTGGCGCCACGCTTGACAGCGAGAGCGCAGCCGAGGGTATAGGCCCACTCAGCGTTCTGGAAGGCGATGGACTGGGTGTTGTTGACGATCTCACGCGGGTTGAAGCCCTTGTCGGTGCAGATCTGCAGAGCTTCCTCGAGGGAGGCGATGCCGTTGTCGGCGAGGCACTTGTTGATCTTGTCAGCGCGGCGCTCGTAACCTTCGAACGTAACAGTCATAGTTATTTCCCTCCCTTTCTACTCGTGAACCGGGAACACGCTGGCGACGGAGTGAGTCTCCTCGTCGGTGCGCGGGTCGATGTACTTGGCAGCGTTCTCCCACTGACCATAGTGGCCCATAGCGCCAGCGATGGCCTCCTCGGGGGTCTTGCCGGCCTTGACGGCGTCGGTGAACTTGCCGAGGTTCAGGAACTCGAATGCGATGATCTCGTTCTTGTCGTTGAGAGCCATGCGGGTGACGTAGCCCTGGGCGAGCTCGAGGTAACGAGCGCCCTTGGCCTTGGTGCCGAACATGGTGCCGACCTGAGAGCGAAGGCCCTTGCCGAGGTCGTCGAGGGAGGCGCCCACGGGCAGGCCGCCCTCGGAGAACGCGGTCTGGCTGCGGCCGTAAACGATCTGCAGGAAGATCTCGCGCATGGCAACGTTGATGGCGTCGCAGACGAGGTCGGTGTTGAGGGCCTCGAGGATGGTCTTGCCGGGAAGAATCTCGGAAGCCATGGCGGCAGAATGGGTCATGCCCGAGCAGCCGATGGTCTCAACGAGGGCCTCCTCGATGATGCCGTCCTTGACGTTCAGCGTGAGCTTGCAGGCGCCCTGCTGGGGTGCGCACCAACCCACACCGTGCGTAAGACCGGAGATGTCGGAAATCTCCTTAGCCTGGACCCACTTGCCCTCCTCGGGGATGGGTGCGGGGCCGTGGTATGCACCCTTGGCAACGGGGCACATGTTCTCCACTTCCTGTGAGTACTGCATGCCTCTCCTCTCTATCGTGTTGGCGTCCCGTCTGGGGTCGTGGCTGGCGATTGCCGGACGACCCTTCGAAAGGGACATGACATGCAGCCCCTATAATACCGCGAAATGCACGGAATATTCGGCGAACGGCTCAGTTTTCGTAGCGAGAAGCGCGGAACTTTCAATTGAAGCGATTTAAATGAGATATATTCATCAGAAGCGCGTGTCCCATATTTGTCGTTTTTGGTCATCTTGCGGAAACGTCGCATTGTCTGACCTGTGCTGCGGTGCCGTTCGCCGGTTGTTTGCTGCCATTTGCCGTGCGCAGATGCCATTTTACGTGTTTGTTTTGATAGCACGCTTCAATCGTGGTGTATTGGAAGGCGCAAGTTGATTCCGCTAAAGGGGGTGCCGTGCAGCGCGTTTGGAGAACGGTCACCGGCTTTTACCATGTTACGGCCCGTGGCACCGGAAAACAGATCATCTTTGAGACCGATGACGACCGGTGGGAGTTTTTGGAGCTGATGCGCGACTGCTGCCGCGATGCCCAGGTGACGATTGTGGCGTGGTGTCTCATGGGTGACTACGTGGATCTGGTGCTTTTGGATTACGAGGACGAAATGAGCGCAGCCATGCAGCGGCTACTGTTGACGTATGCTCGTCGGTTCAATAAGCGCACTGGGCGCGCGGGCTGCCTGTTTCGTGAACGTTTTGAGCGCCGCTCGCTCGATACCGACTGGCAGGTGATGGAGGCTATTCGCTACGTTCACGCTGGTCCGCAGGAGGCTGGCATCAGCTTAATCGAGCGCTATCCGTGGAGTAGCTTTGTCGAGTATCTACGCGCTTACGACAGTGACGCGGCGGATGCCACGAGGGGATTTTCCGACCCTTCTTGCGTGCTTGATCTTTTTGGTTCTGCCAAGGCCTTTATTGCCTTTTCGCTTTCGACGCCCGACGGCTGTGAGTCGGCGATGTGCGATATGAAAGAGATGGAGTGGGAACGGCGCGCCTTTGCCGACAAGATGGCCAAGGAGCTCGGGGTTCCACTCCAAGGCCTTAAAGCCGCACCGCGGGCGCAGCACGATATCGTAATCGTTGGATTGCACGATGCCGGTTTTACGGTGCGCCAAATTGAACAGTATACGGGGATTGGCAAAAGTACCGTTGCGCGTATCGTGCGCGCTCGTGCGCGAGCGGCGGTGAGGACTGGCGATAATCTGGTGTAGGGCCGTCTGTGCGCCACAACCACTGTTCTAAACGCTTGGTACAGTGGCTGCAGTGCTTGATTTGCATAGAATGGTTGCCGTTTTGCATAAAAATACGGCTCAATCCGGTTTTGTGCGTGCCTACCCCCTTCTGCGGCGTGCAAAAAACGGAATTTTCAGCATTGGGGCGCGGCCGACACCGCCGAAATCTTGCAATATGCGAGCTGCGAAGCCATTTTTGCCTGCCCATGCGCCGTGAAGCACGCGTTTGCGTCCCGCCGGGCAGCGGTACTTGCTCTAAAACGTCATATGAACGCGCCTAGAGATGTTGATTTGCGCTTCCGGCGTGTATACATGCAGCTTGGCATGCTGAATATTCGCCAAAATGCACGCCGCACCCCACGGGACCCTTCTGCGGCAGGCGCGAGACGAGCTGGAGCCCAACGGAATTGGACTTGGAACATTGCCTGGCGGGTCCGTGGCCCTGCTGCCGGCCTTTGGTTCTGTGGGAAACGTCCGTGTTCGTGGTTGGTCGAGCGGTAAACGACGGACGAGCGCCGGATGCGCGGGCTGTGCGTTCGCGCTCGTTATAGAAAAGCCGAGCCGCCCGTATCGGGCGGCTCGGCAATCAAAATCCTTGGATTTGGGGCATCCGCTATTGGTTAGCTTGTTCCTCGAGCATGCCGTCGAGGGTGCGCCAGGCGAGCTCGGCGCACTTGACGCGGGCGGGCATGTGCGAGATGTCCTGGAGCTGGGCAGCCTCGTCCAGGTCTTCCAGGTCTTCCTCGGAGAGCTGCTCGCCACGGATCATGGCGAGGAAGAGCCCGGCCAAGCGGCGTGCCTCCTCGACCGTCTCGCCGGTGATGAGGTCGGCCATGATATCGGCGCTGGCCTGGCTGATGGCACAACCGTGACCAGTAAAGGAAGCCTCCTCGATCACGCCGTTCTCGACGCGTAACTGCAAGGTGAGCTCGTCGCCGCAGCTGGGGTTGATGCCGTCGTGCTCGTGCGTGGGGGCATCCATCTCGTACTTATAGTCGGGGTGCGAGTTGTGCTCCATAAACGTGGTGGAGGTGTACAGATTACCCATTGAACGTGCTCCAAACGTGATGAAGGCCGGCGATGAACTTGTCGATATCGGCCTTGTCGTTGTAGAAGGCCACGCTGGCGCGGCAGCAGGCGAGGTTCTCGACGCCCAGCCAGGTGAGCAGCGGCTGTGCACAGTGGTGACCGGCGCGGATGCAGACGCCGTCCATGTCCATGATGCTTGCGACATCGTGCGGGTGGATACCCTTGACGTTAAAGCTGACGACGCCGTGATGGTTGTCCCAGTAGATGGAGCCGATGATCTGGACAAAGTCGAGCTGCATGAGTTCGCCCATCAGGTAGTGGACGAGTGCCTTCTCACGGGCCTGGATGTTTTCGTAGCCCACCGTGTTGACCAGGTAATCAAGCGCCGCGCCCGTGGCGAAGATGCCGGCAGCGTCCTGCGTGCCGGCCTCGAACTTCTCGGGGACGGGCGCCCAGACAGCGTCCTGCTCGGTGACCGAGTCGATCATCTCACCGCCGGTAAGCATGGGCGGCATGGCGTTGAGCAGGTCCATCTTGCCCCACAGCACGCCGATGCCCATGGGGCCCATGGCCTTGTGCGCGCTAAAGGCAAAGAAGTCGGCTCCCAGGTCGGCCACATCGACCGGCATGTGCGGCAGCGACTGCGCGCCGTCGACGACCAGATAGCCGCCGTACTTGTGCACGAGCTTGCCGAGGTTCTTGACCGGATTCTCGACGCCCAGAACGTTAGAGACCTGACCCACGGCCAGAATCTTGGTCTTGGGGCCAACCTTGGCAAGCACTTCCTCGGTGGTGAGTTGGCCGGTCTTGGTGGGGTAGAGGTAGACGAGCTTGGCGCCGGTCTCGCGGCAGACCTGCTGCCACGGGATCAGGTTGGAGTGGTGCTCCATGATGGTGATGACGACCTCGTCACCGGGCTCGAGCACTGTGGGTGCAAAGCTCTTGGCGACCAGGTTGAGCGACTCGCTCGTGTTGCGGGTGAAGACGATCTCGTTGGCCTGGGAAGCGCCGATGAGATCAGCGATCTGCTGGCGCACCTTCGCGATAGCGTCGGTGGCTTCGACGGACAGCGAGTACAGGCCGCGCAGGGGGTTGGCGTTCATGCGCTGGTAGAAGTCACGCTCGGCGTCGAGCACGCAAGCAGGGCGCTGCGCGGTGGCGGCGCTATCGAGGAAGGCGATCTCGGGGTGCTGCTGGAACAGCGGGAACTGCGCCTTGTAGGGGTTGGTCTCGATATCGACGGTAGGCCAGCCTCGCGAGGCCTCGTCGCTGGCGTCGAGTTCCATGGGCTCGGGGGCAGTACAGGTATCGCATTTAACGTGCTCGGTGTCGATCATGCGAGCTCCTCCTCAAAGTTATCGATCAGGTTGTTGCCCAAGCGGACGACGGCGGCGCGGGTGCGCTCGTCGGTCGCGGAAATCGCGGCGTCCTCCAGCTTGGCGCGGATGAACAGGTCCTCGGCGGCGCTTTGGTCAAGGCCGCGGCAGGCGAGGTAGAACAGCTGCTCGTCGCGGACGTGGCCGATGGTGGCACCGTGGTTGCCGGCGACGTCGTCCTCGTCGCACAGGATGACGGGGACGGTCTTGTTGTCGACGCCCTTGTTGGCCAACAGCACGGTTTCGCGCTCGGTGCCGACGGCACCCTTGCAGCCGTGCACGAGGTCGATGGTGCCGCGGTAGACCTTCTTGGACGTGCCGGTCAGCACGCCGTTGGCGTCGATCTCGCACTCGGTCTTGCGGCCGCGGTGGCGCAGCTCGTAGTTAAAGTCGCGCACCTGCTCGCGGGCGCCCAGGTAATCGGTATCGATGGTCACCTTGGCGGTATCGCCCAGCAGATCGCCGGCAAGGCCAGTGGCGCTGG
Source organism: uncultured Collinsella sp. (assembly GCA_934630385.1). Lineage (GTDB taxonomy): Bacteria > Actinomycetota > Coriobacteriia > Coriobacteriales > Coriobacteriaceae > Collinsella. The sequence goes on from CAKTWE010000005.1 coordinate 31,555, forward strand.
CGCCGGCACCCAGGACAGTGTGCTGCACGTTGACGCGCGCGCCCTCGTCCAGGAACAGGCCGGTGTCATCGAGTGCGATCCAGCTGTCGTCGAGCGTCTGCGTGCAGGTCACGTTGACGGTGGCGTACTCGTGGGCACACACACGCAGTACGGATCCCACGACACCCTCGCTGGCAACGGGGGAGTCCAGGGCGATCTGCAAGTCGAGCGTTGCCTGCGGGCGGGCGACGACATCGATAGCGGCGATGGCCGCCGCGGCGTCGAAGCCGCTTACGCGCACGGTAACCGTGACGTGCTTGTACGCGGGCACATCGATAACGATGCGCTTGACGGCGTGCTCGGCCAGGTAGGTGTAGGCTTCTTCACCCATGCCGGTCTCGAAGGCCTCGGCGGGGGAGAGTTCCTCCTCGAGTTTGATGGCGCCGGCCTGGTAGACGGAGGTGGCGGGCACGTCGAGCTCGGTTTCGGGCGTGATGCGGGCACGATCGGCGGCATCACCGGGGGCAGCGGTACGGCGCTCGGGGAAGCGCTCGGCCATGGCTTCCATGGCGGCGTCGAAGGCGTCGGCCGTACCGGCAAACTGCTCGTCCAGGCCCTCGACCTCAACGGCCTCGGCGGGAGCGGCGGCGAGCTCGTCAGAGAGCTCGAGCTTGGTCTGGTTCATGCGCAGCCAACCCCAAGTGGCGGCCGGCATCGCATTAACCTGCTCGAGCGTGGTTGCAGCGGTGTTGGTTTCCTGTTTCATTATCCGATCGCTCCTTCCATCTCGAGCTTGATCAGGTTGTTCATCTCGACGGCGTACTCAAGCGGCAGCTCCTTGGAGACCGGGTTGGCAAAGCCGTTGACGATCATGGTGCGGGCCTCTTCCTCCGAGATACCGCGGCTCATCAGGTAGAACACCTTGTCGTCGCCGATACGGCCGATGGTGGCCTCGTGACCGATGTCGACATTCTTGGCGCGGATGTCCATGGCCGGAATAGTATCGGAGCGGCTCTGATCGTCGAGCATGAGCGACTGGCAGCTCACGGTTGCCTTGGAGCCCTCGGCCTTAGGCGTGGCTACGATGGAGCTGCGGAAGGTTTGGATACCGCCGCTCTTGGAGATGCCCTTGGTCTCGACGGTCGCCGAGGTCTCGGGCGCGTTGAGCACGACTTTGCAGCCGGTGTCGAGGTTCTGGCCGGCGCCGGCGAAGGTGATGCCGGTAAAGCTCGAGCGAGCGCGGCGGCCGTTGAGTACGCTCATGGGGTAAAGGTAACCCACGTGGCTGCCGAAGGAGCCACTGATCCACTCGATGTCGCCGTCCTCGTCCACGCGAGCACGCTTGGTATTGAGGTTGTACATGTTTTTGGACCAGTTCTCGATGGTCGAGTAGCGCAGATGCGCGCGCTTGCCCACAAAGAGCTCGACGGCGCCGGCGTGGAGGTTTGCCACGTTGTACTTGGGCGCGGAGCAACCCTCAATGAAGTGCAGGTCGGCGTCGTCCTCGACGATGATGAGCGTGTGCTCAAACTGGCCGGCGCCCTTGGCGTTGAGGCGGAAGTAGCTCTGCAGCGGAAAATCGAGCTTGGTGCCCTTGGGCACGTAGACAAACGAGCCGCCCGACCACACGGCGCCGTGCAGGGCCGCAAACTTGTGGTCGGTGGGCGGGATGAGCGTCATAAACTTCTCGTGGATGAGCGGCTCCCACTGCGGGTCGTGCAGGGCCTCCTCAATGCCGGAGTAGACGATACCCATCTTGGACGCGGTGTCCTGCATGTTGTGGTAGACGAGCTCGGAGTCGTACTGCGCGCCGACGCCTGCCAGGTAGCTGCGCTCGGCCTCGGGAATGCCCAGGCGCTCAAAGGTGCTCTTGATGTCGTCGGGCACCGACTCCCAGTCGTGCTTTTGGTTGGTGTTGGGCTTGACGTAGGTGACGATGTTGTCCATGTCCAGGCCCTCGATGGAAGGGCCCCACGTCGGGTCCGGGAAACGGTTAAAGATCTCGAGGGACTTGAGGCGCAGGTCGAGCATCCACTGTGGCTCGTCCTTTTTGGCGCTGATCTCGCGCACGATGTCGGGCGTGATGCCGGCGTCGAGGCGCTCGAAACCCTCCTCGCCATAGGTGAAGTCGTAGAGGCTGCGGTCGATGTCCGCGACCTCGGTGCGGTTCTTGGTCATTGCGTCGCCCCTTTACGCCTGCTGCTCGGCAGCGGTGGTCTCGGCCTGGGCGCGCTGCTCGGCGGCCTCGCGCTCGAAGGTCTCAAAACCGTTCTTATCGATCCAGGGGATGAGCGAGGCGTCATCCTCGCGCACGATATGGCCCTTGACCATAACGTGGACGCGGTCGACATTCAGGTGCTCCAGGATGCGCGTGTTGTGCGTGATGATGAGCATGGAGCCGTCGCAGCTCTTGCGGTAGGCGTCCATGCCGTGGCTGACGGTGGACAGAGCGTCGACGTCCAGACCGGAGTCGGTCTCGTCCAGGATGGCAAGCTTGGGCTGCAGCAGCAGGAGCTGGAGCATCTCGACCTTCTTTTTCTCGCCGCCCGAGAAGCCCACGCCCAGCTCACGGTTGAGGTAGGAGGTATCCATGTTGAGTTCGGCCGCGAGCTCCTTGACGCGACGACGGAACTCCTTGCCCTTCATCTCCAGGCCTGGGCGGCCGGCGATGCTGGCGCGCAAAAAGCTCGACAGCGGCACGCCGGGGATCTCGACCGGTGCCTGAAAGCTCAGGAACAGGCCGGCGCGGGAGCGCTTGTCGGTGGTGAGCTCGGTGATGTCCTGGCCGTCAAAGACGATGCGGCCGTCGTTGACGGTATAGACGGGGTCGCCCATGACCAGGTGGCCCAGGGTGGACTTGCCGGCGCCGTTGGGTCCCATCAGCACGTGGGTCTCGCCGGCGGCGACGTTGAGGTTGACGTTGTGGAGGATGGTCTTCTCGTCCACGGAGGCGGTCAGACCTTCGATGGAAAGCAGCGGATTTGCACTCATGCTGTCCCTCTCTGTATATGGTGTACTCATAGGTGTACTAAACCCTAGGAATCTTCTCGGAATAAAGTTACTATGGGTTCGGCGTTAGTCAAGGGAAAACCCGACTAATCCACTCGACTTTTCAGATTGTGGGACAAATTCATCGGAAGTGATTGTCCCCAGCGCTATGGAAGGGTTGGTATGCTCATTTCTTCTAAGGGCCGCTATGCCCTCCGTTTGATGATTTATATCGCGGCGTTGGGCGACGCCGAAGGCAAGATCGCCCTGCGCGAGGTCGCCGACCGCGAGCATATCTCGCAAAAGTATCTGGAGCAGCTGGTTCGTCCGCTTATGAAGGCTGACCTGCTTAAGAGCGTGCGCGGCAAGGGCGGCGGCTACATGATGGCCAAGGACCCGGCCGAGGTGCGCGCCGGCGACATCCTTCGCGCCGTCGAGGGCAGTACGGCCCCGGTGGCGTGCGATGGCATCGACAACAGCTGCACCCGTAGTGATCTGTGCTCAACGGTCAAGTTCTGGCGCGGCCTGGACGAGGTCATCGAAAAGTACGTCGACGGCGTGACGCTGGCCGACCTAGCCGCCGTCCCCGAGATAAATTTCGATATCAAGCTGTAGGGCTGGCTTTCGTGAAGTCGTACGAAGCTTTTGATTCGCGTCTGGCACTGCTGGAGACAGCTCGATTCCAAGATTTCGACAACGACTATGTTGTCTCCGGATGTGCGTATATCTATGAGCAGGTTTTCGGTACCTCAATTACGCTCCTTAAGCGTCTACTCGAGTATGAGGGCGCCACGCTTGCCGCGTCGGGGTCTCCTCGTGCCATCTTGAAGGAGTCGTACCGATTCTACGACTTTATTGATGAGGCAGCCTGGCTAGATATGCTCAGAGACCGCAATACGAACGTCCATATCTATGACAACAAGCTCGCTCAAGATTTGATTCAGCGCATCTTGAACGTCTATATTCCCGCTTTCTGTCAGTTGAGAGACGGGTTGATGGAGCGTTACGGCGAGCTTCTGCTGGCTCCCGACGACCAGTTTGTTTAATTCCTTAAGATTTCGCAGAGGGTTGTTGCCGTTTACCGAGTTGTTGTTGTGCAACAACGGGCGAGCTGTAATACTTAATTTCATCTTTGCAAACTGCACTTTAACTACACCAATGCAGGGAGGATCTATGCAGCCCAAGCATTCTGCGATTGTTGCGGGCCTGACGCTGGCGCTTTCGTTTGGTGCCGTTGCCGCGCCTGTGACCGCTGTTGCCGAGGAGCCCGCGCCGGGTGTTGCCTCGGATGCCACCGATATCGATAAGGGCCTTTACACCCAGCAGTCCTTCTCGGGCGTTCTGCGCTCGGTCCAGGGTGTCTCGTTGGTTAACGTGACCGACGAGATGAAGTACTTTAGCAAGTACGAGAGCCATGGCAACTATAACCAGGGCTTTTCGTATGGCGACGGCTATAACGCGCTGGGCTTTTACCAGTTTGACCGCCGCTGGTCGCTCATTCCGTTTATGAGGCAAGCCTATAACTACAATCCCGAGAAATACAGCATGCTTAAGGATGCGATTGATCGCGGGAGCGAGATTTCCAACGCGGGCAATGCCATGTTCGAGAACGGTCAACTTACCGAGCTGGGCCGCATTGCGCAGGATGCCTTCTTGGGCGCCTACAACACTGATCCCGAGGAGTTCTCGGCGCTGCAGGATGCCTATGCATACAACTCCTACTATGCGGTGACTGAGTCGTGGCTCAAGAGTGCGCTGGGCATTGACATTTCCGGCCGCGCCGACTGCGTCAAGGGTATGGTCTGGAGTATCACTAACATGTGCGGCTCCTATGGCTGCCAGGATTTTTTCCGTTGGGCGAATCTTTCCAACGACATGACCGACCGCGAGTTTGTGACGGCGCTTTCGGGCAGTGTGGTCAATAACGTGGCGAAAAAGTATCCGAACCAGTCCAAGTATCACCCCGGCTGGAGAAATCGCTACAGCAACGAACTCAAGGACTGTCTGGTCTATATTGCCGAGGACGAGGAGGAAGCGGCTAATAAGAACGAGACGGCCGATAAGAACGAAGCTGCTGATAAGAACGCTGCAGCTGATAAGAATGAGGCGGCTGATAAGAAGCCTGCTGATTCTGAGGCCACTCAGACGCCTGGTACAAGCCAGACTCCTGAGGAGTCTCAGCCCCCGCAGAAGTCCGATGCTGATAACAACGAGAGCAATGGGGGCGAGTTGAACAAGCCTGCTACCGGTGGCGGTAGCAACAACACCGGCTCTCCCGAGTCCTCCAACGGTTCGACCGGCAATGGCTCTTCTAAACCTTCCAACGGTTCGAGCGGTTCCTCTGCCGGAGCCGGCTTTGGCTCCATGGTGGGGTCTTTGGTGACCGGTGCAAACAGCAGCTTGTCTTCGAACAAGAACAATGTCGGTCAGAACTCCGTGACGAAAACCGACGCCACGCAGGCCGACTCCAAGGACAATAAATCCGAGGATACATCTGAGAAGCCCGAAACGGATAAGGGTTCTGGTTCTGAGGAGAAAAAGGACGACTCCGAGGAGAAGGGCAACAAGTCCGGCGGTGGCAAGAACAATGGCGACCGCACCGACAGCGCTGGAGACAACAAGGAAAATACCGGCGACAACAAAGATAACAATAGTGGCGGCAAGAACGATTCTGGTTCTGGCAATGGTAATGCTGGCAATAATGGCGGCATCATGCCCAAGACGGGTGACCTCATCGTGATGGCTAGCCTTGCCAGCGCGAGCCTGGCTACGCTTGGTGCCACGTCCATCGTGAGCGGCAAGCATAAACTCGATCAGCAGCGTAAGGCTGCTGGGAAAGACGGTTCTGAGGAGTAGCCTCTCGGTTGCCAGATAACTAAAGAGTCGGGACGGGGTCCGGTGCGAATGCATCGGGCCCCATTTTTGTTGCACAGCGATTTGTTATGCCCCCTCAAGGCCTTTGTTCCTACCGTTGCCCGATGCCTTTGCGCGGAACCAGCGTTGCGCTTGAACTGCTCGCTACAATGGGCCTCGTCCTGCGTTTTAGGGAGAAGTTACGGTGTCTGAACAGGAGTATTGCAACAGTGCCGATACTTTTGGCGTACGGCTTGTCAACCATGTCGACGATGCGGTTTTGCCGGTCGGAGTGCATGATTTTTCCGATGCCCTTGGTTGCTGCACGCTGGTTGACAAGACCATGTTTATTGCCGATGTGCTGGACTGCGACGCGTCCGTTGTGGTGTGCTGTCGACCCGAGGGCTTTGGCAAGAGTATGAACCTGTCGATGCTCAGGGCTTTTCTGGAGCGTTCCGCGGTCGGTCGCGCTGGTCAGAGTTTGTTTGTCGATGCTCAGATTTGGGATGCGGACGGCGGGCGCTATCGGGACGAGTACGCTTGCTATCCGGTGATATCGCTGGACTTTTCTGGCGTCGCGAGGTGCGGCGCCAACGTCGTCGGCGTCGTGCATGACGCTCTTTCAGGTGAGTGCGCTCGCTTGCTGCCACTCTTGGAAGCTCCGGATTTAGCTCGAGACAAGGTGCGTCACATCGAACGCGTTGCGCGTGGCGCGGCGAGCGAGGACGAGGTTGCCTCGGTGCTTGGCGTGCTCATTGAGCTGCTGGAGACGGCCTGCGATGAGCAGGTTGTTTTGCTCGTTGATGGGTACGATGCGGCGTGGTTGGGCCGTGCGAGCGCGTGGAACGCTTCCAGCGCCGATTCGGCGGAGCTATTTGATCGCGTGCTTTTCGAGGCCATTGCCACTGCGCGCGATTCGTTGCGGCTGACGTGTCTGATGGGGGAGTGTCCCGGCCCTGCCGAGGCGGCACTTTCTTCGCGCGGCTGCTCGTATTGTCTATCGACGCCGCTTTCGACCTGGTGTGACCGTTGGTTCGGCTTTTCGGATGTCGAGGTCCAGGTTCTGTTGAATCATGCTGGGCGCGAGGAATACCTGGATGATGCGCGTGAATGGCTCGAAGGATATCGGTTTGGCAGCGCCTATTGCTCGAGTCCGGCTCGTGTGATCGGTTTTCTGGACCGTGGCTGGACGGCGCCTGTGCGTGCCGATCTGTATGGGTATGCCGATTGCCTGAGTAGGGTAGTTGCCGGGTGGAATCTCGACCGCCTTTCGGTCTTGTTCGATTTGCTCGAGGCCCATGGGTGCGTTGAGGTCCCGCTTTGTTTGGGCGCTGTGGGGCCAGAGGCCTCGCCTGACGATGGTATGTGGACAGCGCTGTATCTGTCCGGTTTTCTCACGACGGATATGACTGTGGAGCCGGAGCATGGCGGTCGTCTCCGTGCTCTGCGGTTGCCCAATAACGAACTTCGCCAGGCCTTGCGTCTGGTGATTATTGAGTGGTTTGAGTGCGCTGCCGAAGACATTCGAGACGTCGATGCGTTTCGCGACGGGTTGTGCCGTGGGGACGAGGTTGCGGTGAGGCGGGCACTAAGCCGCATCCTGGGAGATGCGGGAATCGGTACGACCGACCCAGAAGCGCCGCTGCCATATCACCTACTCTTGCAAGGACTCTGCTTTGGATTGCCGGGCTATGCCAATCCTGCCTCGAGGCGAAAGTGTGGCACGGATCGCTGGGACATCCAGGTTTTTCCTACGGGCGTCGTGCTCGACATGGCAGACACGATCGGCATGCTGGACGAGCGCCCGCTGATAACGATCAACTTGATGTATGACCCCGATGTGGATGCGGTGGGGTTGGAATTGCTGGCCGTGCAGTCGCTACTCGACATAGAGCGCGACGGCATCGACGAAATCCGTGTGCCGCGACCCGGCGTGGGTCGCATGCGCTGGGGGTTTGGATTTGACGGGCAGCATGTGGCTACGGTGTGCCAGCGGCTTTAAGCGCCGAGGTGTTTCCGTTTTCCGTTACTCGGTATCCTTCATGGGCGGCATGGGCTTCCAGTTGGGGTCCTTGATGATTTTGCGGGCGTCCTTCATGCCGCGGCGCAGCGCCGGAATGCCGGTCTTAAAGCATTTGTCGACCGCAGCCAGGCGAATGAATTCCTTACAGAAGGTTGCGGCATTGCCCAGGCGGAACAGCATGGGGTGGTAGTCACCGTAGACCTGCATATAGCGAGCGAGGAAGCCTCGGTTGCGCATGATGTAGTAGCGGTTGGTGTCGCTCGTGGAGTTGAGCTGGCGCTTGCCGGCGATGTCCCAGTTAGAGACGGCGCGGGCGCGCTTGAGGACCACGTCGGCGACTACGGCAGCGGAGAAGTGCTGGCTGGCGACATAGCCGTAGCAGGCGTCGTCGCCATAGATGAAGAAGCGCGCATCGGGCAGGCCGATCTTGTCGACCACGCGGCGCGAGAACAGGCCGCCCTCAAAGCACAACTGGTTCATAGGACGATAGCCCTCGGGGCCCAGATCCCACTTAGCGATGGGGTTGGGGATACCAAGCGAAAGGATGAGCTGGTACTGCCAAAAGAAGGCGCCGCCGTCAAAGTCAAGGCGCGAACCCTGGATAACGTCGTAGCGGTCCGTCCACTTTGCCAGGCGCTCGATGCCCTCCGGGATGACGAGCACGTCGTCGTCCATCACCCAGAACCACTGGGCGCCAAGGTCGTAGGCGCACTTGGTGCCGGCGGAAAAGCCGCCTGCGCCGCCGCCGTTTTTGAGTTGTGGCGCGTAGATAACGCGGTCGGTGCCGCCTTGTGCATCGGGCTGATCGGTGTCGATGCCCCACAGGTTGGCCAAGCGCTCGTTAAATGCGGTGCACATGGCTTCGATCTCGCGCGAATTCTCGTTATCGACGATCACGATGCGCCAAGGCGTTGCCGTGAGCTCGGTCATGGAGTCGAACAGGTTGGCCAGGAGTTCCTGGCGCTTATAGGTGACGACAACGATGGCGAGCTTGTCGATGGGGGCGGGAAGGGTGGAAGTCATGGGGAATATATCCTTTCACGCGCGGCGGGCGAGCGCTGCGCGGAAGCTATCGAATGCGTCCGTAGGACGGCACCTATTGTAAAGGGTCGCTGTGCCATGTTGGCAAGGTTTGAATAAAACGCAGGAACCTGCCATGGGCGAGGTGACTACTATACGTAACATTGATGTGCTGATTGCTGCTTGAGAGTACGAGCGTTTCAGCGACCGCGATTAGCGCAGCGCTTCGATGGATATGTTGCGTGCGGCTTTGGGCTGCATGACGTCCTTTCGCTTCGGTTTGCCTTTGCGGGCTCCATAGATTATATAAACGCCCACGAGCGGGACGACCCTTTGATACCATTAACGGCAGGTATTTCCTAAGGAGCACATTTGTCTACTAATTCCTCTGGCAGCCCTGTTCTGTCGCTGCTTATTCCCGTCTACAATGTTGAGCGCTACCTGCGCGAGTGCCTCGATTCCGCTGTGGCGCAGACGCTCGAGGACATCGAAATCATCTGTATCAACGACGGCTCTATCGATGGCTCGCCGGATATCATCCGCGAGTACATGGAGCGCGATGCGCGCGTCAAAATGATCGATAAGGCCAACAGCGGTTACGGCGACTCGATGAACCGCGGACTCGATATGGCGTGCGGCAAGTACGTTGGCATTCTGGAGTCCGATGACTTTATGGCGCCCGATGCGCTGGAGAAGCTCGTGGCTGCTGCCGAGCGTTTCAATACCGACTTTGCAAAGGCGAATTTTGACCTGTATTGGTCGAAGCCGGAGGAGCGCCGAGAGCCGATGGAGCTCTTTAAAGCTAAGGACTGCGGCAAGCCGGTTCACCCGAGCGACACCGTCGATGCCTTTTCGCTTAAGCCATCGATTTGGTCTGCGGTGTATCGTCGAGACTTCTTGAACCGTAATGCCATTCGTTTCTTGCCGACGCCTGGCGCTGCGTTTCAGGATGCCTCGTTTACCTATAAGGTCTTCGCCCTTGCCGATACGGCAGTTTACCTGCATGACTCCGTTCTTTCATATCGTCAGGACAACGAGGGGTCCTCGGTTAATTCGCCCAATAAGGTTCACTGTGTTAACGATGAATATGCCGAGATTCATCGCTGGATCATTGAGGATTACGCCGAGGCGCACTCTTCGCAGGACGTTGCCAAGCTGCTTAGGTTTGCAAACATCATTAAATACGATTCGTATATGTGGAGTTACATTCGTCTGAATCCCAAGTTTTACGCTGAGTTTCTGGATCGTATGGCTCGGGAGTTCCATGGGGCGCTCGAGGCCCATGAGTTTGAGCTCGGTGACCTAAAACCTTGGAAACGTGCGAACCTTAAAGCCATTGTCGACGATCCGCAAAAGTGGCTGGCTGAGTCGTCGGACTTTGCCGGTGCCGGGGCGATGGGTCGCGCAAAGCATTATGCGCGCGTTGGCGGCCCGGGCGTGGTCGCGGCATTCGTGCTGGATGCTATCAAGAAATAGGGGAGTTATGGCAAACCCGAAGGTCTCATTTATCGTTCCCGTCTATAACACCCAGGAATTCCTGCCTCGTTGTCTTGACTCCCTTTTGGGGCAGACCTGTCCGGATATCGAGATCGTGGTTGTTAACGACGGATCGCCGGATGACTCTGCTGTGATTATTGGCAAGTATGCGTGCAAGGACTCTCGCGTGTGCGTTGTCGAGAAATCTAACGGCGGACTGTCGTCTGCCCGTAATGCGGGCATGGATGTAGCGCGCGGCGACATTATCGACTTCGTCGATTCGGACGATTACGTCGAGCCTAATCTTGCCGAGTTCTTGGTCGATGCGTTTGCTCAGGAGCATCCCGAGATTGTAGTGTTTGGAGCCGTGTGCGAGCCTGTCGAGTTGACCTCTAAGCGAATCAAGCAGTTACTTTCTCCTGAAGCGCGCACGTTTGAGTCATTTGACCCGGCGCTGCTGTTTTCCGCGAATGCGCAGCCCTATGTCTGGCGTGCGGCATACTCTCACGAGCTGATTGAGCGTGAGTCTTTGCGTTTTGCCGAAAACGTTCGTTTTGCCGAGGATGTTGTCTTTCAATTTGAGTCGTATCCGCTGTCGGCTAAGACGGTTGTCGCGTCCGATAAGCTGTATCACTATGTGATGCAGGATAAGTCGCTTACACATACGTTTAACGTGAGTGCTAAGCGCAAAGACAAGGCCGAGGCTCATTTATTGATGTTGCACGAGATCCTTGAGCGCTGGAGTGCGCGCGGTCTATTGGAGCTCTGCCCTGGGGAGCTCGTTGCCTGGTTTATGGACTTGGTCGCGTTTGATCTTGCTCGATTTGATGCCGAGGATTACGACGCTGTGGCTGCGAGCATCAATGCCGAGTTCAATCAGTATTTTGGCGCGAACTGGGCCAACCTGCCTGCCAAGACGGCGGTTCGCAGGGTGGCAAGTAAGGTGGCAAGGGGCTCGAGTGTTTCGCTCATCGACGTCGTCCGCCTCTATCTTTCGACCCGTGGGCTTAAGGCTTGCATCGAACGGTTTGTGTAGGGTCAATCGATTTCATTCTTTTATTTCTATCAGTATTTTTGGCAGCGCTTACTAATTGGACGGTGATGGAATGGGCGAATTGGAGAAACGTAAAGAAAGAGTTCAGATTGAGACCGTGCTCCTATTCGAGCATTCAATTGAGCTCAGCAAACTGATTCATTTCGAAAAGGCTATTTCAAATACTACCCCTGATATTGTCACGATTAACAAGAAGCAATTATTGGGCGATCTTCTAGAGGCTGTTGTCGTGGATTTCGCAATTTGGCTTGCGGTGAATTATCAGGTCGCATCTTGCTTCTAAGACGTTGGCGTTGATTTTATCAATCGATACGTCTATCGCCTTTAGGTTCTTCGTTGGTCAGAATCTAATAGGAACTTGGCGTAAGCGGTTTTCTTAGGTTTACCTGTAATATAATTTCACGAGTGTCAATTAAATTTGTATTTGATCGGGGTTGATATGAAACGTCATCTGCAGCTACTTGCGGTTTTTGTTGCTGCAACGGTATTTGGACTTAATCCGCTGATCGGGCCTGTCGCCACTGCCTATGCAATCAACGGTGAACCTGTTCAGCAGGATTCAACTGCTGAAGTCGCGGATTCTGAGAGCAATTCAAACTCGCCTAACGACCCCGCCTCCTCGCCCTCCAATAAGGATCAGGACGACTCTGACAATCTTGCCGCAGAAGAAAATGACTCTTCCGTTGTGGCGGATGGGAACGGCGACGTTTTAACCGATTCGTATCAGTATCTCTATATCGCCTATCCGCAGCTTCCAGTCGGTGTGGACCAGGTGATTGCTTTTGCTACCCCTAACGATTCCGATGTACTCACAGATGCGACTCTTGAATTGGAATCCACAACTGGGCACTCCCTTTCTGTTAGTGCGACGGCTGTCGGTGGCAATGCTGCTGCATTTCAGTTCGGTAAGGATTATGCCGAATGCGGATATGATTTGATTTCAATCTCCTATCATCTGCAGGGCGATGCCACGGAGCACAGTGTCGATTTGATGCAATGCGGATATGCGTTCGACATTGATGCGAATGCCGCTGTGGACGACGGCCTAGCCGAAGGCAGTGCGAATTCGTCTGTTTATTATTCAGATGATTCTGGCAATGCGATTCAGGCTGCCACGATTGGCGACGCACTTACCGCCTCAAATGGGGAGCAATCTCTCTCTCTTGCCGATACTGCCGTGAACGGTGCTTATGTTATTGCTCTTGATCCTGGCCATGGCGGCGTTGATCCCGGCGCCCAAGGTAATGGGAAGAGCGAGGCGGATCTTACTTGGAAGATTGCTGTTGCCTGTAAGGCCAAGCTGGAGCGATATGGTTTTAAAGTCGTGATGTCTCGAGGGCAAAGTGGATCTTATGGCAGCAACGATTTTCTGTACCGCGTTCAGCGATGCGTAAAGCAGGGTGCAAAAGCTTTTGTGAGTTTTCATATTAACTCTGGTAGTTCTGCGGCGCATGGTGCTGAGGTTTACGCGCCTACGGCCAATGGTACGAGCTATACGAAAGCCTCTGTCGAGCTTGCCCAAAAAGTAATGAATAATTTGTCTGCGCTTGGCTTGACCTATCGTGGCGTGTTTCAGATGAAGGTTGGTGACGAATTTGCCGTTATTCGCTGTGCTCGCGAGCAGGGGATCCCTGGCATCTTGATCGAGCATGGCTTTATTTCTAATTCGGGTGACGTTTGGAAATACTTTAGCGATGCTGGCTGCAAGCGTCTGGGGGAAGCTGACGCCGATGCGATTATTGCTCAATTCCCGCGTTCTAGTTGGATGGATTACTCCGCTGTTTTTGATGCTGACTATTACCTAAAGAATAATCCTGATGTCGCTAAATGGGCCAACAACGATAAGGACAAGGCCCTCCAGCATTTTATTAACTATGGCATGGCGGAGGGCCGCCGAGGCAACGAGGCGTTCGACGTGCAGAGCTACTACAACGAGTACCAGGACCTGAGGCTCGCATATGGGACGGACCTGCCAAAGTACTACGTCCACTACATGAAGTGGGGCAAGGGCGAGAAGCGCCACGTCAGCGGCTGCTCGGCCCTGAAGGACCCCGTCACCAAGGCCGGCGGCGTGGACTACGCCCCCGTCTACGACCTCGAGTACTACCTCTCCCACAACGACGACGTCGAGAAGGCCTACACCAAGACGACCTACGGCGGCGTGACGGTGCTCGACGACTCTGCCGTGCTGCGCCACTTCATCAACCACGGCATGGCCGAGGGCCGCCGCGGATCCGAGGCGTTCGACGTGCAGAGCTACTACAACGAGTACCAGGACCTCAGGCTCGCGTACGGCACCGGCCTCCCGAAGTACTACTCGCATTACCTTAGGTACGGAAAGAAGGAGGGGCGCCACGTCAGCGGCTGCTCGGCCCTGAAGGACCCCGTCACCAAGGCCGGCGGAGTGGACTACGCCCCCGTCTACGACCCCGAGTACTACCTCTCCCACAACGACGACGTCGAGAAGGCCTACACCAAGACGACCTACGGCGGCGTGACGGTGCTCG
>CAKTWE010000006.1 GCA_934630385.1 uncultured Collinsella sp.
TGGCATAAACGGCGAAGTTCACCGCATTGCCACCGGGATACATGGTGTGGATATGCTCGTAGCGATCGACGACGTTATCGCCAAACCCAAGAGCGCTAACGTTGAATGTCATAGTGCCGCTCCCCTCTCGTCCCAACGAGATCGCTGTAATAGCCGCCGTACCACCCCGGCCCTACGCGAGTTCCAACAAATCGGGCAGCTGGTCGATAATCTTATCCGCAGCATCTTGGCTAAATCCAAAGCGCTCCTCGCGCTTGGCGATTACCGTCAGACCGGCGCGCTTACCTGCGGTAATGCCATACAGAGAGTCTTCCACACAGCAACAGCAATCAGCAGGCAATCCCAAACGATCTATGGTATGCAGATAGATATCAGGATCGGGTTTGCTGCGCTTGAACTGCTCACCCGAGACCAAAAACTCAAAGTAATCGCGAATGCCGCAGGTACCCAGCACCTCCTCGATATTGTTGAGAGGCGACGACGATGCCAGCGCAACGCGAACCCCACGTTCTTTCAGCCCCGTCAGCGTCTCGGCAACGCCGGAGTTGAGCAGCTTTCTATAGTCGCAGGGATACGCACTCGCCCACACCTCATAGCGTGCCTCGGCAGCCTCGACGCCGAGCTTGCCCAAGCCCGCACGCTCATGCCAATCGACGAGCACCCTCTGAAAATCACGGTGCGATGACCCCACAATTGCATTGAGTTCGTCACGCGTCACAGAAATCTGCAGGTAATCGATAAACTTCTCGAGTTCCTTTTGATAGTAAAACTCGGTGTCGACCAAAACACCATCCATGTCAAAGATAACGGCGTCGAACGGAAATGCGGACACGGCACCCTCCCTAACAAAAAGGCGCCCGCAAGCGGACGCCCGAACCATGCACTATCGGCGATTCTAACCCAGCAGCTGGTCAAGTGCCACCGCAATGCCATCTTCGTTGTTGTTGGCGGTCACCATCTGCGCCACTGCCTTAACCTCGTCGACGGCGTTACCCATGGCAACACCGGTGCCGGCCCACTCGATCATGGACTTGTCGTTCTGACCGTCGCCAAACGAAACGACCTCGCTGGCATCGATGCCGAGCTTGGGCAGGGCACCCTCGAGCGCGTGGGCCTTGTCGATACCGGGCGCCGTGTACTCAAAGTACCAGTCGGCCGTAAACATGCCCGAAAGCGTCTGCTTAAAGGGCGCATACATCTCCTCGTAATGCGCCTGCAGGTAGGCTGGATCGCCCGCGGTGAGCAGCTTGTCCACCGGATAGGCATCTGCCACTTCGTGAAGGCTTTCAACTTCACGGATCTTGAGATCGCAGGCATCGCGCTCGTATTTGACGATGTTTTTCTGCGAGCCATCCGGCAGCGTAATCATACAGCGGTACGAATCCTCAACATGCAGATTGCGACCAAGCGAGATCATGGGGATCACATCATAGTTTTGCAGGTGATCAATCAGGCGATGCAATTCGTCGGCAGGCATAGCCTGATCGAACAGCACCTCATCGGTCTGAGCGTCGACCACATGCGCGCCGTTAAAGGCCACCAGTAAACCATCATGGTTCTGAAGGTCGAGCTCCTGCGCCAAGGCGTGCAGCCCCCATGCGGGACGGCCCGAAGCCAAGATGAGCTTAATGCCCGACTCCTGCGCCGCGAGCAGCGTCTCGCGCGTACGCGGGCTGATCACCTTCTGATCGTTGGTAAGCGTACCGTCGATATCCATTGCGATGGCTTTAATTGCCATATGTGCCTCCTTGCATCGTTTTTCCGTGCACCATCTTATCCGAGCCGGGGCACGTTCGCACGGCGCAGCGCATGACGGTTGCAAAACCACCCCATTTGAAACAAAGGCAAAAAAGTACTTGCAAAGACGCGTTCCGACATATAAGTTGGTAAAAGACCGCCGTTGCGGTTTTAAGTAGATCGAGCATATGAAGTTTGAGTTTTAGCGTGTAAGAGAAGGAAGATCGGCAAAGTACAACCCCAAACGCAATGACAACTTAATGAGGTAACTGCCACATGTGAGGCACCCAGGGCATTGCTGTCTCGATTTTGAGCACGACGCCTTCCGCCTTGCATGGGCCGTTCCATCCCGCCCCTGCAGCAACTGCCTCACGGGCTCATTGAAAACCGCATAGCACCCCAACGTCAGCACATCACCCACGGCAAGCACATCACTCACGACAACCAACACATCAACAAACAGCACGAACATCAACCGATTGGAGAAGCTATGACAAACCACCACGCTGAAGACGACGATCAGAAAAGCATTCTGGATGCCCGCATTGAGCGAGCATATGCAAACGAATATGACGCCGCCTTTGCCGCCGCGACCATCAAGAACTACGCGTCGCTACCGCTCGCGACGCTCTTGGCCGACCACCCTCAACTGCTGAAGCGCTGCACAAAGATCATGGGCGACCCCGACATTCGCAAGCTGACAGACCCCTATGCCCCAAAACGCGACAACGATTCGTACGTTCTTACCGTAGGCTGCCTAGCCCATATGCTTACGGCGCTCGACACGAAACTCAAGCTCGAATGGGAACCCGACGAGCGTCATGAACTCGAAAGCAAGCGAAACACCCTGCGCACCGCACTGTTCCTTCCGTTGGACGGCCTCAAGCGCTGCAACGTCGAGCTCAATACACAGGCGCGGCAAAAGCCCGGGACCACGGGGCAGAAAACTCCAAGACCCCATGCGGCCATCGTCGACCGCAACCGATATAACCGCATGACCGCGCACTTTTCCGCCGAGGGAGCAGCCATAAGGACGCTGATCGACCTGCTGTGCCTCCTGAGCATCAACGAGCTATTTGAGGGCTATCTCGCCCTTGTTCCCGCGACGGCACCCAAGTCGGTAGCAAAGATCATCGAGACCTGCAGACGCCAGTTTGAGCGCCATCGCAATGGCAGCGAGATGAACGCCAGCATTGCGCAGTACTACGCGGCTCATTACAAAAATGACGGATGTGCCCCTGTCGAGCATCAGCTGCGGCTCGCCTACACCACGCCCGCCGCAACGCTCCATCGCTTTGGAGCCCTTGGCGCTTGCGAGCCGCACGAACAGGCAGCCTGCCCCACAACCGAGCTCGATCTCAGACTCGGACGAACCCTGTAGCCCGCCAGCCCCTCCGCGGGCAACAATCCTATTCCACAACACAACCAACAGAAAGGAGTCCTCATGGACACCAATCATTCCCCCATCATCAGCCCCCTCACCATGCGTGAATCCGCCCGAGGTATCACGCTCACCAGCATTTACGATGAGATGCTCGCCCGTCGCGAGCTCTCCGTCATGGGAAACATCGAAACCCCGATGGCCCACGACCTATGCCAGCAGATCCGCCTGCTCGATGCCACCGACCCCAGCCGCCCCATCACCATATTTGTCGCCAGCGCCGGCGGAAGCGTGCGATCGGGTCTTGCGATCTATGACGCCATGCGCCTCGCATCGTGCCCCATCCGCACCGTCTGCCTGGAATTCGCCGCGTCCATGGGCGCCGTGATCTTTATGGGCGGCGACGATCGCCGTATGGCGCCCCATGCAGAGCTCATGATTCACGACCCGCTGATCCCCCAGGGGGCAGGCGGCTCGGCACTTGCGCTGCAGGAAACCAGCCGGCGCCTTATGCAGACCCGCAAGACCCTCACGCAAATCCTCTCGGACCGCAGCGGCCTCACGCCCAAGCGCATCCAGTCCCTCACTGCAAAAGACACCTACCTTTCGGCCGAGCGCGCCGTCGAGCTCGGCTTTGCCCACGAAATCCTCTCGACCACCAAGGAGGTCGCCCATGTCTAACCTCGCCAGCCGCGTCGCCGCATCTGAGTCCGCATCGTCCACCATCCTCGCCAAGGATCGAACGCTTTCCTGCGACACCCGCCAAACGGGACTCAACAACAACGCACTTGTGATTGGCCCCTCGGGAGCCGGCAAGACCCGAAACGTCCTCAAGCCCAACCTGCTGCAAATGAACGCAAGCTACATCGTGCTCGACACCAAAGGCACGCTCTGTCGCGAAGCGGGACCCGTGCTGGCAGCCCACGGCTACCGCGTGCAATGCCTCAACTTCGCCGATCTCAACAACGCCCCGGCCCTTGCGCACGGCATCGAGCGCTGCGGCTACAACCCCCTGAGGCATATTCGCCGCAAGGCGGACGGCAGGCCCAACCAGCAGGACATCCTCTCGGTGGCAAAGGCAATCTGCCCCATCGAGGACAACAACCAGCCTTTTTGGGATCATGCGGCAGCAAATCTGCTGTCGTGTTTCATCGCCTACGTCACAGAGCAGCTGCCCGCCGACGAGCAGACGATCTGCTCGGTCATCAAGCTGATCGAGCACCTGGAGGACGGCGCCACGAGCCGATTGTTCGATGACCTGATCACGACCGATCCCCAAAGCTATGCCCTCTCGCTCTGGCGTCGCTACGCCATTACGCAAAGCGCCGAGCGCATGCACGCAAGCATCGTCGGCATTCTCGCCGAAAAGGTCATGTGCCTGGGGTTCGACGGCGCGACACAGCTCTACCAGGAATGCCATCAGGTGGACTTCGCCTCCATGGGACACGCCCCTTGCGCCCTGTTTGTAACCGTGAGCGATATCGACCGCAATCTCGACCCACTGACCAGCCTCTTTATTACGCAGGCGTTTATGGGTCTCATGCGCGAGGCCGACAAGCAGCCCGACGGTAGCCTGCCCGTGCCCGTGCGCTTTATGCTCGACGATTTCGCAAACCTGCAGATTCCCCAGATCGACAACGTGCTCTCGATTATCCGAAGCCGCAACATCTGGGCAACGCTGCTGCTGCAGTCGACCAATCAGCTCGATGCGCTCTACGGGGAGGCGCGTGCACGCTCCATCATGGGCAACTGCGACGCGCATCTGGTATTGGCATTCCAGGACCCCGAGAGCGCCCGGGTATTTTCCGACCGTGCCGACGCATTGCCCAGCACACTTATGGCGACGCCAATCGATCGCTCGTGGCTCTTTGTGCGTGGTCGTGCCCCCGAGCAGGTCGAACGCTTTAGGCTCGAAGACCATCCGCTGTACGGGGAACTGCCCGAAGCGCAGCGAGACACCACCCAGGTCGAATTCGCCCATTAACAACGCCGCGCAGTCCGCCACGCTCGACCACAAACAGCAAGGGCCCGCATCCCAACGGATACGGGCCCTTGTCAGCTATGCGTTACTTATCGCAGCGAATCCTACTTGCGGTGAGCACGGTAGAACTCGATGAGTGCCTGGGTCGAAGCGTCCTGCTCGGCCTTGGCGGCGTCGTCGTGGAAGGCCGGGGTGATCTGCTTGGCAAGCTGCTTGCCCAGCTCGACGCCCCACTGGTCGTAGGAGTCGATGCCCCAGACCGTGCCCTCAACAAACGTGATGTGCTCGTACAGGGCGATGAGCTCGCCGAGCGCAAACGGGGTCAGCGTGTCACCGAAGATCGAGGTCGTCGGACGGTTGCCCTCAAAGCAGCGGGCTGGGACGATCTGCTCGGGCGTGCCCTCGGCGCGCACCTCATCGGCCGTCTTACCAAAGGCGAGCGCCTTGGTCTGGGCCAGGAAGTTGCCCAGGAACAGCTCATGCACGTCCTGACCGCTGTCGGTCGCAGGGTTGGCGGTATTGGCGAAGGCAATGAAATCGGCCGGGACCACCACGGTGCCCTGGTGCAGCAGCTGGTAGAAGGCGTGCTGACCGTTGGTGCCGGGCTCGCCCCAGAAGATCTCACCGGTATCGGAGGTCACAGCGCTGCCGTCCCAGCGGACGTGCTTGCCGTTGGACTCCATGGTGAGCTGCTGCAGGTAGGCCGGGAAACGGTGCAGGTACTGGCAGTACGGCAGCACGGCGTGGCTCTTGGAACCGAAGAAGTTGACGTACCAGACGTTGAGCAGGCCCATCAGCGCGACGGCGTTGTTCTCGAGCGGGGTGTTGCAGAAGTACTCGTCGATGGCGTGGAAGCCCTCGAGGAACTGCTGGAAACGCTCGGGGCCGAGCACGACGATCAGCGACAGACCCACGGCAGAGTCAACGGAATAGCGGCCGCCGACCCAGTTCCAGAAACCGAAGGCGTTGGCCGGGTCGATACCGAAGGCCTCGACCTTCTCGAGTGCGGTGGAAACGGCGACGAAGTGCTTGGCCACGGCCTCGGCGTTCTGCTCATCGGAGCCGTCGATGGCGCCCTGAGCCTTGAGTTGCTCGAGCATCCAGGTCTTGACCTCACGGGCGTTGGTGAGGGTCTCGAGCGTGGTGAAGGTCTTGGAGACGATAATCACGAGCGTGGTCTCGGGATCCAAACCCTTGAGCTTCTCGGCCTGGTCGTTGGGGTCGATGTTGGAGATATAGCGGCAGTCGATACCGGCGTCGGCATAGGGACGCAGGGCCTCGTAAGCCATGACCGGGCCCAGATCGGAGCCGCCGATGCCGATGGACACCAGGTGCTCGATCTTCTTGCCGGTAACGCCCTTCCACTCACCGGAGCGCACGCGCTCGGCGAAGGCATACATGCGGTCGAGGACCTCGTGCACGTCGGCGACGACATCCTGGCCGTCAACGATAAGCTGGCCCTTCTCGCTTGCCGGACGGCGCAGCGCGGTGTGCAGGACGGCGCGGTCCTCGGTGGTGTTGATGTGCTCGCCGGAGAACATGGCGTCGCGGCGCTCCTCGAGCTTCACCTCGCGGGCAAGATCGCACAGCAGCTTGACGGTCTCATCGGTCACCAGGTTCTTGGACAGGTCGAAGTGCAGGTCACCGGCGTCAAAGCTCAGCTTGTTCACGCGCTCTGCATCGGCAGCGAACCAGGCCTTGAGGTCGATGCCCTCGGCCTCGAGCTTCTCCTGATGGGCCTCGAGCGCCTTCCAAGCGGCGGTCGACGTAGCGTCGATAGGTGCGGCAACAGTTGCCATAAAGTCCTCCTCAACATACGGGCGCATACCTCCATGCGCCCGGATAATCAGATAGCCCTATTCTAGCGCAGGTCAAGACCGTAATCAGCGAGCGTTGCCAATCCGCCCCCAAACGGCGACCGACCAAAAAGGGACAGGTTTCTTTTGGCAGGTCAAACGCTTTACCTACCAAAATTAACCTGTCCCTCCCTGGCAGATATTAGGCCGCGGCACACACACTGCCGAGCAACTCGCGCAAAGGAGACCCAATGCCCTCAAGCAGTTCGGGCGCGATAATGGCAAAAACGGGAACCTCGCCGGCGCCAACGGCCTCGGGCACTTTGCCCTCCGAGACAATGCAACCGTAGGGAACGAAACCGTCGTCGCTGGTATCGAGCGCGGCCATGCGACGCGCGAGTTCGCGCGCAAAGCCGGCAGTATCGGCATCGCCGATCGCCAGGACAAAGTCAACGCCTTCGTCGGTCGCCAGGGCCACGGCTTCGTCGATCAGCTCGTCTTCCCCGTCGCCCTCAACCGAGCCGCAGCGAAAAAGCACGCGCTCGAGCAGAGCTCGATCAAGCGAGCCGAACGCCGCCGAGACGAGATCATCACGCGTATGCTTGTCACCGCCCAGCACCACCAGCGCCTTGGTGCCGCCGTAGTGAGCAACCAATCGTCCGCACCAGCGAGCCACGTCTCCATCCGCAACAAGGCGTGTCGGCATACCAAACCCATAATTGACCATCTTTCCCACAACCCTTCCGTGCGTATAGGCGGTATCAATCGTTAGGCTCATGCTACGAAGCGAGGTTTTCCGAGCTGTTTCGCGCTCTTTAGAGCTGCGTTAAAAACCCGATGCAACCGCACGACCATATCTGCCAAAAAGGGTCAGGCTTTGACGATGTCCGCGCAAGTGGGTATTATCGAACAGATATTCGATAAGAACATGTGTTTGATGGGAGGACGCGTGGGGCTCGAGCGTCACACCTATATCTGCATAGACCTTAAGACGTTTTACGCCAGCGTCGAGTGCGTCGACCGCGGACTCGACCCACTCACTACATGCCTGGTCGTTGCCGACGAATCGCGCGGACGCACGACCATCTGCCTCGCCATCACACAGGCCATGAAGGACCTCGGGATACACAACCGCTGCCGTCTGTTCGAAATTCCCGACGGCATCGACTGCATCAAGGCCGTACCGCGCATGCAGCACTACATGGAGGTGTCGGCGCAAATCTACGGCATCTATCTGGAATACGTGAGTCCGCAAGACGTGCACGTCTACTCCATCGATGAGTGCTTTATCGACGTGACGCCCTATCTGGACCTCTATCACACCGATGCGGAAGGGTTCGCCTGCACGCTGCGCGACGAGGTCTTGGGACGCACGGGCATCACGGCAACGGTCGGGATCGGCCCCAACCTATTTCAGGCCAAGGTGGCGCTCGACATCACCGCCAAGCACGTAGCCAGCCGCATTGGCGTACTCGACGACGAAACCTTTCGCAAAGAGATCTGGCCCCACCGCCCCATCACCGACATCTGGGGCATCGGCCCCGGTGTGGCAGCCCGACTCGAAAAGTATGGCGTCTACGACCTGATGGGCGTCGCCGCCCTTGACGAAAACCTGCTCTACGACGAGCTCGGTGTCAATGCCGAGTATCTTATCGATCACGCCTTTGGTCGCGAGTCGACAACCATCGCCGATATCCAAGCTTATCGCCCGCAGGCGACCTCGACCACCACAGGACAGGTGCTCTCGAAGGGTTATGCCTACGAGCAGGCCTACACCGTCTTGCGCGAGATGGTCGACAACGCCGTACTGGACTTGGTCGATAAGCACGTGGTCTGCGACAGCATCTCGCTCTTTGTGGGCTATGCAAGCGAGCGTGCCGACATACGCCGGCTCAACGCCAGCGGCACGGCGCAGTATATAGACGGCTGCGGACACCTGCGCTCGAGCACCTCGAGCATCGAGCCCGCAGCGACCGACGGCCCCGAGCTCGCGCCCCGCGCGCCCAGGCCCGTCCAACGCGACGACGAACGCCGACGTTTGGTGCGAGAGGCGCAGGCAATTGACGGCATCTTCGTGGGCGAGCATGGCGGCAAGCCGCGCGGTGGCTATGCCGCACTGTTCGCGCATTCCAACGCATCCCGCAAGCTGCCCGAACGCACTAATTCGTTTAAGAAGATCATGGGCTATTTCGATGAGCTCTGGGCGCAAACGGTCGACCCCAAGCGACCGGTCAAGCGTATCAATCTGGGCTTTGGCAATCTGCTTCCCGAAGAATTTGCCACCATCGATCTGTTCAGCGATATCGAGGCCGATGAGCGCGAGCGCGACCTGGCACGCGCCGTCCTGGCCGTGAAAGGCAAGTACGGCAAGAACGCGCTCGTCAAGGGATTAAGCTTTACCGCCGGCGCCACCGCGCGCGAACGAAACGACCAAGTTGGAGGACACCGTGCCTAAGCCCCAACAACAGCCGATGCGGCCACCGACACCTTTTGAACGCCTAGCGGACCCCGAGGGAAGACGTCGCTCCGCCGACCCCAAGCTCACCGCTAACGGCGCCGTCCGTGCCGGCCGTGCCGCGCAGTTTATGCCCTTTGCCGCCCTCACGGGATACTACGAACTCGTGCGCAAGCAAGAGATCACCGTCGAACCAAAATGTGAGCTAACGGAAGAGAAAGCCCTCGAGCTTTCGCATAAGTTCGAGGGCCTCAAACGTGGCGACCTGGTCCGCGTCACCTATTACGATACGTACGGCTATCGCTCCCGCATTGGCATCCTCGACGAGGTGCTCCCCGCCTTCAAACTACTCAAGCTCAAAGACATCGCCATCGACTTCGACGACATCGAGGACATTGAGCTACGCGGACGAGCCTAGGCAAGGATGCGCATCCAAGGCAAGGCCTACAGCGTCATGACGTAGTAGCCCGCATCTCTCACGGCCGTCTCAAGGACACCACGATCAACCGGCTGTTTAGAGCGCACGCGTGCCGTGTGGTCCGCATACGTCACCGTTGCCCACACGCCATCCAGCGCATTGAGGGCATTGGCTACGTTCTGAGCACAGCCGTCACAGCTCATGCCGCCGATGAGCAGTTCATCGCTATAGGGATAGTGTGACGCATCGGTATCCACCACAACAACCTTTTTGGCCTTCTTGCCGCTCGCACCATCGCTGCAGCAACTCTTCCCGTGTGTCGAAGCGGCAATGCGACGCAGTCCAAAAAACATGCCGACGGCAATGACGGCCAGCACGATGAGATTCGCAGGGTTGAGCACGTCGTCCATGCGATTCCCTTTCTCCAAACTCTTATACCTATACCCCCATGGGGTGTTCCCATCTTACTCCAAACTCGTGTCGGTTCGGTCAATTAGTTTCCCGATTCAAACTTTTTTGTTGACCTAGGTTTACTTTCGTGTATAAGTTTTCCTAGGCTAACAACTGAGGACCCGAAAGGAGCATCGTGACTCGAACCATTGACATCCCAACATACCAAACGGCTGTCGTGCGCAACTGCTCCCCTACGCTCGCAGGTATCAAGCCGGCTTCGCTCTTTACCTATCCCGGCGTTTACGCCAACCAAAACGGAGAGCCCGGCGCCGCCCATATCGAAGAGCGACGCTCTCGCCTGCTCGCCGTCATAGCCCAATGCAACCGCGAGCTCCAGCCGCTCGGGATCCATATGAGCGTTTTGGTCTGGCGCCCCTGCGGAGCGCTCATCTATGTGTACCGCCCTGCGGACCTCATGCGATACCTCTCCGACCCCCGCGCCACGACGGCGCTTGCCGCGGAAGGCTACGACGCCTACGACCTGCCCGCATCCCTTATGCATCTCGCTGCGCGCATCACGCTGGCAAGCAGCAATGCCGCAGAAAGCGCCTATGACAGCAGCGTCTGCGCACTCGCGCGAAATAGGCACTGCGATACGGGGTGCATGTGCGAGTTCCCCCACGAAATTGGCTATTTTTTGGGCTATCCCTACGAAGATGTCCATCAGTTTATCGTCCAGCACGGCGAAAACTATAAGGTCTTTGGCGCATGGAAGGTATACACAAACGTTGAGCAGGCGCTCACGACCTTCGATTCCTATCGCGCATGCACGCAATACCTTACCTACATCTATCAACAGGGCTGCACCCTGGGACAACTTGTCCAGGCAACCCGATAGAGCATACAAAGCGCGGCCGCACGCCGCACAACCGAAAGGAAAACATATGAGCAAGATCGCAATCGTCTACTGGAGCGGCACGGGCAACACCGAGGCCATGGCAAACCTCGTCGCCGAAGGCGCCACGTCCGCGGGAGCCGAGACTGAGGTCATCCCCTGCGCCGACTTCTCTGCCGACAAGGCCGCCGAACATGATGCCTTCGCCTTCGGCTGCCCCGCCATGGGCTCCGAGGAGCTTGAGTATGACGAGTTCCAGCCTATGTGGGACGAGGTCAAGGAGATTCTCGGCGACAAGAAGGTCGTCCTCTTTGGCTCCTATTCGTGGGCCGAGGGCGAGTGGATGGACAACTGGAAGGCCGACGCCGACGAGGCCGGCGTCAACGTCGTGGACTCCGTCATTTGCTACGATGCGCCCGACGATGAGGGCGAGGCGGCCTGCAAGGCTCTGGGGGCGGAGCTGGCATAAACCACCCATTGACACGGCAGATGCAACGCAAACGGGCTCCGGGTCGTCTTAACCCGGAGCCCGTTCATCTATAAAGCCACGACACGGACGCCACAACTCATCCGCGTATCAAACGACGGACGTTACAGGCATCGGGTCGCTATGCGTTCTTACGGGTGCGCACACACCACGCACCAATAGCCGCAAGGCACACGATGCCGACCGCAACACCGGTAACAGCGACCGGATTAACGCCGCCTCGCCCATCCAAAGCACCCTTGCGTGATGCGGCAGCAGCGGACGTCGCTTTCGAACCGGAAGACTCGTCGGAGCCGGACTTCTTATCGGACTCGCCCTTGTTGGCATCCACATTCTGCGGCATCTCCGACTTCGTGCCATCCTGCTTATCGCCGGAGCCATCGCCCCTCTGCGAACCGGCCGGCATGACCGCGAGCGTCGGATTCTTCGTCGGAACCGTAGGAACGGGTACCTCGGGCGTCACGGGTTTTTTCGGGCCGCCCGGTTCGACGACACCGGCTTTTACGCCACCGATCTTGGACCAGCTCACACCGGACCCTGCGAACTTATAGGCCGAAAGGGCTCGTAAGGCCTGTACCGTCGCAAGCGCGTTGGCGTTGCCGGGCTTACCGTCGGATCCCATGGTATGGGCGTAGCCCTTGCCGTCGGCAACCTCGTAGGCGCAGATTGCAGCAATCAGGCTATTCGCACCCGTTGCAAAACCGTTCTTGGTATTTACGGGATCCTTGCCAAGAGCCACAAGAGCGAGCAGCACCTGGGCATTAGACTCGACGGACCCAAAATCGCAAAGGCCGTTCATCTGGCCCCTAAGGAAGCCGAGCGCATTGTCGACAGCAGATGCAACAGAAGGTTGGTCATTCGAGGCCAGGGCGACGACGCACCCGTCATCATCGACATAGGGCGCAAGCGCCTGAAGTGCCATAGCGGTCATATCGACGTTGCTCGCACCGCCCGCATCGATGGTAAAACCGCCGTCGGGATTCTGGAACGAAAGCAGCGCGCAAACAAGCTGAGCACGCGTCCAAGAAGAGCCGGACGCACGCAACACCTCATTCGAAATACCCGCCTCGTCAAGGGCAATCAGCGCATAGACCACGTTGTTCGCCGAAGCCACAAGATCTTCGTGAGAGCAAATGTCGGCAATAAGATTCACGCCATCGAAAGAGGTGATATCCTCGCCAAGCGCGGTTAGCGCAAGCGCAACACGCTCGCAATCAGTCACCTTGGCGGTGTTGCCCGACCACTCGGTCTTATGAACGGCAAGAGACTTCTTGTAATTCGCGATCAGTGCGTCGTCAATCTTGCGCCCCGACGTTGCGAAGGCGTACATCTCCCATTCTTGACCATAGGTGTACGCATCGATCGTACGGTTGGCGTCAAAGTACTTGGCAGCGGAAAGGGCGCCCTCGTCGGCCTTTGCCTCGTTATCCGGCGAGGCAACGATTCCGTCAACCGTAATCTCAAAGGAGATGGCCTGGGCACCGGCAGTCTGATCGATCGGCGTACCGGTCACCGTATAGGTACCGGCCTTGTTCGCCGTCAGAACATAGGCGCCGCTCGCCACAAACAAGCCGTCGTCGGGAGCACCGTCAACGTGCTTCCAATCACCAAGAGCGCGTCGGTCGATACTCACGGCATCCGAGGCATCCCGACCTTCCTCGGTCGTCACACTCCATTTCATACCGGGCTCGGAAACACTCCAGCCCTCGGCATCGTTCTCACCCGTATAACCCAGGTTGAGTTCGACGGTCTTACCGGCCTTAACGGACGCGGGGACATTCGTGATTGTCACCGACTTCAGTGGGTTCCGGTAGGCGTAGGCAACCTCTCGCTTACCCGAGGAGATGACGCTGCCGTCCTGGTTTTCGACCGTTGCCTCAAACGTCGTCTTACCGGCCTTATACGGCGTAAAGCCAATCTCGCCACTCGTAGTGTACTCGGCAACCGCAGAATCACTCGAGGTAACCGTGTAGTTTGCGCGATCGCTCGCGTTTTCGGGTCCCACAACCGGCGCAGCCTTGTCGGTCAGGAAAGCGCCCTTGGCAAGTGGATTGCGGCCATGCAGATAGATGGTCTCGTGGTCCTCGTTATAGCCAAGCGAAATACTCGTCGCCGGCACATAGGCCGAGCTGACCTTTACGCTCTTATCGGAAAGGTCGACGTTCGTTCGCGAGGAGACCCGAATCGCTGCCTCGCCCGCCTGCTTAAAGTAGAAACATGCCGATCCGGGATTGGAATAGAGCACGTTCGAAGGCGTGCCCGCAAAACGAAAGCGCGTATAGGAGACAGGGACGTACTCACTCTCGGGGGTATCGGTGTAATGGACACGAATCTCGAGGTTCTTGACCTCGGAACCCGTAACCGCAATAGCGCCGCCCGTCACGTTTTCGCCGTTGTACCAAATCTGAAAATCATCAATAGGCTTGGAGGTCGCCTTCACCACAAGGGTCGCGATGTCTTCAGTGGTGCCATCATCCCTATGGAGCGTGGCGGTTACCGTGCCCACGGCATCGTTGTATACGTGCAGCAGGCCCGTTTTCTCGTTAACGGCGATATCGCCTCTGTTGGCGTCCGGGGTGCCCCAGGTCACCTTGGCGTCCTTGGGCAAACCCTTGAGCTCAAGCGTGCCCGAGACACAGGCAGCACCGTTCTCACCCACCACGACGTCGTCGGGGGACGGGTAAAGTATGCCATCGGCGGCAGTCACGGTCTTGCCGGTGCGGGCAGATGTAAACGTTACCTCGTACTTATTATTTGCGGCAGGATTCTCGGGCGATTCGTAGTCATGGTCCTCGCCAAAATACGGCAAGCCATCGGCTCCCATGCCCCACACGCTGCCGTTTTCGCCACGGTTGACGTTAAGATTTTCGACAAAGGCCGCCGTCTTCATGTCGTCGACATCAACAGCATAGGAGTTGAGAAGCGCCTTCGCGGGGAACTGGGCCTTATTGGTAAGGCCCTCCTGCCAGTACGTGTTGATGAGCTGGCCTGCGCTATAACTCGAAAAGAGCACGCCGCCGGTAGACGTAGCGGTTGACACACAGTTAGAGACCACGCCGCCTTCGAGCGTGCGACCAAAGCCCACAACGCCCTTGCCCGTAACGGACGTAGAGCAATTAATGACAGAGCCCTTTACCTGATTGCCAAGCGGACCAAACGATTTGCCGTCGACCGCCTGCTTAAGTTCACCGACGAATGAGACATTTTGGACAACACCGGTAGAGCCGACACTCGCGAACAGCGACTTAACGCCACCGCCGTTGTTAAAGGTAACGGTATGGCCCTGACCGTCAAACGTGCAGTTGAGCTCACCCGAAGGACCGAAGAACCATTCGTCATCAATCAGGATATCGTTATCAAGCACATAGTAGTTGCTCGCATCCTTGACGTTCATATACATGAAATCGCCCTGCGACTTGATATGCTTGACGTTTTCGGGCTGGGCGACGGGGGCCGTCGACTTCTTCTTCTCGAGGGCGTCCTTAGCCGAATTGAGCGCCTTGACTGCCGCATTTACGTCGGACTGGGAAGCATCGGCGCTGTCGTTGACGGTCCTCGCGCTCGCAAGGGCGGAGGCAAGAGCAGCCCACGAATCGGATGTATAGTCGGACTCCTTCAGCGATTCAGCAGCCTCGATGGCAGCGGCGAGGGCATCCTTGTTAACGACAACGGGAGCAGATCCACTCGACAGGATCGGCAAGCCACCGTTAGACGTCCAGGTAAAACCAGTCGCCGGTGCTTCAGCGTTGAGCACGGCAAGCGATTCAGCAGAAGAGAGGTCGGCGGCTTTAGCCGCGTTTCCCTTGTTAAAGCCGCCATAGTTCATCTCAGCAGGCGAAAAACCTACGGTATATAGGCAGTTCAACAGCGATCCGGCCTGAGCCTCACCGACCAGGCCACCGTTCATCTCAACGCCTGAGCCGGCAAAATAGGAATTGACGATCTTTCCGGACGTCATACCGCCGACCAGGCCACCGGCACAGCCCATCCAGCCGCTAAGGTTCACACTCGCCGTGGACCAGCACATCTGGATGGTGCCAGAAAGTTTCATGGCAATGGAGCCCACATTGTCGGTGCTCGAGACCGAGCCCGTCACGCCCAGGTTCTGAATCGAGCCGGTCACATTATTCGCAACGGCCTTGCCGTTAATGGTGACCGTATGGCCCTGGCCATCCAGGGTGCCGTCAACGGTCTCGATCTGCTGGTCAGTGCCCATCGAAATATTCGCGCCGAGCTTGACGGTCGCACCCGCCTCAATGGTCTCAGGCATATCGGCCGCATCGTTGACGACCACCGTCTCGCCCGAGTGCACTACCTTGGCGAAAGAACCTGCTTCTTCGACCGGTGCAGCCGGTACCGTTTCCTCGGACGCAATAGACCGCACGGCAACACCGGAGCTTTCCTGCTCCTGTGTGCTGCCGCCATCTGCCATGCCGGTTTCAGCGTCGGCAGAAGGCTCATCTTCATCAGGCCTGCCCTGCCCAGCATCGCCCGCCGCGGTGACCTGATCGGCCGCCGCGGCTACGCCCGTGCTCACCTCCTCGGCAAACGCGGTCATTCCCGTGCTCGAACTGGCAAAGATAAACGCCATGAGCACGACGAGGAATTTCCTCGCACCTGTTCGGATGTTGTTGAGCATCCTTTCCCCCTTGGTCTGGAAGATCACTACCCCAATAAGAATCGAGGCCGACCATGTAAAGGGAAACGGGACACAGCGAAACGCCCGCACCTGACAGCATGCGGCAATGCCCCCGCATCGCATATGGGATGCTTGGGGCAAATATGATGTCATCTTCTGCTCACCGGAATCCAGCGGCTCCCAAAAGACCCTCGACACGAGAAGACCATGGGCAAGTAATCTGACTCGCGGGACAGCCCCGCACACAGTAACCGCCTTGCCTGGGATTCCCACCCAGTTCCCTTTTATGCGCCAAGCGCACCCATGGTCCGGCTTCTTTTCAAACAGCATGTAATTGTATGGAAGACCAGGCAACGAGCGTCCGCCGATATCACGCACACATAATTCACCGAAAATGTGGTTGAAAATCCGCCAGGGCAACGACGAGACCTTTATCCGAAATGCAAAACGGGGCCGCAGCATCATTGCCACGACCCCGCCTGCTCAAGCAAACTCTCATTCCGAGACGTTGCTGATCATCTACGAGATATTGCCCAAAAACGCCTTGGTACGCTCGCTCTTGGGGTGATCAAA
This sequence comes from uncultured Collinsella sp., assembly GCA_934630385.1. Lineage (GTDB taxonomy): Bacteria > Actinomycetota > Coriobacteriia > Coriobacteriales > Coriobacteriaceae > Collinsella. The sequence continues at coordinate 16,756 of CAKTWE010000006.1, forward strand.
GACCTCGCTCGGCGTGCCCTCCTCCACGATAACGCCGCCGTCCATAAAGACGACGCGGTCGGCGACATCACGGGCAAAGCCCATCTCGTGCGTCACGACGATCATAGTCATGCCATCACGTGCCAAATCGCGCATGACACCAAGGACGTCGCGAACCAGCTCGGGGTCGAGCGCCGACGTGGCCTCGTCAAAGAGCATGACGTGTGGATTCATCGACAGGGCGCGGGCGATGGCAACGCGCTGCTGCTGGCCGCCCGAAAGCTGGCTCGGCATAAAGTCGATGCGCTCGGCAAGACCGACCTTGGTCAGCTCCTCGATAGCGATTTTCTCGGCCTCTTCCTTGCTGCGCTTGAGTACCTTTTGCTGCGCAAGCATGACGTTCTTTTTGACCGACAGGTGCGGGAACAGGTTGAACTGCTGAAAGACCATGCCCAGGTGCGTGCGCACCTTATTGAGGTCGACGCCCTTGGCGCACACATCCACGCCCTCAACGACAATCGAGCCGCTCGTGGGATGCTCTAGACGATTGATGCAGCGAAGCATCGTCGACTTGCCCGAGCCCGAAGGACCCAAAACGACTACAACCTCGCCCTTATGCACATCCAGATCGATATCGCGCAGGACCACGTTGTCGCCAAAGGCCTTCTGGAGGTTCTTGATGCTGACGACGACCTCGTTCGAGTTATTGGTTTCGCTCATGGTAGGACCTCCTTACAGACCGGCGATGTGATCGGCGGGCGTCGCGACAACCTGTCCGGCGCTCTTGGCGGGACGCTTCTTCTTGGTCTCGGCCGTGCCCAAAAGCCTCGCCTCAAGACCGCTCACCAAGCGAGCGAGCGGCAGGGTGATGACCAGATAGAACAGGGCGGCAACCACATACGGCGTAATGGAGCCCGTCGTGGCCACAATGGTACGGGCGTTCATGACGATCTCGACCACACCCACGGCGGCGAGCAGCGACGTATCCTTGTAGAGCAGGATAAACTCGCTGGTCAGCGTAGGCAGGACATTGCGGAACGTCTGCGGAATCATGACATAGAGCAGTGTCTGGAAGGCGTTCATGCCCAGCGAGCGAGCAGCCTCGTTTTGGCCCTTGGGGATCGACTGAATACCGGCGCGGAAAATCTCGCACAGGTAGGCGGACGAGTTCATGGCCATGACGATGACGCCCAGCACATAGTCGTCAACCTTGACGCCGGCCAGCGGCAGACCAAAGAACGCAATGTAGATCTGCAGGAACGCCGGCGTACCACGGATGATATTCACATAGATGCCGGCAAGGCAACGCAGGATGCGCGACTTGGAAATGCGCATGAGCGACAAGGCAAAGCCAAAGGGAATTGCCAGCGGAAACGCCACGAGCACGATCGAGAGCGACATGAGGAAGCCTTTGAAGACGATCGGCAGGCTCTGGACCAAAATGACCGGGTTCAGGAACAGGCGAAGGAACATGTTGGAATTCCATGCCTCGACCCACGGCTGCTCCTTAAGATCGGCCAGAAAGTTATCGAATGCCGTCACGCCCTTGATCTCCACCGAGGGAATCTTGGAAATCTTCTTGGTCGAACCGTCGGCGAGCGTATAGGTGCCGCTAAAGGCTTCGTCGCCGCCCTCGACGGGGAAGGTCACGCCGTAAACCTCGACACGGAAAAAGCCGCCAGCAGGCGCCGTCTCGCCAAAGTCGATCTTGAGCGTCTGTCCATCAGCCGTGCACGTGGGTTTCATGGGCGTACGATCCATGAGGTCCTCGCCCGAGAGCATCGTCAATCGCGTGTCATCGGCACCAAACGTCGTGCCGTCGGCAAACGTCAGCGAAAGACCGCTCAGCTCCTCGTCGGCATCGGCCTGGACCTCCCAGGTAATGCGCGTCTCGGTACCGCCGACCACGGCGCTGCCCGAACCGGTATTGGGGCGCGCGGTGATCTTTGCGGTCTCGAGCGCCTGGGCGGTCGAAGGCACGGCTGTCCCCGCGCACACCAAAGCGAGCGCCACAGCCAGGGCACTGGCTAGCTTTTGGAGCATCGAGGGCAGCGGGGAACGCCGACCCATGGCCCCTTCGTTCAATCGAGACAAGGTAGCTCCTAACGTATCAGTTGCCGACATTACGGGACGGGACGACGCCCGTTCAAGAAACGCAAAAGCCCTCTCCGCCAAAACGGAAAGGGCCCGCGCGCAATCAAGTAGCTATTTTACTTGATGTTGTACTTAGCCATGAGGGCGTCGACGGTGCCGTCGTCGGTCAGGTCCTTGATGGCCTGGTTGATGTCGTCCTTGAGCTTGGTGTTGCCCTGGTTGATGGCGATAGCGTACTCCTCGCCGGTGCTGACCTGCTTAACCGTATGGCAGGTGTTGAACTGCTCGGCGGTCAGCTGGCTCGCAACGGAACGGTTGGTGACCACGGCGTCACCCTTGTCGGACTGCAGGGCGCTGAAGCACTCGGTAGCGTCCTTATAGGGAACGATCTTGGCCTTGGGGAAGTTCTCCTGAGCAAAGGCCTCGGCGGTCGAACCGGACTGAACGATGATCGTGGCGTCGGCATTGTTGAGCTTCTCGCTGTAGTTATCGGCCGTAATGTCGGTGTTATCGACCTTGGTCACGACAGCCTGATCGTCCATGTAGTAAGAGTCGGAGAAAGTGACTTCCTTCTCACGCTCGGGTGTGTCAGTGATAGCCGCAATGGCGACGTCGTACTTGGCACCCGAAGCAACGCCGGGGACGAGCGTGTCGAAGTCGTTGTTGACGTACTCGACATCCAGATCCAGCTTGTCACCGATCGCCTTGATGAGCTCAAGGTCAAAGCCCTGGTAGTCGCCATTGTCATCCTTGTACTCAAATGGCGCGTACTCGGCAGAGGTGCCGACGGTGAGCGTACCGTCCTTGACAAGTGCATACTCCTTGGAGCCGTCGACCTTCTCGACCTTCGCGTTGTCAGAGCTGCTGGAACCGGCATCGGAACCAGAGGTGGCGTTGGACGAACCACAGCCCGTCAGTGCAAGAGCGAGCGCCATGGCGCCCGTGGCTGCAAATGTGCCAAGCTTCTTGAGCTTCATAATCAGTCTCCTTCCAGTGACCCCGTTTGATTCAGAGGTCTGCAAAAACTGTTGGCTATTATGCACCCGTAAGTGCGAATCTGCAATTAGAAAACTGATTGAAACAAACCCATAACGTGAATGGAACACTCCACTTTGTGACAGTCGTTACTGCTGCAATGACCTTAACAGTTTGATTTCAGCCGCATAACCTGCAAGTTCGTTCGGTGTCTCCAAAATAAATGGCAATGAACGCAAACGGCCATTCGATACAATATTCTGCATAACCTGCATACCGCCGCCAAACTCCTCACTACCCAAGTAGCCCTTACCGATGCACTCGTGGCGATCCTTATGGGCACCGCAGGGGTTCTTGGAGTCGTTGATATGCACGGCGCGCAGACGCTCGATACCCACCACGCGATCGAACTCGTCGAGCACGCCGTCAAGATCGTGGACGATATCATAGCCGGCGTCATTTACATGGCAGGTGTCCAGGCAAACGCCCAGCTTGGTCGACAGCTCGGGGCGCTTGTCGGCAACGCCCTCGATGATGCGCGCCAGCTCCTCAAAGTTACGGCCCACCTCGGTACCCTTGCCGGCCATGGTCTCGAGCAACACCATCGTCTGCTGGCCCTCAAACATCACCTGGCACAGGGTGTCGACGATCATCTGAATGCCGGCGTCGGAGCCCTGCCCCACATGCGCACCAGGATGGAAGTTGTAGTAGTTGCCGGGCAGTGCTTCCATGCGTCGCAGGTCCTCGGCCATGGCCTCCAAGGCAAACTCGCGCGCCCGCTCTTTAGCCGAACAGGGGTTATAGGTATACGGGGCATGAGCCACAAGCGGGCCAAAGTCGTTCTGTTCCATAAGCTCGCGCAGGGCCGCCACGTCATCCATGTCAAGGTCTTTCGCCTTGCCGCCGCGCGGGTTGCGCGTAAAGAATGCAAAGGTATTTGCGCCAATGGACAGCGCCGTCTCCCCCATCGCCCGATAGCCCTTCGTCGTGGATAGGTGACACCCGATCGTCAGCATCCCCAGTTCCCCCTCATCAGTTGCGGTGAAATAGTTCCTGTTGGTGCCTTATTCTGCCGCAAACAGGAACTATTCCACCGCACGTTATAAAAGGGTCATGAGGAGCGCGTTTTGCCAAAGGCCTTAAGCACCGCCGTCACGGGTCCAGGCTGAAAACGGCGGCGTACGTCGTCCAAACGTCCGGGGATATCGATGTGCTGCGGGCAGTGCCGCGCGCATTTGCCGCATTTGACGCAATTGCTCACCAACTTGGGCTCGCTTGTGCGCACCGCGCTCGCCGTAAAGTACTGCGATAGACCCGTAAACCAGCTGTGCGCATAGCTTGCGTTGTAGGCGGCAAAACATCCAGGGATATTGATGCCTTTAGGACATGGCATGCAATAGCCACATCCCGTGCAGGGCACGCGATTCGATTTCTCAAACTCCGTCAGCACATGCGCGATGGCATCGAGCTGAGTAGCTGTCATCGAATCCGGCAGGGCCCGATCGGCCAACGCCGCGTTCTCATCCACCTGCGCGGTATCGGTCATACCCGAAAGCAGCATCGTGACTTGGGGATGGTTCCACACCCACGAAAGGCCCCAAGAAGCCGGCGTCTTCAGGTACGGATCGCGTACGTCATCGAGCACAGCGCGGGCCCGCGGCGGCAGCTTGCCCGCCAGACGCCCGCCTAGCAGCGGCTCCATCACAAACACCGCGAGCCCGCACTCTGCAGCCGCCATGAGTCCTGCCGTTCCCGCTTGGTAGCGCTCGCCGGCATAGTTGTACTGTATCTGGCAAAAATCCCAGTCATACGCGTCAAGCATCGTGAGGAAGTCCGCGGCGCTGCCGTGGTACGAAAAACCAATCTGGCGAATGCGCCCCGCCGTCTTTTGACGCGCGATCCAGTCCTCGATGCCCAACGCCACCACACGTTCCCACTGGGCGGGTGAGGTGATGTTGTGCATAAGGTAATAGTCGATATGGTCGGTTCGCAGGCGGCGCAGTTGCTCGTCGAAGAACCGGTCGAAATCCTCCGCGCACTTGCACGAAGCATGCGGCAGCTTAGTCGCCAGCAACACCCGGTCACGCAGTCCCAAGCGCTCAAGTGAGGCACCCACGCACGCCTCGTTACCGGGATAGAGATACGCGGTGTCCAGATAATTAATCCCCTGATCCACCGCGCGGGAAATGATGGCATCGGCTGTCTTCGCATCGGGGTGTCCCGGCGCACCGGGAAATCTCATGCAGCCTAGGCCCAGAGCGGATATTCGGTTACCACTTTTGGGGTCAACGCGGTATTGCACGGCCCCTCCCTTCGCCATCAGCGCCCCGGCAAGGCGAAACACAATGGTCACGCGCCCGAAACATCGTGGAATCGCAATCGAGAACGTATCGTAACGCAGCAGAAATCGAGCTGTCACGACACCGCTTTAACATCAGCAAAAAGCCCGATGAAAGGAGTCGTCCATGCCCACGTTCGACCTTTGGAACCTCGCATCCCAGCTCAAAAGCACCGATTATCGCTGGGTCGACCTCACCCACACGCTCTCGTGCGACACCCCGCACTGGTTTGGCTTTAAGCCTTTTGAGTCCACCAAGCTCTTCGATTACCTGCCCGGCACGCCCGAGGACATGCTCGCGCCCATGCGCTGCTTCCAGTATTCGGTTGCTTCGCAGTACGGCACGCATGTCGACGCACCGCGCCACTTCCATGCTGACGGCCGTTCCCTTGGAGAGATTGAACCCATCGAATTTATGCATCCGCTCTGTGTGATCGACAGACACGAGGAGTGCGCCGCAAACCCCGACTTTATCCTGACCATTGATGATCTCAAAGCTTGGGAGGACGAGCACGGCCGCATTCCCGAGGACGCATTCGTCGCCTTCCGCTCCGACTGGTCCAAGCTGGCCGACCTCGAAAACAAGGACGAGGACGGCCAACCCCACTACCCCGGCTGGGACCTCGACGCCATCAAATGGCTTGTAGAAGAGCGCAACATCGGCGCCATCGGCCACGAACCGGCAGACACCGACCCCGCAACCGTGACCACACGCGAGGACGCCTACCCCTATCCCGGCGAGCAATACATCCTCTCGGTCGACCGTTACCAGATTGAGGTCATGGACCATCTGGACGAGCTTCCCGCCACAGGCGCCGTCATCTTCTGCACCTTCCCCAAGGTGCGCGATGGCGTCGGATACCCCGCGCGCGTTTTCGCGGTCTGCCCCGCGGCATAAGCGCACAGCGCAATAGTTTCTTTTCCATAACAGCAGCCCCGCGCGCTCATCAAACGCCCCGGCGGCATACAATCCATCAGGCGTCCCCACGCGGGCGCCTTTTATACACGCGGGCGCCTTTTATATGAGGAGATTTTATATGAGGAGATGATTCATATGCAGATCAACAAGATCGCCTTTATCGGCAAGGGCGGCGTCGGGCTACTCTACGGCAGCATGATCGCCCAGGCACTCGGCAACGATGCCGTCGAATACGTTATGGACGACGCTCGCTTTGAGCGCCATGCGAACGACGTGCTCACCGTCAACGGCAAGCCCTGCGATCTCACGTCCGTCCGCGCCAGCGAGGCAACGCCCGCCGATCTGGTCATCCTGACGGTCAAGACCACCGGTCTCGACCAAGCACTCAAGACTATGGAGCGCGTCGTGGGACCCAACACGCTCATCGCCTCGCTGTGCAACGGCATCACGAGCGAGCAAAAGATTGCCGAGCGCTTTGGCTGGGAGCATACCGTTCTTGGTATTTGCCAGGGTATGGACGCCGTGTTCCTCAACGGAGAGCTCACCTTTACCAACACGGGCGAAATCCGCTTTGGGGCGGCGGCCGGTACGGATCCCGCAACCATCACCGCAATCGACGAGCTCTACACGCGCTGCGGCATCGCCCATACCGTCGAGAGCGACATTGCGCACCGCATGTGGGCCAAACTCATGCTCAACGACGGCATCAACCAAACCTGCATGGCCTACGGTGGCACGTACGGAAGCGCCACGGAACAGGGCTCCGAGCAGCGTCGCTGCTTTGTTTCCGCCATGCGCGAAACGCTTGCGGTCGCCAACGCCGAGGGCGTTGAGCTGACCGAGGCAGACCTGACGCAGATGGTGCACCTCATCGAGGGAATCGACCCCGCCGGCATGCCCTCGATGGCGCAAGACCGCGTCGCGCGGCGCAAAACCGAGGTCGAGGAGTTCGCCGGCACCATCTGCCGTCTGGCGGCCAAGCACGATATCCAGGCACCGCAGAACGAATGGCTCTATCAGCGCATTCGCGATATCGAGGCAAGCTGGTAGCGCCCGGCTCACCACGTCAACAGACTCAACAGTAAAGCCGCCGCAAGGGCACTCCCCTTACGGCGGCTTTCATCTTCATCTATACCCAGTAGTCGATGTCCCGACGGTTAGAGCTGCGACTCCGAGGCCTGGCCCTCATCGTCGCGACAAAGGACTACACCCGCACTTCCCAGCAGCGCGGCCGCGATCAACGCGCCGACCACGATAGAGGCAGCTCCACAAGACCCCTGCATGCCCGCGACGAGCGCGGCCGTAGGACCAAGGCAGCCAAGTGTCAATGCAACGGCGGCAACGGCGATATCTCGAGCGTTCACAAGACCACTTCCTCCACGAGAAAGACTTTGTTTCTCGTGACTTAGTGTGCCCCGCGCCCATATGCGCGGTGTACGGCCACGGTAAGCGCTCTGTTAACTCAAGCACGAACAAATAACGGACGCTCTTACGTTGCCCAAAGGCTCGGTAAAGACGCCCGCCCGTCATGTCCTATTGGCTTATGGCAGATTACCAACCGGTATAGTAATCGGTGGTTCCGGCAGCACAGCCGGAGTCATAGACCTTGCACTCGCCCTTGGAACCGGTAAACGTGGAGCCTTGGGCCTTATCGCCCGCGGCAACGACGTAGTAGCCATCGGAATCGCGCCAAAAGCCCTCGGAATCCTGCGTCCATTCGCCCGTACGGTGATGGTAGAGCACGTTGCTGCTGTAATAAGTCTCGCGGCGGCCGTTATAGTTATTGACGCCGCTCGAGCGCGTCAGACCCGAGCCGTTCGCGTAATACGCAGCAGACGTGTAAGACGAGCCGGAGTCGGCGTTGTAATACGAAGTCTGAACGGCCTCAGCGGCCTCGGCTTCGGCTGCAGCAGCCTCGAGCGCCTCGCGCTTGGCATCCTCAAGCGTGGAGCGAAGCTCGTCGAGCTCGGTCGACTTGGCGTCGACTTCCCCCATCGTCAACAGGCTACCCGCACCGTCGATGCAACCCTGCAACACAGCGCGCTCGTCATCGGTAGCATAGTCGCCATACATATTCATAATGATCTGAGCGCGCATCTCCAGGGAATCGCGCTTTGCCCCCATCGAGGCGTTCCACTCCTGCATAGAGCCATAACCGTCGCCGCGGTAGTCGACGGGCTGCACCAGCGTCGCCTCGGACGGCGTGGATCCGACCGTGTCGGACAGTGTTGCCGCGTGGGCATCGGTTGCGCCGGCGCCCGCCAAAAGTGCCACGGTCAGAGCGGCGGAAAGGGCGGCGGCTTTCGGTTTTCGTGAATCGATCCTCATGTAGCTGGAAACCTCCGTAGTGCGTTTTTGCTGCGTTTAAGCTGCGTGTGATTCGATCGCGCTGCATAGTACCCCGAGCAAATCGCGACCTGCGGTTTTTCTCAAAAGGTGCACGTCATTTGCGTAAAACTCACATCCTCTCAACAGGAGTTTTCCACATCTCGATTGCATAAAGCATGCCAAAAACCCTGTAATAGCGCCCTCTCTATGCAAAAAAGGCGCCTGCGCAACCATTGCTTGCGCAGGCGCCTTGAGCAGGCATTTTATGCAGTTATACCTATCGAGTCGCAAGGGGTCCTTGCACAAGTCGCCCTACTCGTCCAGTGCGGCGAAGGCCTGCTTCAGATCCCAAATGATATCCTCGGCGTTCTCGGTACCGATAGAAAGACGAATCGTGGAGGGCGTGATGTTCTGCTCGGCGAGCTCCTCGGCAGAGAGCTGGGAGTGCGTGGTGGTAGCCGGGTGCACGACGAGCGACTTGACGTCGGCCACGTTGGCGAGCAGCGAGAACACCTGCAGATGATCGATGAACTTCCAAGCTGCCTCCTGGCCGCCCTTAATCTCAAAGGTAAAGATCGAAGCGCCGCCACGGGGGAAGTACTTCTGATAGAGCTCGTGATCGGGGTGCTCGGGCAGGCTCGGGTGGTTCACCTTGGCAACGTGGCTGTCGCCGGCAAGGAACTCAACGACCTTCTTGGTGTTCTCGACATGGCGGTCAACGCGCAGCGAAAGCGTCTCGGTGCCCTGGAGCAAGATCCAGGCGTTGAACGGGCTGATGCAAGCGCCCTCGTCACGCAGCAGGATGGCGCGGACATAGGTCGCGAAGGCGGCAGGGCCGGCAGCCTCGGCAAACGAAACACCGTGGTAGGAGGGGTTGGGCTCAGCGATCTGGGCGTACTTTCCGCTCGTCTTCCAATCGAAGTTACCGCCGTCGACGATCACACCGCCCAGCGAGGTGCCGTGGCCGCCGATGAACTTAGTCGCGGAGTGAACGACGATGTTGGCGCCGTGCTCCAGCGGACGGAACAGATACGGGGTGCCGAAGGTGTTATCGACGACGACCGGAAGACCATGCTTCTTGGCGACCTCGGAGATAGCGTCGATGTTGGGAATATCGGAGTTGGGGTTGCCGAGCGTCTCGAGGTAGATGACCGTGGTGTTGTCCTTGATGGCACCCTCGACCTCGTCCAGGTTATGGGCATCGACAAACGTGGTCTCGACGCCAAACTGTGAGAGCGTATGCTCCAGCAGGTTGTAGGAGCCACCGTAGATGGTCTTCTGGGCCACCACATGGTCGCCGGCCTGGGCAAGGGCCTGCAGAGTATAGGTGATGGCGGCGGCACCAGAGGCGACAGCGAGGCCAGCAACGCCGCCCTCGAGCGCGGCGATACGGTCCTCAAAGACGCCCTGGGTGGAGTTGGTCAGACGGCCGTAGATGTTACCGGCGTCGGCAAGACCAAAGCGGTCGGCGGCGTGCTGGGAGTTGCGGAACACATAGCTCGTGGTCTGGTAGATCGGCACGGCACGGGAGTCGGATGCGGGATCGGCGCTCTCCTGGCCAACGTGCAGCTGCAGGGTATCGAAACCAAAGGTGTGCTCGGGGTTGTTGATGAACTGGCTCATGATGATCTCCTTGATCGAACGAAAGTAAATAAAAAGAGAGAAGTAAGTCGCTGTCTCCTGATCACGCCGACGGGCGCAAACAGGAGCCCGGCATTCGTCTTGGTAAGCAGTTCATATGCGGGCCTCCTTTCGCGTCCCGGTTCCGTGGTCGGCTTAATTACCTACCGCCTTTGTGTGTTTTGAATAGTACGAGCATCGTCTCCCCGGGTCAATCACTTAAAAGCGCTAACCTGTTATCGGTTTTTTAGATAGCTATCGAAAGGACGGGCGCCGATGACCCTCCAACAGCTTCGCTTTTTGATCGCCGTGGCAGAGTCCGGCTCAATCAACGCCGCAGCTCAGCGCCTCTATACCGCTCAGTCCAACATCTCAAACGCCGTCAAAAGCCTGGAACAGGAGCTCCATCTGGAGATCTTTACGCGCTCCAGCCGCGGCGTCACGCTCACCAACGACGGCACCGAGCTTTTGGGCTATGCACGCCAGGTTGTAGAGCAGGCCGACATGCTCGAGGCACGTTACGAGGACGGCGGCACCCCGCAAACCCGCCTCGCCATTTCCGCCCAGCACTACGCCTTTTCGGTCGAGGCCTTTGTCAACGTGGTCGAGCGCTGCCGCGACAGCAAGTTCGAGTTCATCATGCGCGAGACCACCACATCGCAGATCATCGATGACGTCCGTGCGTTTCGCAGCGATATCGGCATCCTGTATCTGGATGACTTTAACGCCCGCGTTCTGCAGAAGGCCTTCGCCGATGCCCGTGCAAGCTTCCACCCCCTATTCGACGCGACGGTCCACGTCTTCGTTAGCGAGCGCCACCCGCTCGCACGCCGCCCTCAGCTGTCCCTTGCCGACCTCACGCCCCATACGCGCTACAGCTTTGAGCAGGGAACCTCAAACTCCTTCTATTACGCCGAGGAACCTTTTAGCTATATCCCCTGCGACCGCAACATACGAATCTCGGACCGCGGAACGCTCACTAACTTACTTATCACGTCGAACGGTTACACCCTGTCGACCGGCGTCCTCTCCAATGAAATGCAATGGGGTATGGCATCGATCCCGTTAGCAGACGCCCCAACGATGCACGTAGGCTATATCATGCACGACGATCGCAAGCCCTCTCCCCTCTTGCAACAATACCTCGACGAGCTCAACCGCATCATCCATGCCAACTAACTGTCGGAAGACGGGGTAGAAATCGTAGATTGCTAGCCCCCGGCGGGCATGGCGCTACAATGGTCACTCACACGAAACGTACCCAACGAAAGGAACCATGTGAAGGTCATCATCTATACCGACGGCTCGGCCCGATCAAATCCGGGACGCGGCGGCTACGGCGCCGTGCTCAAATACACCAACCCCGCCGGCAAGACCTTTACCTCCGAGCTTTCGCGCGGCTACGCCAAGACCACCAACAACCGCATGGAGCTCATGGCGGTTATCGCGGCGCTCGAGGCACTCAACCGCCCCTGCGAGGTCGAAGTCCATTCCGATTCGCAGTACGTCGTCAACGCCTTTAACAAGCACTGGATTGACGGATGGAAAAAACGCGGCTGGAAGACCGCCAACAAGCAGGCTGTCAAGAACCGCGATCTGTGGGAGCGCCTGCTCGCCGCAAAGAGCAAGCACAAAGTGGAGTTCATCTGGGTTAAGGGCCACGCCGGCCATGAGCTCAACGAGCGCTGCGATGAGCTCGCCACCACGGCGGCCGACGGCAGCAACCTCGATATCGACACCGGCTTTAACGAGAGCGACCTGTAATAGCGTTTTCGCACAGCTTTATATCCCCACGCGCTACACTCATCCTGTAGACCAAACAACGCAAGGGGGACGTATGCTGCGCATCGCGACCATCGGCACATCCATGATCACCGACGACTTTATCCAAGTCGTCAACGCCAACGACCAAGCCGCGTTTGTGGGCACGCTTTCACGCGATGCCAATCGCGGTGCTGCCTTTACCGCCGAGCGCGGTGGCGAGCGAAACTTTACTTCACTCGATGAGCTTGCGACAGCCGCCGACGTCGACGCCGTCTATATCGGCAGCCCTAACGCACTTCACTACGAGCAGGCCCTTGCCTGCATCACCGGTGGCAAGCACGTCATCGTCGAGAAGCCCTTCTGCGCCACCGAAACGCAGGCGCTGGAAGTCTTCCGCGCTGCCGAGGCAGCAGGTGTCGTGGCCCTCGAGGCCATGCGTCCCCTCCACGATCCCGCCTTCCACGCCATCGAGGACGCCCTGGGCGAGATTGCGCCCATTCGTCGTGCATCGTTGCGCTTTGGCAAGTATTCTTCGCGCTACAACGAGGTTCTCGCGGGGCGCGCCACCAATATCTTCGACTGCCACATGGCCTCGGGCTCCCTCATGGACATCGGCGTCTACACCGTCGAGCCCATGGTCGAGATCTTCGGCATGCCCTCCGGTCTCACCAGCATGACCACGCTGCTTGACCCCTCAACGCAAGAGCTCACGCACGGCCCCATCGACGGCTGCGGCTCCATCCTCGCCAGCTACGGCGGTGGCCGTATCTCCGTCGAGCTTGCGCACTCCAAAATTACGAATGACCTGCTGCCCTCGCAGATCGAAGGCGAGCGTGGCACTATCCAGATCGACCATCTGTCCACGCCCCGCGACGTCCGCATCGACTACCGCGGCGAGGTCGTGCGCGGATCGGCGACCGAAGCGCCGCGCGAGCAAGGCGGCAACGGACGCGCGCTCGACCTTCCCAAGTCAAGCAACACCATGGAATACGAGCTCGCCGACTTTATCACCGCCATCGACGGCGTTCATCACGTTAAAGATGAGATTTGGGAAACGCCGGCGGGACGCCACGAGCTCGGCCACTACCGCGATGTCACGCTCGTGTCGCTGCGTATCATGGATGCCGTGCGTCAGCAGGCGGGTATCGCCTTCCCGGCCGACGCAGGCAAGCAGGCCTAGCGATGGGTTTTTTCGACAAGCTTTTCTCGGGCGTCGCCGGCGGCAGCCGCGAACCCCAAAAGCCTTCTGGCGTCGAGCTCGAGCTGCGCCGTAGGCTCACCGTGCTCGCAAGTGACGAGGCCACTCAAGACGCCCCGCAGCGCTATTTCCTGCGGTGGGAAGGGCAGGTCCAGGGCGTCGGTTTCCGCTTCACCAACACCAACCTCGCGCAGGCACGCGCACTCACCGGCTGGGTACGTAACGTGGAAGACGGTTCAGTCGAGATGGAGATACAGGGAGCTCCGGCAAACATCCTTTCTCATCTCGAGGCGCTTCATGCCTCCTACGAGCGCATGGGAACGCGTTTTCGCCTTGTAGACGCCCAGACCCGAGCCCTACTTGCCAATGAAGACGGTTTCATTCCTCGTTATTAGTATTGTGTGCTAAATACGGTATCATTTATCTACGACCGTTGACAGAAAAGAGGCGAGGCGCATGGCGGTGCAAAGAAGGAATACCAGGCAGCGAAAGCTGGTTCTTGACGCTGTGCGCCAAAGCTATAACCATCCCACCGCCGACGAAATCTACAACGCCGTACGCGAACAGGATGGCAAGATCAGCCGCGGCACGGTCTACCGCAACCTCAATCTCTTAGCCGACGCCGGCGAGATTCTCTCTATTAAGACGCCGGGCGGCAGCCGCTTCGATCGCACCATCGAGCCGCACGCACATATCATCTGCACCTCGTGCAGCCGCGTCATCGACGTGCCGCTCCCCTTCGATGCCCAGCTCGACGCCAGGGCATCCGAACAAATCGGATGGAGCGTCAGCTCGCACTACACCATCTTTGAGGGACTCTGCCCCGACTGCCAGTAGCCTTTAGGACATGCCTGCAAATCTACTTGCCCATCCGCTACAGCAAACAGTACATTTCTAGGCATGTCCCGAAAACCTACTCGGCGAGCAGGCGGCGCAGTTCCTCTTCGACCGTACGCACGTAACGGACGCGGTCGTTGATGCCACGCATAGAGGGATTGCAGCTCTCCATCAGATAGGGATGGCCCACGACGTTGAGCATGTCGCGGTCGTTTTCGTTATCGCCAAACGCCATCATCTCATCGGGCGAAATACCCAGGGCACGACCGTAATCGGCAAGCGCGGAACCCTTACCCGAACCAAAGCCGATAAAGTCCGTCCACTCGGTTCCCGATGTCATCACGTCGACACGGTCGCTAAAGAGGCGCTCGAAATACTCCAGGGCCACCGGCTGATCAACTTCGGGCGTCTGGAAGGCAATCTTAATGACGTCCTCGTCAATGTCCTCGGGACGGTTGACCACCGCCACATCGCAGTGGACCTCATAACGCAGGTGGTCAACAAACGCATCGTTGCCGCTCATGGTGTAGAGGTGTCCCTCGCACGAAAGGGTCACGTCGGCATGGGGGTACGCAGCCACGGCATTCGCGATATCCATGGCCAGGCCACGCTCCATAGAACGCTTGACCACGGCACGCCCCTCGCTTATGACCAGGGCACCGTTCTCGCATACATAGGCGAGTTCATCGGCCACCGGCGCAAACAGGTAGCGCAAGCTCGCATATTGACGGCCACTCGCCGGCATAAACACGATACCGCGACGATGCAGCTCATCGATGAGCTCAAAGGCCTCGGAACGCGGCTCGCGCTCCCCCGGATGCAACAGCGTGCCATCCAAATCGCATGCAATCAGCTTGATTCCCTCAAGACCCATATGCTTTCCCCAAAGCCTCCTATCAACAGCAAGACGGACTTTGATTGGTCGCCCCTCAAAGCCCGTCTTACACATATGCGCGCTTAGCCGCGCGTCTTTTTTACGATGGTAAAGTCGGGAGCCATGCTCACGACGACCTCCGCTGCACTCGACACAAAGCGCCGGGCCGCATCGAGTTCACGGGTAACCACCGAGAGCCGAACACCCTCGACACCCCGGAGCATGCGGCCCAAAACAGGCTGCACCGGCGTATACATGCGCACGGTATGCTCGTCCGAGTCGCCTCGGAAAAGCGGCGCGTGCATATTGCCGATCTCCCAGCACGCATGCGCGAGCGCAATCGGGTCCATGCGGTCAACTTCGACCAAATAAACCTCGGCACTGCGCAGGCGCACGACAACCGCCACGGGCGCCATGCCCGAACGGTCGATGGCGAGCACGTCACCATCGGCAAGACGACCGTCGTCGGCAGCATCCAGCCGAACATCGACTGTGCGCCCCAGCTCCGTCACGCCCACAAACGCGCATGCATCAGCCTGGTCCCAATCGAGCAGCAGCTCGTCAACTTCAAAGACACCACCCAGCTCCCGGCGAAGCAGGAGTTCATAGGACGGATCGTTGAGATTTCCCAAGCATGTCGTCGAAACCAAGCGCTCAGGCATACTCTAACCCTCGACCTCAACGAGCTCGATATCAAAGTTGAGGTCCTTGCCGGCCAGCTCGTGGTTGGCGTCGAGCGTCACGGCCTCGGGCGTTACGTCGATGACCACGGCGGGGACGGGCATGCCGCTCGGCGTGGACAGGAAAAGCTTCATGCCCTTCTCGATCTGCTCGATGTTGGGAACCTGTTCGGCCGGGAAGGTCAGAACCATCTCGGGATTGTGCTCGCCGTAGGCATCGGCAGCAGGAATGTGCACGGTCTTCTTCTCGCCCACCTGCATGTCGACAACAGCAGCGTCGAAGCCCTTGATCATCTGGCCGGCGCCACAGGTGAACTCCAGCGGCTCGCCGCGATCGTAGGAGCTATCGAACTGCGTGCCGTCGTCGAGCGTGCCGCGATAATGAGTCTTGACCTTCTTGCCCTGATTGGACATGGTAACCTCCGTGATAAGGGCGGCGCACAACGCGGGCCGCCGTGAACATATGGCGCTAACTATACCCTAGTCATACAATTCAAAGACAGTTTGCAAAGAAACGCTGCAACCGGAGGAACCATGGCATATCCCGTATTTGACCTACACTGCGACACCGCCGACCGCATCGGCTGGGCCACGCTCGATCTCGACCTGCGCTTTACCGCTGGCACCGACGGTTATTTCCCCGGCGACGAAACGCATCCGCAAGATTTCGACCTCATCGAGGGCAACGCCTGCGCCATCTCGCTCGCAAAGATCGGCAACACGCCGTGGGCACAGTGCTTCGCCACGTTTGTCCCCGACGAGATTCCCACCGCCCACGCCGCGCGCTTCCAGGCGCAGATCATGGCGCACATGAGCGGCCAGGCGATGCTCAACCACGACCGCATGGTCAACGTGCGCAGCGCCGCAGACATTCGCCCCGCGCTCAAGGACGGCAAGGTCGCCTGCATCCACACCATCGAAAACGCCACGTTCTTTGCCGAGGACCCCGCGCTGATCGAAGTGCTCAAGAGCTTGGGCGTGCTTATGTCGTCACTCAGCTGGAATGCGCAGGGGCCGCTCGCGAGCGGACACGATACCCACGCCGGCCTCACCGCCGCCGGCATTGAGGCACTTACGCAGATGGAGCACGCCGGCATGGTGCTTGACGTCTCCCACCTCAACGATGAGTGCTTTGACGAGGTTGTCGCCCACGCCACGCGTCCCTTCGTCGCCAGCCACTCCAACTCCCGTGCGGTTTGCGGCGTCAAACGCAACCTCACCGACGACCAGTTCCGCACCATTCGCGACATGGGTGGCATCGTCGGCCTCAACTACTGCAGCGAGTTCCTTTCCAACGACGCAACCGACAAGACCGCCGCAGACGTCACCTTCGACCAGCTGGCGGCACATATCGAGCACTGGCTCGACCTGGGCGGCGAGGACGTCATCGCGCTCGGCGGCGACTGGGACGGCGCCACGGTGCCGGCTTTCCTCTCCGATGCCAGCATGATACCCGAGTTCCAGAACATGCTCTCCAAGCACTTTGGCAAGACCGTGATGCAAAAGCTCTGCAGCGACAACGCGCTTGCCTTCTTTGAGCGTTATTAATTTCACATCCCTTGAGCGGGCCGGCATGCCGAACGGTCGACATGCCGGCCCGTCCCCAATCCAAAGGACCGCTTTTGACGCAGCAGTTTACGATTTCCGTATCCCGACCGGATGGGACGCCCATCCCCGTCATCGTTACCAAAAAGCGCGTCAAGAACTTCAACCTACGTGTCACATCGAGCGGTGAGGTCCACGCCAGCGCACCGCTCGGCGCCAGCCGCGAGCGTATCGAAGCGTTTGTGAAGCGCAACAGCGCCTGGATTATCAGCCGACTTGCCCAGCGCGAGCAACGTCAGGCAACGGTGCGAGAGCCGCTCAGCCCCTCGTCCATCATTGCACTTTGGGGCAAGCCCATCACGGTACAGGATGCACTCGATCACAACTTTGCATCCCCCGCACCGCGACCCAAACAGGCCACCTTCGCAAGTTTTATGGGTACCGATGAGCCAAGTGGGCGCGCGCAGGCAAAGCAGTGCACGGCCCTCGACGGCCTAACGTCCGATGAGCTCCAGGCCCGCATCGACCAGCTCTATGCAACCGAGGTCACCACGGCACTGCACGATATGGTGCACGCATACGAAATCGCAATGGGTGTCGCCGTTTCCCGCGTTTCCGTACGCAGCATGAAAACGCGTTGGGGCTCATGCACGCCCAAATCCAGCGCCATTCGCATCGCGCGCGAGCTCGCCGCCTACCCTGTCGAATGCCTCGACATGGTTGTCGCCCACGAGCTCGTCCACTTGCTCGAGCCAAGCCACAATCAGCGGTTTCACGCCCTGCTCGACACGTACTGCCCCAACAATAGGGCTCTGTCGCAGCGGCTCAAAAAACCGCCTGCCAACGAGTTGTAGGGCCGGTTAGCGCACGCGCTCGATCTCGACACCGCAGCTTGCCAGGGGAAGACCGACGGGCGCCCAAGGCTTATCGAGCTTAACACGCACGCCAAGCAGCAAGGGGTAACGACGTAGCAGCATCTGGGCCACACCCTCGGCTGCAGCCTCGATGAGCTTAAACGTATGCTCGCGCAGATAGCCATCGACATCGTGGCACACCGAGCCGTAGTCAATCGAGGCGTCCAGGTTATCGTGCTCCCCCGCTGCACGCAGGTCGGCATAGAGCACCAGGGACACGATGAACTTCTGGCCCAGCGCGTTCTCTTCGGGATACACGCCATGGTTGGCAAAAACCTCAAGGCCGTCAATGACAATACGATCGGCATGGCGCAGATCGTCATAGCTCACGTGGGGCACCGCCGTTGCGGTGGATATTTCGCCCCTTCCACGGCGAGCGAGCTCGGCGCCTTCAGTCTTGGTTGCATTCTCGGGCAATTTCTTGTTACTCATCGCGATCGTCTCCTTCGTTTAGAACTCCGACCGCGCAAACTAACTACACGCGAATCGACAGGTTCTTTTTATCATCGCTCCAGTTGCAAGCATTGCGCGCGGGGCATGCAAAGCAAGCGCGCGACGCTTTGTCGGCTGCATAGAGCAGACGCTCAAGCGGTTGGCTGTTCACGCGCAGCTTTCGATGGCCTAGAATGGCCGTCTTAATGGCTGCGGCATCGGCCGGCTCAAACGCCACGTCATCGGGCATGCCGCCGAGAATCGCATCAGCGACGCGCTCGCTTGCAACATCATGGGATATACCCGATTCATACTGTTCATCTTTGCCGATATCGTGAAGAAGTGCCGTGGCGTAGATGACCTCGCGGTCAAATTCGAGCTGTTCCTCGAGATTCTTAATCCACATAATACGCGCGACATCCAGCAAATGGTCAATACCGTGGCGGCAGAAGATGCGCCCCGATTCCAACTGTGCAATGTTGCCCAGGTGCCGCCGGAACAGCCCGTTGGCACAAATGTAATCAATGCGAGGCATGGCGCCAAAGGGAGTCAGGCCCGAAGCCACAAAGCCTCGACGCGGCGTCCCCTCATCGGTCTTCGATGTAAAGTCGTTGACGACTCTCATGGTTAGCGGCCCAGCATCCTAAAGAACCGCTCCTCGAGCGCGGGATCGGTCTCAAAGACCCCGCGACGAGCGAGCGTCACGGTCTTGGTGCCGGGCTTTTGCACGCCGCGCATGGTCATACACATGTGCTCGGCTTCCATCAGCACAATCGCCCCTTGGGGAGCAAGATATTCCATGAGGGCATCGGCAACCTGTGCGCACAGCTGCTCCTGCAGCTGCAGACGACGGGCATAGACCTCAACCGTGCGAGCAAGCTTAGACAGACCTGCCACGCAACCGTTAGGGATATAACCAATGGCGGCCTTGCCATAAAACGGCAGCAGATGGTGCTCGCACAGCGAGTAAAACGTAATGTCGCGCTCGATAACCAAATCGTTCGAAGCGACGGCAAAAGTTTTGGACAGGTGCTCCTCGGCACTCTGGTCCATACCGCCGGCAATCTCGCCATACATACGGGCGACGCGTGCCGGAGTCTCCAGCAGGCCCTCACGAGTTGGGTCCTCGCCTATACCTTCAAGCAGCAGCTTAATGGCAGTCTCGACTTTTTCCTGATCGACCATCTGGGCCTCACTTTTTTCGATTTCGCGTTCGCGCTATGGTACCACGCCGGCACGCAGCCTCTGCCAGCTACATAGTATGGGTCGAATAGACCGGATCGTCCCGCCAAAGTTCAACCGCATCACAAAGCGCAACACCCTCGCGCTCAGCACGGGCGCGCGTGGCGTTCATATCAATCACGCGCTGGTTGCTCGAGCCCCTAAAGCGCAACGAGATATCGTGCAGATCCTGAACGAACGGACCGTCCACCAACATATCGAGGCAGGCGAGAATGCGGTCCGTCACCTCGGTATGGTGACGACCGCCCGGCATAAGCTCCTCGAGCACATCGCCGGTAAAGCACCAAATGGTCTTTCCCGACCCCACAGGATAAGTGGCACGAACACGCTCAATAAAATCAACGAGTCCCGCCTGGTTCTCGGGTTCCATGGGCTCTCCGCCCAGAATCGTCAGGCCATCGATAAAGGGATGGTCGAGGCTCTCGATGATCTTGTCCTCGACGGTGCGATCAAAGGGCTCGCCCGCAGCAAAGTCCCACGCAACAGAGTTAAAGCAATTCTTGCACCCACGACGGCACCCGCTCACAAACAGTGAAGTACGAACGCCTTCCCCATCAGCAATGTCGAAATACTTAATGTTCGCGTAGTTCATAGGTAACTCTCCCGGGAGGCCGGGACATATCATCCCGTCCTCAAACATTCTCGGCCTTCGGCCTGCGAAACTGCGGGCGGGACGACATGTCCCGACCTCATGCAAAGGGTAACTCAATGAACGAAGCGAACATCGAGCATAGGGTTCGAGGTCCAATAAAAACTTTGTTGCAGCTCAACCGTTGCTGTAAGCAAACCGTTATTGCAAGTCAACTCATTTCCGCTAAGAACTTCGAGGAGTGAGCAGACCGCATGCTGCATCTCAGCTACGTCAACTTGGCTGCCCCGTAGCGAGGCCCCGGACCTTTGCTCGATATGAGTTCCGCACGAACAGGAGGCGCCAGTGGCGCCTCCGTCGTGAGCCAGGACTGTCCGAAATAGCGAGTAAAGGTCCGGGGCCTCGCTACGGGGTAGCCTGGGATAGTTATTAGAGATGCAGCACGCGGTCGCGGATCTCCTCGGTTCGACCCTGGTTCCAGAACTGGGTACCGATGTAGCCGCACGTACGACGAGCGACATTCATCTTCTCCTGGTCGCGGTTACCGCAGTTGGGGCACTCCCACACCAGTTTGCCATCGTCCTCGACAATCTTAATCTCGCCGTCATAACCACACACCTGGCAGTAGTCGCTCTTGGTGTTGAGCTCGGCGTACATGATGTTGTCGTAGATGTACTGCATCACGCGAATGACAGCCTTGAGGTTGTCCTGCATGTTGGGAACCTCAACGTAGGAGATAGCACCGCCCGGCGAAAGCTGCTGGAACATGCCTTCAAACTTAAGTTTGTCGAAGGCATCGATCTCCTCGGACACGTGGACGTGATAGCTGTTAGTAATGTAGCCCTTGTCCGTCACGCCCGGGATAATGCCAAAACGACGCTGCAGGCACTTGGCAAACTTGTAGGTCGTCGACTCCAACGGCGTGCCGTACAGCGAGAAATCGATGTCGCTCGCAGCCTTCCACTCCGCGCACTTGTCGTTCATGCGCTGCATGACGGCCATGGCAAACGGCGTGCCCTCCTTCTCGGTGTGGCTGTGACCCGTCATGTACTTGACGCACTCATACAGACCGGCATAGCCCAGGCTGATGGTGGAATAGCCGCCCACGAGCAGCTTATCGATTGTCTCGCCCTTCTTCAGACGCGCCAGGGCACCGTACTGCCAAAGAATCGGCGCGGCATCCGAAAGCGTGCCCATCAGGCGCTCATGACGGCACAGCAGGGCACGATGGCACAGCTCAAGGCGCTCGTCGAAAATCTTCCAGAACTTGTCCATGTCCTGATGCGAACTCAGCGCAACATCGGGCAGATTGATGGTCACAACACCCTGGTTAAAGCGACCATAGTACTTAGGCTTGGTCGGGTCATAGTTCAGCGCGTTGGCGACATTGTTAAAGCCGTTGCCCGAACGGTCGGGCGTCAGGAAACTGCGGCAACCCATGCAGGTGTAGCAATCGCCGTTGCCGGCGGTCTCGCCCTTAGACAGCTTGAGCTCGCGCATCTTCTTCTCGGAGATGTAATCGGGCACCATGCGCTTGGCGGTGCACTTAGCAGCCAGCTGGGTCAGGTAGAAGTACGGGGAATTCTCGTGAACGTTATCGTCTTCGAGTACATAGATGAGCTTGGGGAAGGCCGGGGTGATCCACACGCCGGCCTCGTTCTTAACGCCCTCGTAACGCTGGCGAAGCGTCTCCTCCACAATCATGGCAAGGTCGTGCTTCTCCTGGGGCGTACGGGCCTCATTGAGATACATAAAGACCGTCACAAACGGCGCCTGGCCATTCGTGGTCATAAGGGTCACGACCTGATACTGAATCGTCTGGACGCCGCGACGAATCTCATCGCGCAGGCGATCCTCAACGACCTCACGCACCTTCTCGGCAGACGCCGAGACACCGAGCTCCTCAAGCTCGCGAGCGACCTCGCCGCGAATCTTTTGACGGCTCACCTCAACAAAGGGGGCGAGATGGGTCAGCGAAATAGACTGGCCGCCGTACTGGGAGGAAGCAACCTGGGCGATGATCTGCGTCGCGATGTTGCACGCGGTCGAGAAGCTGTGCGGCTTCTCGATCAGCGTGCCCGAGATAACGGTGCCGTTCTGGAGCATGTCCTCCAGGTTCACCAGATCGCAGTTGTGCATGTGCTGGGCAAAGTAATCCGAATCGTGGAAATGGATCAGGCCCTCATTATGGGCATCCACGATCTCCTGGGGCAGCAGCACGCGCTGGGTCAGGTCCTTGGAAATCTCGCCGGCCATATAGTCGCGCTGAACGGAGTTGACGGTCGGGTTCTTGTTGGAGTTCTCCTGCTTGACCTCTTCGTTATTGCACTCAATCAGCGACAGGATCTTGTCGTCGGTCGTGTTCTTCTGGCGCTTCAGGCTCTGAACATAGCGATAGATGATGTAGTGGCGGGCAACCTCGTAGCAGTCGAGACGCATGATCTCGTCCTCGACCAGATCCTGAATCTCCTCGACCGAAACAGTGTGGCCCGCGTTCTCGCATGCCTCGGCGACGTTTTGCGCCGCATAAACCACCTGGCGGTCGGTAAGACGAGAGCCCTCCTCGACCTCCAAGTTGGCGGCGCGAATCGCATTGACGATCTTATCGATGTCAAAGACAACCTCGGTGCCGCTGCGCTTGATGATCTTCATCCTCTTGCCTCTTTCGCGTCGTAGTCTCATTGCGTTTCAGAGCCAAACGATGCCCGGCAGGGCTTGCCCCCGTCTTGCGGCGCCGTCGCGCAATCTGTGTTCTCGATAAACCATAAGCCTCCATGCGGACATTCCCAGGAGCCGATCAAGCGGCTCAAGGACACGTTCAAAAGAGGCAGTTAAGGTCTTCGTTCTCTGTCCGCCATCTATCATACGACAAAGAGGCATCTATATCCTGTATTCTTTTTTTAGGTCAAACACAACATATAGTGTTTCAGCAGGTCAAAGCAATTGGTCATTTTGCAGACACATTAATTATGAGGGGTTCTTGGCAAGTCGGTAAAACGTTACCAACACGGCTACCTGCATGGCAGTTATAAAACCCCCTTAGTCAAGCCGCTGACAAATCCTACCAAAACCAAGCCGCTCACGCCAAAAGAATCCAAAAGATTATGCTTGACCAACATGTAGCGGTCGTGCCTTGCTGAGCCTCATGCAACCGCGGCACGAATCCTTGAAAGATATGTGTATGCAAACGGAGAAGATGAGAGTTTCCTCGGATGACTACTGAGAAGCATCCCGGAAGATCAAAAACTCGATATTTGGTGACGTATTTGGCGACCAAAACAAAACAGCCCAGAGACTAAGCCTCTGAGCTGCGAACATTTGGTGGGCGTTAGAAGATTTGAACTTCTGACCTCTTCCGTGTCAGGGAAGCGCTCTCCCCCTGAGCTAAACGCCCAAATGGAGCGGACAACGGGGCTCGAACCCGCGACCCCAACCTTGGCAAGGTTGTGCTCTACCAACTGAGCCATGTCCGCTTACGAGGATTAATCTTACGTGATGCCCGCATCCTATGCAAGAACTTTTTTTGAAAAGTTTTGCGACGCCCTCGCGAACCTCGCGAAGACATCAGCCACCACAGAAGGTGTAGGCAAACGAAAGCTCGCCGCAAGAGGCCCTTACATCTCACCGAGCATGATCCAGGCAGAGCTGTCCTGCGCGAGCCTACCGTCTACAAGCGGTGATGAGGTGAGCAGGACCCTACCCGCCGGCAGCTCCACGGGTGCTGCACCGAAGTTCGTCACACACGCCCAGCCGTTGTCGCGGCGATAGGCGATGACGCCGCCCTCAGCGCCCTCGGCACCATCCGCAAGGCCGGTGCGCCCGTCAAGATCGAGCCACGCAAGATCGTTGGCGCACTCGCGCAGCCTGCGCCGCAGCCAGAGGGCGTCGCGATAGAGCGCAAGCATCGATGTCGGGTCCGCTTCTTCCCTATCGGCAGCGTAATCGGAAAACCATGCAGGCTGTGGCAGATGGGGCGCCGCATCGGTGTCCGCCGGTGAAAACCCAAACGATCCGCCCTGCGCGGGATCGTCCGCTGCCACCCACGGCAAGGGCACACGACAGCCGTCGCGCCCCTTCTCGCGCTTCGGTCCGTGCGTATTGGTCGCAGTGGGATCTTCGAGTGCAGCCCACGGGATGTCAGCCACCTCAAAAAGGCCGAGCTCCTCACCCTGATACACGTATGCCGAGCCCGGAAGCGCCAACTCAAGCAAAAGGGCCGCCCGCGCGCGGCGCTCGCCGAGTTCACGGTCCTCGTCATAAGACGACCCGTCGCGTAAGAGCCAGTCGAGCGCAATCTGGTGGTAGCGCGTCGCCTTGATTTGCGGCAGGGCATAGCGTGTCGCCACGCGCGGCACGTCATGGTTGGAGAGTACCCAGGTCGAGGCAGAATCGGATTCGATAGCCGCCTTCAAGCCCTCCTCGATTGCAGCGTGCATGTCATCATAGGTCCAAGTGGCCTTGGCAAACTCAAAGTTGAATGTCTGGCCAAGCTCGCTGGGACGCGCGTAGAGATACTGGCGCTCGGGCAGCACCCACGCCTCGGCAACGGCGCTGCGTGGCGGATCATAACGGTCGAACACGCGGCGCCACTCGCGATAGATCTCGTGGACCTCGTTGCGGTCCCACAGCGGATGGGTGCCGTCCTCAACCATGTCATCGCCCTCGGCGAGATGCCAACGGTCGAGGTCATCGCGGTTGAGATCCTTGGCGAGACCGTGCGCCACATCAATACGAAAGCCATCGACGCCTCGATCGCTCCAAAACGCCAGGACGTCGCAAAAGAACGCGCGAACCTCGGGGCATGACCAGTCAAAGTCCGGCTGCTCGGGCGTAAACATGTGCAGATACCACTGACCGTCCGCAACACGCGTCCAGGCGGGGCCGCCAAAGTTGGCATTCCAATTGGTGGGAGGCAGCTCGCCATGCTCGCCGCGACCATCGCGGAAGATATAGCGGGCGCGCTCGGGCGATCCGGGGCCGGCGGCAAGAGCGGCTTTGAACCAAGGGTGTTGCTTGGACGAATGGTTGGGCACGATGTCGACGATGACCTTGATGCCGTGCGCGTGAGCCGCGGCGACCATGTCATCGAAGTCGTCAAGCGAGCCGAGACGTGGGTCGACGTCGCAGTAGTCCGCCACATCATAGCCGCCATCAACAAGAGGCGATGGGTAAAACGGGCTCAGCCAGATGGCCTCGATACCCAGCCGCTCAAGATAGTCCATCTGCTGGGTAATGCCCGCGATATCGCCCAGACCCGAACCAGTCGAATCCTTAAACGAGCGCGGGTAAATCTGATAGATCGCGGCATCGGACATCCATGAGCGCGAGGAGGACTTTTCTGTAGCCATGGTGTGTGTCTCCCTTGCAACGAGGTTTTGCGAGATGCCCACGATGATACGCCCAAAGATGACATTCACGGCAAACAACGCCGCAGCAACGCCCCAAACGCTCGCTCCCTCACGGGTTCGAGCCTCCTGGGACGAATCAATCGATTAGTGAAAAGAACGGAAGACCCACTTCCCCGGCCACGACAGCGAGCGGGCTCCGGGTGCCCCAGGTTGCCGCGAAAGAGGAGGGAAGCGTACTTTATGTACGCGACCGACGATTGAGGGGCAAGATGGGGTGCCCGGGGCTCGCGCAGTGTCAACAAAAAACGCGGTTCGTTAGAACCGCGTAAGATAGTTGGAGCGGACAACGGGGCTCGAACCCGCGACCCCAACCTTGGCAAGGTTGTGCTCTACCAACTGAGCCATGTCCGC